>NZ_CP053947.1:2498956-2811325 GCF_018438165.1 Acinetobacter sp. WY4 | reverse complement strand
CCTGAATACAGATATTCAGTGCGGACTGATTATCTCCACGCTGATTTGATAAACGCTCGGCAATAATCAGGCGATCGACTCCATGTACCCAGGCAAAATTTTCCGCCAGAGCCTTGGTTTTGTTGCGCTGCACATGACCAATAAAATGCCATTCAATCTCCAGCTCTTTCAGTGCCGTGATTTTTTCCAGTGCTTCCTGCAAATAGTTTTCACCAAAAGCACGTTGCCCTGCCTGATACATCTCTGCCAGCACGCTACTCGGCTGGGTCTTGGAAACGGCAAGCAGTTGCACCGCATCTGCTTCGCGGCCGGCCTCAACACAGGCAGTTTCAATTTGCACTAAAACCTGATTTCGTGACTGTTGCAACATATTCATTGATGGGGTTCTCATTTCATTCATCTTTTTTCCCCTTGCCCATGAACTAAGTGTTGGTTAAGCTGTGGGAAAGCCTTATTATTCTATCAAAATAATTAACATTTTAATGAACTCGGGGACCTTATGGATATCACAGAATTGTTGGCATTTTCTGCTAAAAATGGTGCGTCGGATTTACACTTGTCTGCGGGCTTACCGCCAATGATTCGTGTCGATGGGGAGGTTCGTCGCATCAACCTGCCAGCATTAGAACACAAAGAAGTGCATAAACTCGTTTATGACATCATGAACGACAAACAGCGCCGTGATTTTGAAGAAAATCTGGAAACTGACTTTTCTTTTGAAGTGCCTGGCGTGGCGCGTTTTCGTGTCAACGCATTTAACCAGAACCGCGGTGCCGGTGCGGTATTCCGTACCATTCCATCTAAAGTCCTGACCCTTGAAGATCTGGGCATGGGACAGATTTTTAAAGACATCTGTGAATATCCACGTGGTCTGGTACTGGTGACAGGTCCTACCGGTTCGGGTAAATCAACCACCTTGGCGGCGATGCTGGACTATATTAATGACAACCGCTATGACCATATTTTAACAGTCGAAGACCCAATCGAATTTGTGCATCAGTCGAAAAAATGCCTGATCAACCAGCGTGAAGTGCATCGTGATACGCATGGCTTTAATGAAGCGCTACGTTCAGCACTGCGTGAAGATCCGGACATTATTCTGGTCGGTGAGATGCGTGACCTTGAAACCATTCGTCTGGCGTTAACTGCAGCAGAAACCGGTCACTTAGTATTTGGCACCCTGCATACCACCTCAGCGGCCAAAACCATTGACCGTGTGATCGACGTATTCCCTGCTGAAGAAAAAGACATGGTACGCGCCATGTTGTCTGAATCCCTACAAGCCGTAGTTTCACAGGCTCTACTGAAGAAAAATGGCGGCGGGCGTGTGGCGGCGCATGAAATCATGATCGGTATTCCTGCGATCCGTAACCTGATCCGTGAAAACAAAGTCGCACAAATGTACTCAGCAATTCAGACAGGCGCCAACTATGGCATGACTACGCTGGATCAGACCCTGAAAACACTGGTGTCCAAAGGTTTGATCAGCCCGCAAGTTGCACGTACTGCAGCAAAACAGCCAGAAGCATTTTTATAAAAAAATTGAATTGTATTGGGGTTTATATACATGGATTTTAACGGCTTACTCGATTATATGGTGGAGAAAAAAGCATCGGATCTGTTCATTACTGCCGATGTCGAACCGTCCATCAAGATTAATGGGCAGATTTTACCGATTGGTTCAGTAAAATTACCCGGTGCGGCAGTAGGACAACTGCTCCATTCCATCATGACCGAAAAGCAGCGTAAAGAATTTGCTGACAGTCGTGAATGTAACTTTGCCATCAGCACGCCGGATAAAAGTGCCCGCTTCCGTGTCAGTGCCTTTCAGCAACGAGATCAACCGGGGATGGTGCTGCGTCGGATTGAAACTGTTATTCCCACGATGGATGAACTCAAGTTACCGCCGATTCTAAAAGAACTGGCGATGACCAAACGTGGCATCATTATTTTTGTCGGGGCAACGGGTACCGGTAAATCAACCTCGCTGGCGTCTTTGGTCGGTTATCGTAATGAAAATTCCAAAGGTCATATCATTACCATTGAAGATCCGATCGAATTTATTCACCAGCATAAGGGCTGTATTATCACCCAGCGTGAAGTCGGCATCGATACTGATTCATTTGAAATTGCCCTGAAAAACACCTTGCGTCAGGCACCGGATGTAATTCTGATTGGTGAGATCCGTTCACGTGAAACCATGGATTATGCGATTGCCTTTGCCGAAACCGGTCATCTGGTCTTTGCTACCCTGCACGCTAACAACGCTAACCAGGCGATTGACCGGATTATCCATTTCTTCGAAGCAGACCGGCATAATCAGCTGTTTATGGACTTGTCCCTAAACATGAAAGCGATTGTGGCACAGCAACTGATTCCAACCATCGATGGCAATGGTCGCCGCGCTGCCATTGAGATTCTAATTAACTCGCCACTGATTGCCGACTTGATTCGTAAAGGTGATGTGCATGAGATCAAGGATCTGATGAAGCGTTCCCGTGAACTGGGCATGCAGACCTTCGATCAGGCGCTGTATGATCTGTATAAAGCCAAACAGATCAGCTATAAAGATGCACTGAAACATGCGGATTCACCCAACGACCTGCGTTTGCAAATCAAACTGTCAGAAGAAGGTGGCAGCAATTTATTGCGTGCACATTCCAATATCACCTTTGACGGTCAGTCCTGATCAGATTGAGCGCATAAAAAAACAGGCTTCCCATGAAGCCTGTTTTTTTTGTTTGAACCAGAGCTCAAATTATTTTTTACGGAAAACTTCCTGACAGGCAGGCGCATCGCAGTAGCCATACAGATTCAGTGAGTGACCGGTTAATTCAAAACCAAATTTTTCAGCAACGTCATGCTGCTCTTTTTCAATCGTATCATTAATAAATTCAACAACTTTGCTGCAATTTAAACATACTAGGTGATCGTGGTGATCTTCCTGCATAATTTCAAAAACTGAATGATTATTTTCAAAATTATGACGTTCGATGATGCCCGCTGCTTCAAACTGCGTTAACACACGATACACAGTTGCTAAACCTACATCTTCGCCCTGATCGAGTAAAGTCTTGTAAATATCTTCCGCACTTAAATGATGTTGTTTTGAATTTTCTAGTAATTCTAATATTTTAATTCGTGGAAGGGTAACTTTCAGCCCAGCTTTTCGTAAATCTTGGTTTGAAATAGTCATGTAAAAAGGTCTCTCAACAAAATCAAAGTTGGAATATGCAACAAAGTTTAGATGCAGTATGATCTATCCTTGGATCAAATGCATCATAATTAATTTGGGATAGTTTAGCAAAATGCAAAAAATCATGTTGACGTTATTCGTCACTTCATTGCTCGTCGGCTGTTCGACATTAGGTGTTTATAAAGTAGATATTCCACAAGGAACCCCTTTAACCCAAGCACAAGCCGCTAAAATTCAGGTGGGAATGAGCCATCAACAGGTGCGTTTCTTACTGGGCAGTCCAACAGTAAGCGATCCACTGAATCCTTTACGTTGGGACTACATCTATAACTATACCCCAGGAACCTACGCTAAAAAAGCCAAGATCCCGGCAGCCCAAGGCCAGCATTTGAAAATCTACTTTAACCAGTCTGGTATCGTGGAACGCGTTGAAGGTCTGGAGACAATTCCAGAATCTCAACCTGGCTTACCAGGATCAAAAGAAGCAATTTTAAATGCTCCTCCACTATAGCCGGTTTCTCATGAAAAAGCCCCTGAATCATCAGGGGCTTTTTTGATTAAGCTGATTGATTGAGCAGATCATTGAGGCTACTGCTCATTCAAGCCGCTTTCTATTCGGAAGATGGTTTCAGCTTTCTTAAAAGATTGCCTCTGGCATAACGACCCACAGGATTTTTCTCGGCGCGTTTACGTCGGATGTCTTTAGGATTGATGGTCAGTGGCCGATAAATTTCCACCCGATCACCTGCTGCCAGTTGCTGCTGATGATCTTGCAAGCGCACGCCAAAAATGCCCAGAGATAACGGTTCAGGCAATTCGACCTGCTCACGGATTCCACTTTGCTCAATCGCATCCAATGCTGTCATGCCGGACTGAAATGGCACGGCTAGATGAAATTGTTTTTCTGGCGTCGCATACGCCACCCAGATCATCGCCTCACTCATCAGATGAATTGTCCTAAGACAGCAATGATTGCCAGAATAATCCCGACCGGTAACACTACACGTACTGCAATACGCCAAATGTTATAAAACGCTTCAGAGCTGAAATTCATTGATTTACGCAAATGACTGATCTTCATGATCCAGCCGGCAAATAATGCATAGATCAAACAAATCAATAAGCCCCAGACGAGCAAGACCACATTGAAAATTGGGCTTAGATTTGGAATAGCCCAGATCAGCGTAACCGCAGCCACAGTCGCCCATTGAATCACAGGATGAAGCTGGCGTTGCTGTAACTGTTCACGTGCCATTTGCAGAATTAATGCGGCAGCTGCCACCATCGCTGCGACCAGAGTAAATGCAGGGATTTGTGCTTGCACGGCAAAGAAAGCAAATGCAATGACAGCAACGAGCTGCGCAATCCAGATCGGCAATACCGTCTTGCTGGCGACATCCTGTTGTTGTACAGCGCTCAGGCTAGACTGCCAGTACAAGCCCATGCCCAGACCACTTGCGACCAAAGCCAATACGGTGGCATTGCCCCATTCCGAGAACTCGACTGGTGTGACTTGCCATGCAGGTAGCGCCGTTCCCATCACATTGGCTAGAACCAGAGACGCCAGTACGCCAATCGTGGTAACAGCCAATAAAATTTGACGCGGTAGCAGTGACAGGGCCAACGCTACTATTGTCAATCCAATCAACAGAAGATTGGGTGCAAGATCAAGTGCAGCAATCGCCAGAACATTGCTGGCATTGTTCAGCATGGCACCTGCCAAAAACGGAATAAAGATCACACTTAACCAGCCGACAATACGCCATTTCTGTGACGCATCAGCTTCACGGGTCAGTGTCGACAGCGCCTGTAATGGCGTTGTTTTAGAGCGCTTGGCCAAAGCAATTTCCAAGTAGCAGACTGGAAGCGCCAGAATCAGCATGGTGGCCAACCAGAGCATCCAGAAATCCAGCTGACGATCAATCTGGATACCGGTTATCGGTGCGAGCGTCGCGATGATAATAAACGATAAACAGAAAGCCATCAGCGGCGATAACCATTTTGACATAGCATTGTCCTGCATGATGCATTCCTATAAAAATCTAGCGCTATTTTGCCTTGTGAAGCGGTGAAAATCAAAAACAAAAAGCAAACCACCATGACAGTGATTTGCTGCGCAAAAATTATAATTAGATTTTAATTTTTGTTATCTCGTTACGTCTTTTATTATGAGAAGAAACGAGCGAACCAGTTTTTACCTGTTTTCTTTTCTTTTTCCTTGATGATGCCCATCATATTTTCTTTTACGGCACCGACATAATCGGCGTCATCGTGCTGAATATGGTTAATCAGCCATTTCGATAATACTTCGTGCAGTTCATGTTCAATCGACTGCCCCAGTTCAAAACGGTCACGATAAGATTCAATTTTCTTAATAAACAGGTCATGCACACGTTTATGCGGCACCCGATATTTATAGCCGGCTTCTTCCTGAAGAGATTCCTCAAAGGTGAAATGCGACTGGGTATAATCAATAATATTGTCGAGAATCTGTTTAATACGGGCACGCTCGGTATTGGCATCAATTCCATCAATTTCGTTGATATAATCGAGAATTCGTTTGTGCTGATCGTCAATCACATCGATACCAGTATTATAATCTGGAACCCATTTCATTTTCATTACGACCACCTATAAATATTAAGGACTTATAACGTGAAAATGAGCATATAGCGTATTGATTCAAATAAAAATGAAGCAAATTAGTCGGCTTTCCGCCTAAATCCGGCTTTTTCATTTTAAGTTTCTGTTATATATAATTAAAAATAATTTATCCTGAGTAAAAGGCTAAGATATTAATTAACCAAAATCCGCAATAAACCTTTATTTATTCTTAGATTTTTTCTTATTTTTTAAATATAAAAAAACGGAGTTTAAACTCCGTCTTTAATCGCATTTCAATATTGATCAGCTCGCGTGACGCGTTTTAAGGAAGGATCAAGACGTTCACGTTCCAGACGTTCAACATGCGTCAACTGAGAACGTACTTTCGCCCCATGCTGAAACAGGATCATTTCACCGGGCTGGAAGGCAGTCCATTCTTCATTCTGGGTCAATGGTTCAGTGGTAATCACTGCGACGCGATCTTCAGGGGTCGTGACCTGACTAAAGTCCACTTCGACATCAATATCAATCAGCTGAGCCGGTCTAAACGGGTATTCACGTACCAGCCAGTGGAGTTTAGTAATCGCATAGCTAAACAGCGCCTGACCATTCGACAGGCAGAAATTAAAGGTGCCATGCTCCGCGATTGCAGGTGAAATTTCAGCTAGAAGATCGAAAACCTGATCCAGTTTCGGCTCATGATAGCCAAAGCGTTTCACCAGTTGATCCAGCAGGTAACAGAAGGCACGCTCACTGTCGGTATTTCCGACTGGGGTAAAGCGCCCTGACAGTTCAGGAAAATAATCATATAAATCGCCATTATGGGCAAAAATCCATTGCCGCCCCCAAAGTTCACGGCTAAAAGGATGCGAGTTTTCCAGATTAATTTTGCCTTGGGTCGCTTTACGGATATGGGCAATCACATTGCGTGATTTGATTGGATAATTACGTACCAGCTCGGCAATCGGTGATTCAATCGCGGACTGGTTATCGACGAACAGACGGCAGGCTTTATCTTCAAAGAAAGCAATCCCGAAACCATCCGCATGATCAGAGGTAATGCCCGCCCGCTGGGAAAACCCGCGAAAAGAAAAAGTAATATCTGTCGGGGTGGCACAATTCATTCCGAGCAGTTGGCACATGGTCTGGTTTCAGCTCTCTATTTACTTAGAAGCTTATTGTGCATGACTGTCCCAGTCATTTCAAATAGGTGGCTATAAGAAATCCAAATAAAAAAGAGTCTCTATTGAGACTCTTTTTCGAAAAAATTGGCTTAAGAACGATGCGGATTGGCACGATTGGTAATGAGGGTGCCCACACCATGATCGGTGAAAATTTCTAGTAAGCTGGCATGAGGTACACGGCCATCCACGATATGTGCACTTACGACGCCGCCTTTTACCGCATCCAGCGCACAACCGACCTTTGGAATCATGCCGCCATAAATCACGCCGGTTTCAATTAAACGATCGACTTCTTGAGTGGTCAAACCAGTCAAAAGATTTTTATTTTCATCCAGTACACCCGTGATGTTAGTCAGCAGAATCAGTTTTTCTGCCCCCAAAGCTTCAGCGACTTTACCAGCGACCAGATCGGCATTGATATTATAGGTATTGCCTTCTTCGTCGACGCCTAGCGGGGCAATGACTGGAATAAAGTCACTATTGGTGAACATTTCCAGAACATCTGTTTTCACACCGACAACTTCACCGACCAGACCCAGATCAATTTGCTGAACCGAACCATCTTCAGCCACTTTTTCCATCAACAGTTTTTGTGCACGGATCAGGTTACCATCTTTACCGGTAAGACCAATCGCACGGCCACCATGCTGGTTGATCAGGTTCACGATAGATTTGTTAACGCTACCGCCAAGTACCATCTCGACCACTTCCATGGTCGCAGGATCAGTCACGCGCATGCCATCAATACGGTCAGATTCACGGCCCAGCTGTTTCAGCATGGAATCGACTTGCGGACCACCACCATGCACTACAATCGGATTAATACCGACGGTTTTTAATAATACGATATCACGTGCAAATGAACTTTCCAGTTCTGGATCAGTCATCGCGTTACCGCCATATTTTACCACCAGGGTTTTACCCGCAAAGCGTTGAATATACGGCAAAGCTTCTGTCAAAATCTGTGCTTTGTCGATGCCTGTTTGTTGATTTGGCATTCGCCTCTCCTTATTGAGCATCTAAAATGTCTTGAGCGATCTCTGGATAACGGTCACGCAACATGGCTACAAACAGATGACGAATTTCATTCAAACCTTGAGCATTATTGGCATCAAAGCGCACCGTGAAATACTCACCTGTATTGGATGCTCGAATGATGCCAAAACCATCCTCAAAATCAAGACGTATCCCATCAATTTTACTGATTTGCGCATGAATTCTTGCGGATTGCTGTTCAACGAAGTTTAAAAGCTCAACTGGACGCACTTGGCGCGTTGAAATATAAAGATCTTCAGTACCATGGCGTTTTGGATAGGCCACCAAGGCCTGCGCGAGAGTTTGCCCCGTTTGGTCGAGATATTCCATGACTCTGAGCGCTGCATAGAGTCCATCATCATAGCCCCAGCCGCGACCATCATTAAAGACATAATGTCCGGCATATTCCCCACCAAAAATGGCTTGCTGCTGAGATTGGTTCAGATATGTTCTGAGAAATGAACTACCGGTACGAATCATCACCGGTTCCCCGCCCAGACGTTGCACTGTATCGCGAACTAGAGTTGAACATTTCACATCATAAACAAATTGGCGTGGCGTTGAATCAGTGAGACAAATTTCGGCAAACAGGCATAATAACTGATCGGCTGTAATAATCTGACCATGTTCATCAACCAGAACCAGGCGATCGCCATCACCGTCCAAAGCAATACCGAGATCGGCCTGCTGCTGCATGACGGTTTGACGTAAAGTCTCAAGATGTTTGTCTTGCGAAGGATCAGGGGCATGATCCGGAAAATGTCCATTGGCCTCGCAACGTAAAGCAGTCACTTCACAGCCCATTTTTCTGAGTACCAAGTCGGCACAACGTCCGGCTGAGCCATGCAGACCATCCAGAATCACTTTAAATGAGCGCTTTAATTGAATATCTTCTAATATTCCCTGCTGATACTGCAGGCAAAACTCTGGAATAATCTGATGCGGCAGTTCAGCTAAAGTAATTAGCTGGCTATCGCAATGTGACTTTGCCAGTTGGGCCACCTGTTGAATCATCTCAGGACAAGGTGGTTCACCATCAATAATCCATTTAATACCATTATCTTCTTTAGGATTATGACTGGCAGTGACCATAATGCCATTGCCATCAAACTGGCGTGCGGTGAAATATAGCATTGGGCTGGAACAGCAGCCTACAATAGTGGCTTCCAGCGAATAATCTTTAAAAATACGGGCAATCGTGTCGGCAAAAGCCGGACTACTGATGCGTGCATCATAACCAATGGCGACACGTGTCTGTCCCGCAGTCTGATACTGCTGGGCTAAACCGTGGGCAATTGCATCAATGATCCCGGCACCTAATAGACTGACTTTACCGCGTATGTCATAGGCACGAAAGATATGCATGGGGAATGGATGATTCATAGATCCCATAAAACTGTCTTTTCACTATTCGTTAAAATAAGGAGATTTAAAATGATGATTTCATCATAATGACTTTAAACATTTGTTTTTGTTTTAAGACTCGCTATTTTTAAACGATTTCAATGTAACAATCAATTATAAAAATATAATCTACAACTTTAGAATTATAGGGTTCTTGTAATTAAACAATGTTTATTTAATTATATTTATTTTGAGTTTCATCTGATTAGATATTTGATCATTACATAAATTTTAGATTTAAATGGCTCTACTGAACTAGAAAATAGGGTTTTATTTTTAAATATATTTCAATCAGCTCATTTTTAATATCTGAATCACTTAACTAAAAAAAATGGCTTACATCCAGTTAATGAATGTAAACCATGATTAAAACTTAGTTTTTACCCGTATGACCAAAACCGCCAGCACCGCGTTCAGTCGCTTCAAATTCATTCACTAGATCGAATTCAGCCTGCACCACAGGAACCAACACATACTGTGCCAAACGTTCACCTGGCTCTAAACTGAATGCCGTCTGGCTACGGTTCCAAACGGATACCATCAATTCACCCTGATAATCAGAATCGATTAAGCCTACCAGGTTACCCAACACGATCCCATGTTTATGGCCTAAACCCGAACGTGGCAAGATCAGACCAGCAAATGCAGGATCTTCAATATAGATTGCTAAACCAGTTTTTACCAAAACCGTTTGGCCTGGTTCAATGATCGTAGTTTCTGTAACACACGCACGCAAATCCAGCCCCGCTGAACCTGTCGTAGCATAAGTCGGTAATGGCCATTCCTGACCGAGACGTGAGTCAAGGACTTTCACCTGAACTTTCATGTATTCATTCCTGTTGTTTCATTTAAAATAAGAGCAAGCCTTGTTTCTTATCGTTTGATAAGATTACGCAAATTATCAAGATAATGTTGGGCTTGTAATTTCGGATCGATGTTGCCTGCCAGCTTTTTCTTACGACCTAACCATTCCAGCTCATCTTCTGGTAATTCATCCAGGAAACGGCTTGGGGTCATTTGCTTCATCTGCCCGCCCGCCTTGCGTTGTTCTGCCAAAGTAATGGTCAAGCCCTGACGTGCACGAGTAATCCCCACATACATCAGACGGCGTTCTTCTTCGACGGTTTCCGCAGCGATCGAGTTTTTATGCGGCAGAATTTCTTCTTCCAGCCCAATCAGATACACATAAGGAAACTCAAGACCTTTGGATGCATGTAAAGTCAGTAAGTTGACTTTATCGGTGTCTTCTTCTTCTTGTTGCTGCTCCAGCATATCCAGCAGCACCATTTTACGAATTACACTTTCAATATTCTTTTCATCAACATCCTCAGCGCGGTTAATCAGGCTTTGAATGCTGCTGTAGAGCACTTCGATATTGTCGAGCTTGGTTTTTTCCTGCGCTGGCGTGGCTGCAGTTTCCTTGATGTAATCGATATAACCGGCTTCAATCATCATCTGGCGGATGATCGGCACTGGTTCATCATCATCCAGTAAATTGCGGGTAAAGCCCTCAATAAAATCGGCAAACTCGGCCAATTGGGTCGTGGCCTTTTTCGGAATCGCCATGGTCAGGCGCTGATCCGCTGCCGCAGCCAGAAGCGACAGATTATTTTCCTGAGCAAATAAGCCGAGCTTTTCCAGCGTTACCGGACCAATCGCCCGTTTTGGCGTATTGATAATTCGCAGGAATGCACTGTCATCTTCAGGGTTAATGATCAGACGTAAATAACTCATCATGTCCTTGATTTCGGCACGCGCGAAGAAGGACTGTCCGCCAGATAATTTATACGGAATCTGCATCTGACGTAGATGGGTTTCTAAAATACGCGCCTGGAAATTGCCACGGTACAACACCGCATAATCTTTCCAGCTTTTACCATTCATCAGCTTATGCGTGATCAGGTCTTTAACCACGCGCTCTGCTTCATCATCATCATTTCGGCAGGTAATCACACGGATCACTTCACCATGGCCTTTGTCTGACCAGAGCTTTTTATCAAAAATATGCGGATTATTGCCAATCACGGTGTTGGCTGCTTTAAGAATACGACTGGTCGAACGATAGTTCTGTTCCAGCTTGATCACTTTCAGATTAGGAAAATCCTGCTGCAAAAAAGCCATATTTTCCGGTTTAGCACCACGCCAGGCATAAATCGACTGGTCATCATCGCCTACCGCAGTGAATTGTCCCATCACACCGACCAGTAATTTCACCAGAATATACTGCGCCGTATTGGTATCCTGATATTCATCGACCAGCAGATAACGCACACGATTTTGCCATTTGTCACGGACTTCTGCATTTTCCTGCAGCAAGCGCGTTGGCATCACAATCAGATCATCAAAATCCACGGCATTATAGGCGCGCAAATTACGTTCATAAAGCTGATATAGATGCGCAAACTGCACATCTTCGGCAGTTTCACAGGTGGTATGGGCCTGCTCGGGCGGAATCAGATCATTTTTCCAGTCCGAGATCATTTTCATAGCTTTGGCAATCAGTTCTTTGCTTTCTGCACCAGATAAATTGTCACGCTGCATCAAATCCATCAGAATGCGCTTACAGTCGTCAGCATCCAGAATCGAGAAATTATTTTTCAGTGGGGTATGTTTCAACTCCAAACGCAGCATATTCAGGCCAAAAGTATGGAAGGTCGAAACTGAAACGCCTTTACTTTCTTCACGCGTCAACAATTTGCTGACACGCTCTTTCATCTCACGTGCTGCCTTGTTGGTAAAAGTCATCGCAGTAATACGATGTGCGGGAATCCCGCAATGCTTGACTAAATACGCGATTTTTCGCGTGATCACTGAAGTCTTGCCTGAACCCGCTCCTGCAAGTACTAACAAGGGTCCTTGAGTGTATTTCATGGCTTCAAGTTGCTTGTCATTTAACTGACTGGCGAGTGACATATGGCTTCCTCTTCTAGATTCGGCTCCGATTATAGTCATCTCTGCGTCAGTTGCCTAATTTAAAATACGATTAATCAGGTCAATATTCAGATATAAAAAAACCACCCGAAGGTGGTTTTTTCTTAAGCGTTCAAGAATTATTGAACTGCATATACCGCGATTTCTACACGACGGTTTTGTTCTTTACCCGCAGCAGTTGTGTTGTCTGCGATTGGGTTCGCTGAACCTAAACCTTGAGCATTAATACGTGTACGTGAAACACCTTGGCCTGCCAAGTAAGTCGCTACAGAGTTTGCGCGTGCTTGAGACAATGGCAAGTTAATTGAGTCATTACCCGTGCTGTCTGTATAACCAGTTACAAGAATACCGCTCTTGTTATCTTCGGTTAATACTTGCGCCACTTTGTTCAAAGTGCCATAGAAGTTTGGTTTGATATTTGATTTGTTGGTATCAAATGTAATGCTGCCCGGCATCACAAGGTTAATCGAACCATCTGCATTACGGTTAACGTCTACGCCAGTACCTGCTGTTGCTTGACGTAATTTTTTCTCTTTGTTATCAAGATACACACCCGCTGCACCACCTACCACAGCACCAATCGCTGCTGCACGGTTATTTTGACGGCTGGTATTCGCATTGCCTTTAGAAACACCGTAACCTGCTGCAGCACCAATTAAAGTACCTAGAGCAGCTTTATCATATTCCACACCACCGATGTTATTACCAGTTGATTGACAACCTGTAAGTGCTACGGCCCCTGCTACAGCTGCTGAAATGACTAGTGCACGCATCGCATGACTCCTTGTTGTATGCTTTGTTGTTAAGCGAGATAATGATTTAAATTGAATGGGCTAACCATTGAATTTTTGTTAATAATAAATCGTTTAGTAATATTTTGTAATGTTTATATGTAACTAAAACCAAGTAGTTCGTCACAATATCTTCATAGTTTCCTGTTTAGGCTTTTTTATTTGCCTAACTGTCTCTATATTACTCAAAATATGAAAAAATTTAAGTGATTAATCTCTGGGGACTGTTTGGATATGTCATCGAATAGCAACAAGCAACCGACTTTAAAAAAACTGGCGCGTGGCCTGACGGTCACATCCGTCATGACGGGCAGTACTTTTTTTCATGGTCCCCCGGTGCTGGCCTTGGGTTTAACCAAACTTTTTAAAAAATCCGCAAAAGTGGATGAAACCAATATCAAGATTACCAACAGCTGGTTAGGGGTCAATAATTGGCTGATTGAGCATGTGCTGAAAAACACGCAATGGCAAATCAGTGTAGATGAATCACTGGATTTGAATATGCAGGGACGTTATTTGATGACCTGTAATCATCAAAGCTGGGTCGATACTACTGTCAATCAGTACTTCGGTCTGACCCGTATGCCCCTGACGCGCTTCTTTACTAAATGGGAACTTATTTTTATTCCTTTTGTCGGTCAGGCTTTTAAAATCTTAGGCTTCCCGATGATGAAACGGCATAGCAAGGAACAGATTGCCAAAAACCCTGCGTTGAAATATCGGGATATGGAAGAAGCACGTAAATCCTGTGAACAGCTGATCAGTCAGCCTTTTACCCTGTTAAATTATCTGGAAGGCACGCGTTTTACCCAGGAAAAGCATGATCAGCAGCAGTCTTCCTACACACATTTACTGAAACCTAAAGCCGGTGGTCTGGCATTGGCGCTCAGTATTCTCGGCGATAAAATTGATGCGCTGGTCGACATGACCATTGTTTATCCTGACGGTATTCCGGGCTATGGTGAATTTTGGTTAGGTGAAGTACCACGTATTGCGGTAAATTTAAGAAAAATTGATATTCCTGATTGGGTACTGGGCGGCAATTATGAAGATGATGCTGAATATCGTGCACGTTTTCAAAAATGGATTGATCAGATCTGGACTGAAAAAGATCAGCTCATCGCACACATGCAGCAGAACTTTACCCAAGCCCCAGTCGGATCTGTAACCGAGTAATTATGAAGAACGACAACCCGGACATAACGTCCAGCTCCTTTAAATTTGTTCGTAAAGGAACCTGGGGCTGGAAAATTGCACTGATTTACGAAATTTTGATGATGGTTTTAATCATCATCAATCTGTTCTGTCTGAGTGCCAACGCCATTTTAATGAGCGATTTTGGTCAGTGGTTGTTTGACTTCATTCGCTTACCGGAAATTTTGCAGTTTTATAAAAGTGATTTACGCCCTTGGGTCATCATTACCGAGGGCTGGTTTACCACTTTCTTGGTCTGTGAATTACTGGCACGCTGGGTTATCGCAATTGTTCTACGTCATCATCGGCGCTGGTGGTTTTTCCCTTTTGTACACTGGTATGAAATTTTATCCATTATCCCTCAGCTACGTTTCCTGCGCCTGCTGCGTGCGGTCGCGATTGGCTACAACCTGCATAGCCATGGTTATAAAGTAATTCCCAATCGCTGGTATCGCCAAGGCAACTTTTATTACAACATGCTGATGGAAGAGCTTTCCAGCCGGGTGGTCCTGACCGTACTGGACGGCATCAAGCGTGAACTGACCACAAGCACATCACATAAACAGTTAATTGATGATCTGGTGGAACATCATCGTAAATTACTGGCCATTGCTTTGGCAGATATCTTGCAGGAATCTTTAGGCAAGGAATTACAGTCACAACGTTCCATGATCGCTAAAAATGTAGGGCAAGTAGTGAATCAGGCGATTGAAGACACTCCTGAATTGACCCAATTATTACGTTTGATTCCAATTGTGGGCAGCCGGATTGAACAGCAAATTCAAAGTATTGGTCAACGCTTGGGGGAAAATATCACGCAAGGACTGATTGAACCATTTACCCACACAGGTCAAAAAGAAAATCCGACTTTTACCCTAATTTCAGATAAAATCAGCCAGATTCAGATTGAACATAATCCACATATTGATAAATTGGTCGAATCGGCTGTTTTTGAAACACTTGAAGCAATCCGAAAACAGGTAAAAGTCAAACAATGGCAACAGATTTTAGAAGAACATGAGCAAAATCAGAGCTCAATAGATAAGTAAAGTTTAAAGTACAGAATCAGACTAATCCGTCCGGTCCTGTTCGCATAAAAAAATAACTGAGATCGCTAGAGAATTACTGCAATTTGTTCTAGGATTTGCACTATTTACAACATTGCTTCGACACAAAACCAGCACGTCAGAAGTATTTAAGGAAGAATTATGGCTGATATACGGATAAAAGGCAGAATGGTCAATGCGATACGCATTAGCTTAGATACCAATGATCATGATGCCATCCGCCAGCAACTTAGCCCAAAATTACAAGCAGCATTTCCACCCGGCACTTTGGCAGTCATTGAAAGTTCAGTTGAACAGGAACTCATTGCGCTGATTCAACTATTAATCAGTCTGGATGTACAGCCCATGGCTGTTACTGAAGGCTTACTTGGAGATCAGGCGCGCGCTATTCAGTTCCCGGTACTGCCACCTGATCGCCAGTTAGAAGAAGTTAAAGCCACCAAAGAACAGGTCGTGGAAGTTAAACCAGAACCTACTGCGGTGAGTGATGATCAAGCCCCTGCTGCCCCGATCGTCGCGCATATCACCTCATATCATGATGAAATCCTGCGTACCGGCCAATGTATCGTGCAGCATAATGGCGACATTATTATTAATGCCGGCATCAACAGTGGTTCAGAAGTGATTGCTTCGGGCAATATTCATGTCTATGGCAGCGCACGTGGCCGTGTCATTGCGGGCGCGGGTGGTAATACTGCAGCACGCATTTTCTGTCATAGCCTCGAAGCTGAACTGATTTCAATTGCAGGAACCTATTGTGTGGCGGATGACATTCCACCGCATGTAGTTAAAAAGTCTGTGCATATTTACTTGAATGATCAACTAGAGCTTGTATTTGAAGCTCTACAATTTTAATGTATAAATAAACACCAAAAACCCCATTTTAAACAGGGGATTTGAACCATAACAGGAGTGGATTCGGTGGCGAAAATTGTTGTCGTAACGTCAGGCAAAGGTGGTGTAGGTAAAACTACAACAAGTGCATCTTTTGCAACAGGTTTAGCCCTACGCGGTCACAAAACTGTTGTTATTGATTTTGATGTAGGTTTACGTAACCTTGATTTGATTATGGGCTGTGAACGCCGTGTAGTTTATGATTTTGTGAATGTTTTAAATAACGAAGCACGATTACAACAAGCACTGATTCGCGATAAAGATATTGAAAATTTATATATTTTACCTGCATCACAAACACGTGATAAAGATGCCTTAACCGATGAAGGTGTTGCTCGTGTAATGGATGAGCTTTCGCAGGAATTTGATTATATTATCTGTGATTCGCCTGCCGGTATTGAGCGTGGTGCTATTTTGGCCATGTATCATGCGGATGAAGCCATCATTGTGACCAACCCTGAGATTTCTTCAGTACGTGACTCTGACCGTATCATTGGTATGCTCGACAGTAAAACTAAAAAAGTAGAACAAAACGAAGGTCGCATTCGTAAGCATCTGTGTATTACCCGTTTCAATCCGGAACGTGCCGATAAACAGGAAATGCTGACGATTGACGATATTTCTAAGGATATTTTACGTGTACCGACCCTAGGTGTTATTCCTGAGTGTCCAAGCGTTTTACAAGCATCAAACGAAGGTAAGCCAGTGATTCTTTTCACTGAAGCTGCAGCAGGTCAGGCCTATGATGACCTGGTTGCGCGTTTCCTTGGCGAAGAGCGTCCTTACCGTCATATCGAGGTAAAACCTAAGGGCTGGTTAGCACGACTATTTGGAGCGTAGACATGGCAGGATTCTGGAGTAAACTTTTTAGTGGCGAGGATAAACCATCAAGCGCACGGACTGCTAAAGACCGTTTGAAGGTGATCGTTGCATCCGAACAAGGCTTGGGTCGTCGCTTGAGCCAGGACAAAATTGACCAGATGAAGACTGAAATCATGCAAGTGGTCAATCGTTATGTTCGCGGTGTCGATGAACAGCATATTCAAATGCAGGTCCGTTCTGAAGCCAATATTGAAATGCTTGAAATGAATATCAATTTACCTGAAGAACGATAATCTGATTTTTGATTGGTCAAGTAAATTGATTCAAGGCAAAATATGAGAGTGGTAGAAATAGTAGTTTAGCTATATTCCGCCCACTTGAAGCATAGCTTCAAGTCTTGCGACTAGGCAAAGCAGTGCTTTGCTAATCTAGTCTCATATTTTGCCTTTTTTCATGCCGAAAAAACTACATTAGATCAAGGAAATTGCGATGGCATTATCTCAACCAGCGACCTTTAACGAAGAATGGTCAGATGAGCGTGTATTTGCCTACTTGAATCAGCTTCCTCCTGCAGGTGTTAATGCTGATTTTCACGTGCTCTATCATGCTTTCAAGCATATGCGTCCATTTGATTATGAACGCCTGTTGACGAAATTTGTCGCTGATGGCCGTGATGTCAATGCAACCAATCCGGAAGGACAACGGATTCATGACGTGATTGCCACTTTCCCGCGTCAAAGTGCCGAGTTTCTGGATGTATTGGCAAAATTTGCCTGAGTCAAAATACATAAAAAAGCCTGCTTTGAAAGCAGGCTTTTTTATTGTAGGTAGACTGAAATTAAACCAGAATCTCGCGTTTACCATTGGCACCCATACCGCTGACAATGCCGTTTTCTTCCATCTGGTCAATGATCCGTGCAGCACGGTTATAGCCCAGACTGAATTTACGTTGCAAGGATGAAGTAGAAGCCTTACGGGTTTCCAAAACAAAAGCTACACACTGGTCATACAGTGCATCACGGTCTGAACTGCCCTCACCACCATCTTCAAAACCACGGCTGGATGGTTCTTCATCAAATGGTGTCAGGATCTCGTCGACATAATTTGGTGAACCACGTTCACGCCATGCATCGCAGATCCGGTTGACTTCGTCATCGGCAATAAAGGCACCATGTACACGCTCAGGTTCGATTTTACCCGGGCCGAGGAATAGCATGTCACCGTGACCGAGCAAGTCCTCTGCACCACCCGCATCCAGAATAGTACGCGAGTCGATCTTGGAGTTAACCCGTAGCGCGACACGTGTTGGAATATTGGCTTTGATCAAACCGGTGATCACGTCCACCGATGGACGTTGGGTCGCAAGCAACAGGTGAATACCGGCAGCACGTGATTTTTGTGCCAGACGGGTAATCATCTCTTCAGCTTTCTTACCGACCTGCATGATCATATCCGCGAACTCATCCGCGACAATCACAATGGAAGGCAATGGCGTCAAACGCGGCGCACGTTCACCCACAACAGAATCGCTGGCTTTCCAGGTTGGATCGATCAGGTCTTCACCATTGGCAATCGCCTCTTCCACCTTGCGGTTATAGTCGCTTAGTTTACGGATTTTCAAGAAAGACATCAGCTTATAACGACGTTCCATCTCATTGACACACCAGTTCAATGCGCTGACCGCATCTTTCATATCGGTGACTACAGGCGTCAACAAATGCGGAATATCATTATAGTTCGCCAGTTCCAGCTGCTTTGGATCGATCAGAATAAGACGCAATTCATCTGGGGTATATTTCAGCAACATCGATAGAATCATCGAGTTGACCGCCACCGATTTACCGGAACCCGTGGTCCCTGCCACCAGCATATGCGGCGCTTTACCCAGATCAGCAATTACCGGATTACCGGAAATATCCTTACCCATTGCCATAGAGAGAATACTATTCGGATCAGTAAAGGCGGGAATGGTCAAAAGTTCGATTAAACGGACCATTTCACGGGTACTGTTTGGTACTTCAATTCCGATATACGGCTTGCCTGGAATGACTTCAACCACACGAACCGATGCCATCGACATCGAACGTGCCAGATCACGCGAAATATTCGTCACTTTAGAGGCTTTTACCCCTGGCGCCAGATCCAGTTCAAAACGTGTCACGACTGGGCCTGGCTGTGCTTCTACCACCTTGGCTTTGACGTTGAATTCCTGCAACTTGATTTCAAGCAGCTCAGATAAACGTGCCAGCTGCTCTTCGGTAAAATTCACTTTTTTATTAGGATCGACCTCATCCAGTAAATCCAGGCCTGGAAGCGGCGATAAATCTTTACGGCGCTCTGCCACCTGCATGGCACGTGACATCGGACGGCCTGAAGCATCGGTTAAAGGTGCATCAAAATCAAACTCGTCTTCATCATGTGGTTTACCAGCCGTTTCTTGCCAAGCTTCTACAAATTCTTCTTTAGATAAAGCCTCGCGTACTGCTGCATGAGTTGCAGAAGGAGGAGATGCTGGTCGCTCTATACCCTGATGCTGAATCGGGGCCTGAACAAAAGCAGAAGACTGGGCATAGCTAGAGCTGCGTACCGGCTGGCTTGGCTCTTCTTCAATCAGCAAATCACCCAGGTCATCCAGATCGGCCTGTAATGCGCTATTTTTCACGACATGTGCCGTTGTCATAGATGCCATGACAGGTGCAACATTGGTCATGTCTTCTACAATTCTTGACGTTTTTTCAGGCGGCGCGGTATTGAATGGGCTATGCACATCTGTCGCAGTTTTGCCTTGCGGAACTGCAGCCAGAAGTTCATCAAAGATTTCATCATCATCCCAATCCAAGCCTGTATGTGAAGCCGATGCGGTTCTGGTGTGAGCATGAGTCTGTGCTGAAACAGGTTGAGGAGCGGCTATATGTGAGACTGGAGAATTAAGCTGTTCTTCTTCGGCTGCTTTGAGTAAGGCATCAATATCCTGTTTATGCCGCTGATCTTCATTTGAATGTAAGGCACGCCATACCTCGCCTGTGGCTACCACACGATCCGGCTGTTGAGGCACTTGCTGTACTTGCTTAAATGTCTCGACTGGCTCAGGAGCCTGCTGCTCAGCCTCAGGAATATCCTCATAAAACTGCGGTTGTTGTGATTCTTTATCGGCAAAATCATCAAATAAGCGTTCAGCCACCTGATCGCGCACCACCGGATCTATTTCTACCAGTTGATGCTCAGGCGCAGGTGTTACTGCAACCGCTACTTTTTTTGCACTAATGACTGGCTCTTTTTTGGCGACAGGTGCAGTCCGGTCAAAATCAGACATGCCTTCAGGCACATTGCGGTAGAATAGGTCTTGTAAATAAGCAGGGGTTGCTTTGAGGCTGCTCCAGGTCTTGTTCCATTTCACCCCAAACGCCAAGGTAAATAGCACCACCCAAAGCACCAGCAGGAAGAATGCTGCACCGTATACTGTCAGCAGTTGTTCCAGACTCTGGCCTAATTCATAGCCAATAATACCGCCGGAAGAATTATCCAGCGTATCAGCAGGGACTTGCCAAAATAAAAACAACAGCGCTGAGGTGGTCAGCAACAGGAAGAATTGCGCAGCATAGCGAAATGGCCGGTTCAGGAAGCTACGCGGCCACCAGACCTGAATTGCTTCCATAAACAGATAGACAGGGATCAGCAGACTTGCCCAACCAAGGAAGCCAAACAAAAGGTCTGCAATCCAGGCACCCGCTACCCCACTGGCATTCGAAACGGTCTGCGTATCACTGGAGATATGCATCCACCCCGGATCAAATGGCGTATAGGTCACTGTTGCAAGAAACAGATAAATCCCAAATGAGACTAAAAATAATGTCATTACTAAGCGCTGTGCATAGGCACTCGACACCGCTGTCATATACTGTCCTGTAACCAATTCTTCATGAATATTCTTTTGCTTCAATGCTTGAAAAAAGCGACGCAATAAAATGCATATTATGCACCTGTTCTGTGAAAAAAGATGCACTATTGTGCAAGCACAATGTTACTTATGCTATATAGCCCAAATCGATTTCAATGATCAATAATATCGACTTTAATCTCACACCACTGTTATACAGTTTCACGTATAATTCAATAAATTTCTAAATAAAAAAGGATACAGCTGATGAGCGCACGTCACTCACGACTGATTATTTTAGGTTCTGGCCCTGCAGGCTATAGCGCAGCAGTGTATGCAGCGCGTGCAAACTTGAAACCTACCCTGATTGCAGGCTTGCAACTGGGCGGTCAGCTGACCACGACGACTGACGTCGATAACTGGCCGGGTGATCCCGAAGGTTTGACTGGTCCAGCATTGATGGAACGTATGCAGGCACATGCAGAGCGTTTTGGCACTGAAATCGTGTATGACCATATCAATGAAGTGGATCTTAGCCAGCGCCCCTTCGTGTTAAAAGGCGATATGGAAGAATTCACCTGTGATGCTCTGATCATCTGTACCGGTGCAACTGCCCAATACCTCGGTCTGGAATCTGAAGCAGCCTATATGGGTCAAGGTGTCAGTGCTTGCGCAACCTGTGATGGTTTCTTCTATAAAAACCAGAAAGTGATGGTTGTAGGGGGCGGTAATACCGCTGTTGAAGAAGCATTGTACTTATCCAATATTGCGTCTCACGTGACTCTGGTTCACCGTCGTGATTCATTACGCTCTGAAAAAATCCTACAAGATCATTTATTTGCCAAAGAAAAAGAAGGCAAGATCAGTATTATCTGGAATCATCAAGTTGATGAAGTATTAGGTGATGCACAATCTGGAGTGACCTCAGTTCGTATTAAATCAACTCAAGATGATTCTACTCAAAACATTGATGTGACGGGTATGTTCGTGGCGATTGGTCATAAGCCAAATAGCAGCATGTTTGAAGGTCAGTTAGAGCTTCGTGATGGTTATATCCAGGTGCAAAGCGGTACTGCAGGTAATGCAACTCAAACTTCTGTACCGGGTGTATTTGCAGCCGGTGATATTGCGGACAGCATTTATCGTCAAGCCATTACTTCTGCGGGTTCAGGCTGTATGGCTGCGCTTGATGCAGAAAAATATCTTGATGCGATGGGCAAACTAGACTAAGCAGCAAGAATAAAAAAGCCGTCCATTATAGGCGGCTTTTTTATTGCTAGAATGAGATGATGATTTATCTATAGATTTATGTCGGGTCTGCTATGTCTTTACTTCCTCGCTCAGAATTCATTTTCCCCAATCCGGTCGAGGTTGATCCTGAAGGTGAAGGACTGATTTGTATTGGTGCCGACCTCTCCCCTTCTACACTTTATGAAGCCTATACACATGGATTATTTCCTTGGTTTTCAGAAGGTGATCCGATTTGCTGGTGGAGTCCGGAACCGCGCTGCATTATTCGCCCCGAAGATTATCACCCAAGCAAATCCCTGCTACGCAATATGAAAAAGCAGGACTATAAAATTACGGTCAATCATGCTTTTGAAAGAGTGATTCGTTCCTGTTCATTGCCTCGTGCTTATGCAAACGATACCTGGATCAGTGAAGATATTATCGCAGGCTATTGCGACATGTTCGACGCAGGATATGGCTACAGCATTGAGGTCTGGGATGAAGATCGCGTCGTGGGGGGACTTTATGGTGTGACCATCGGTCAAGGCTGTTTTGGTGAATCCATGTTTAGTACGCAAACCGATGTTTCTAAAATGGCTTTCTATACTTTAATGCTGATTGGACAGGAAAATAAACTACCCTGGATCGACTGCCAACTGGTCAACGATCATCTTTTAAGCCTAGGTGCCTGCACACTTTCTCGCCAAGCCTATCTTAATTCTTTACAAGATATTGTAAAAAAGCCTGCGATTGATTGGAAAAAGTATCAGGAAGGTGTATTTTCAAGTAAAACAATAGCGCAAAACGCGCGCTTAAGTGAATGAAAATAACAGAGGGTAGTTGTTATGAACTCTTATCAGCCAAAGGCCCTACTGAACGATTTACAGTATTATATTACGCCGCCGCATGATTGCAGCTATCTGCCCAACAAGTCGGCGCGCATGGTTTTTCTGGATCCCGCACATCGAATTGATGTAGTCACTTTATCGGAACTGTCACGTACCGGTTTCCGTCGCAGTGGTGATTTCGTGTATCGCCCCGAATGTCATTTGTGTCGTCAATGTCTGTCTTCGCGTGTGCCTGTTGCTGAATTCCGCATGAACAGTTCACAAAAAAAAGCCTGGAAACGTAGTCAGGATCTGGTGATAAAAATTACCAGTCCAGAGCACGCCGGGGACCTACATTATGCGCTGTATGAACGCTATATTAATGAACGCCACTCAGATGGCGACATGTTCCCACCCACTCGGGATCAGTTCGAAAAATTTTTATTACAAAGCTGTGCCGACAGCTTCTTTCTAGAATTATGGCAAAGTGAGCGTCTAATCAGTGTTTCAACCTGTGACTTGCTGGATGATGGCATTTCTGCCGTCTATACCTTCTTTGACCCAGATGAAAATCGCCGCTCACTTGGTGCTTTTGCAATCTTGAAACAGATTGAACATGCACAAAAGCTGGGCTTACAATTTATCTATCTGGGATATTGGGTGCCGCATTCTAGCAAAATGAATTACAAATCTCAGTATCTGCCACTGGAACTCTTGATCGATGGACAATGGCGACGCTTAAATCATGCCCTAAGTGCCACGGAGATTCAGCACCTGGGAAACTCATTAATGACGACCTTACCCAGCGGATGGAATCACCAGATTATTAAATAAGGTCGTCAGTTTATATTATTTAAATAGACTAGCAAAATCATCCGTACATGCTTTCACCATAATGATGGCATGTTCACGGCTTCCGTTGGCATTTGGATAATAGTTCTTACGCAGATCAATCTGATGAAAGCCTGATTTTTCATATAGCTTGATCGCAGCCTGATTACTCTCGCGCACTTCCAGGAAAATCTGTACCGGATTGTTTTTTAGCATCACCACTGAAGCCTCCAGCAACTGATAGCCCAAGCCCTGACCTTGCTGTGCCGGATCAATCGCCATCAGCAATAAATTGGCTTCATCTAGCACCGGTTGTAAAATACAAAATCCGGCCACCTGCCCTTGCACTTCAATCACGGTACTTTGATAAGCTGTTACAGCATCTTCGAACTGTTTGAAAGTCCAGGGGTGTGATTGAACCGATCTCTCAATCTTTGCAACGGCTTCTACATCCGCTGCTTTCATTAAACGAATCATCTTCGTTCATCTTATATAGAATCAACCTCCGCATTATAGAAAGTTCATGCAAAAAATCGAGCAAAAAAAAGAGCGATTTAAGTCGCTCTCCAATCTTCAGTTCTGTCACAAACCCAATTTGGCTTTCCAGGTCGCCAACAGTTGATCTGTATGATGATCATTCGGATGGAATCCCGGTTTAAAATACATCAGCATTTCTTTCGCCATACCCGTAATGACACCTTTAGAAGGACTATAGGCATAGGTATAAATGGCTTTTAAGGACTCAAAATTGAGCTGCTGATCCTGTTTGAGCAAACGGGCAAGGAAATAGCTTTGCACCACAAATAAGGTTGCCATTGCGATGACCAAGGATGAAGTACGCAGTGCATAGGCTTTTAATCCTTTGCCAAAAACCCCTTCGAAGACATCATAAGCCACTGCCTTATGTTCATTTTCCTCGATGGCGTGCCATAACCACATGGTTTTCATGGTTTCATCTGTCATCAATTCCTGAATGTGACTATTGGTCAAAAGCTGTGAGGCAATGGTTGCAGTGAAATGCTCAAGTGCCGTGGTTGCAGTCAAATCTACCATTTCTTGGGTAATTCCCACAGGCTTACCCAGTTTAGCCATGACTTTACGTGTCGTTTGAATGACTTTATCGGTATAACGATCAAGCGTCTCGACATCATGCCCATGTTTTTGCGCAGATGCATTAAAGCCGATATGCTCGTGAGTATGCATCGCTTCCTGACCAATAAAAGCGGAAATTTCTTTTTGTAATGCTTCATTATTGGCAATTGCAGGATGTTTACGCACCGCACGGACTGAATCTATAAAAAACTTTTCACCTGCTGGAAATAGCGCAGATAATGCCGTCATAAAATGAGTGAGACCTGCTGAGCCATTCATCCAATATTCCGGTACAGCATCAAAATCAAAGTTCATGCGACGAACTGGAAAACTTGCACCCGCACGATTGGTAATATTTACTTTCGCATTCATGTGACCACTCCCATCAGGCCAATCCAGGCCCGAAAATTTAATATTCATATTCTTATCTGTATATTACGTGGTAATTTTTTTTACATAAGTGCAGTTTAGGTCAAGCCGATATCAGATAAGGACAGCTTTTAAAATCATTGTCAGACAATTTATTTTTAGTTTTATAAAAGTTTAGATCAAAAAAAAGCGCCTCAAAGAGGCGCTTTTCTTACACAATCAGCGATTATGCAGTTACTTTAGCAACTACACCAGCACCCACTGTACGGCCGCCTTCACGGATCGCAAAACGTAGACCTGGGTCCATTGCGATCGGGTGGATTAGCTCTACTGACATCTCAACGTTGTCACCAGGCATAACCATTTCCACGCCTTCTTTAAGCGCGATCGCACCAGTTACGTCCGTAGTACGGAAGTAGAACTGTGGACGGTAACCGTTAAGGAATGGAGTGTGACGACCACCCTCTTCTTTAGAAAGTACGTATACTTCTGCATCGAATTTAGTGTGTGGCTTGATCGCACCTGGTTTAGTCAATACTTGACCACGTTGTACGTCTTCACGCTTAGTACCACGAAGAAGAACACCACAGTTCTCGCCCGCACGACCTTCGTCAAGAAGTTTACGGAACATTTCTACGCCAGTTACTGTAGTAGTTTGAGTATCACGGATACCAACGATTTCTACAGACTCACCTACTTTAACGATACCAGTCTCTACACGGCCAGTTACTACTGTACCACGACCAGAGATTGAGAATACGTCTTCAATTGGCATAAGGAATGGAAGGTCAATTGCACGTTCTGGCTCTGGGATATAAGAGTCAAGTGCTTCAACAAGCGCAACTACAGCTGGCTCGCCGTATTGGCTGTCATCACCGTTAAGCGCAAGAAGAGCAGAACCACGGATCACTGGAGTGTCATCACCCGGGAAGTCGTAAGTAGAAAGAAGTTCACGAACTTCCATTTCAACTAGTTCAAGAAGCTCTTCGTCGTCTACAAGGTCGCATTTGTTCAAGAATACAACGATGTAAGGTACACCTACCTGACGAGAAAGCAGGATGTGTTCACGAGTCTGTGGCATAGGACCATCAGTCGCAGCACATACAAGGATCGCGCCGTCCATCTGAGCAGCACCAGTAATCATGTTTTTAACATAATCGGCGTGGCCCGGGCAGTCTACGTGAGCGTAGTGACGAGTTGGAGAATCGTATTCTACGTGTGAAGTATTAATTGTAATACCACGTGCTTTTTCTTCTGGTGCAGAGTCGATTGCAGCGTAGTCTTTCGCTTCGCCACCGAATTTCTTCGCACATACAGTTGCAATTGCAGCTGTTAAAGTTGTTTTACCATGGTCAACGTGACCAATTGTGCCCACGTTAACGTGTGGCTTATTACGTTCAAACTTAGCCTTAGCCATGAGATCTTCCTTTTTAAACTACTCATGCAGGATCACTGCATGAGCACTTGGTTTTTAACTATGAATTAGTTTGGGCTTATAGTAATCGAAAGATTACTCGTCGTCACCTTTTTTACCGCCAGACTGGAATTTAGAAATGATGCCTTCAGCCACGTTACGTGGAGTTTCAGCATATTTAGCAAATTCCATAGAGTATGTTGCACGGCCTTGAGACATAGAACGCATTTGAGTCGCGTAACCAAACATCTCTGCAAGTGGAACTTCAGCTTTAATTGCTTTAGTACCGCCAGGCAAGTCATCCATACCTTGAACCATACCACGACGACGGTTTAAGTCACCCATGATATCGCCCATGTAGTCTTCTGGAGTTTCTACTTCAACTTTCATGATAGGTTCAAGAAGGATAGGATCCGCTTTCATGAAACCGTCACGGAAGGCATAAGAACCAGCCATCTTGAACGATAATTCGTCCGAATCGACATCGTGGTAAGAACCGTCAAACAATGTAGCTTTGATGCCTACAACTGGGTAACCAGCAAGGACACCATTCTTCATACGCTCTTGGATACCTTTATCCACAGCACCGAAGAATTCTTTAGGAACTACACCACCAACAACTTCTTCAACGAACTCGTAGTCTTTACCAGCATCAGCATCCATTGGCTCTAAACGTACGTATACGTGACCAAATTTACCTTTACCACCAGTTTGACGAACGAATTTACCTTCTTGCTCAACTGACTTTTTGATCGTTTCACGGTAAGAAACCATTGGTTTACCAATGTTTGCTTCAACACCGAATTCACGCTTCATACGGTCAACAATAATGTCAAGGTGAAGTTCACCCATACCAGCGATGATTGTTTGACCTGACTCTTCATCAGTACGAACGCGGAATGATGGATCTTCCTTAGCCAAACGACCTAAAGCAATTGACATTTTTTCTTGGTCAGCTTTAGTTTTTGGTTCAACAGCCAATGCAATTACTGGCTCTGGGAATTCCATACGCTCAAGTGTGATGACATTTTTCTCATCACAAAGTGTATCACCTGTAGTTACGTCTTTAAGACCTACACACGCAGCGATATCACCCGCACGAATTTCTTCAACGTCTTGACGATCGTTCGCGTGCATTTGCACGATACGGCCGATACGTTCACGTTTAGATTTAACTGGGTTATAAACAGAATCACCTTGTTTAAGAACACCAGAGTAAACACGTACGAAAGTTAAGTTACCTACGAATTTGTCGTTCATGATTTTGAACGCAAGTGCAGAGAACGGAGCTTCGTCAGATGCTTCACGAATCGCTTTAGTTTCAGCCTTATCGTCAAGAACACCTTCAATCGCTTTAACTTCTGTAGGCGACGGTAAGAATTCAATTACTGCGTCCAACATACGTTGAACACCTTTGTTTTTGAATGCTGTACCACAAAGCATTGGTTGAATTTGACAAGCCAAAGTTTGGACACGTAGACCAGCAACGATTTGTTCTTTAGTCAAATCGCCATTGTTCAGGTATTCATCCATTAACTCTTCAGAAGCTTCAGCAGCAGCTTCAACCATGTTTGTACGCCATTCTTCAGCAGTTTCTTGAAGTTCAGCCGGGATTTCACCGTATTCAAACTTCATACCTTGTGAAGCTTCGTCCCAAATGATCGCTTTCATTTCGATCAAGTCGATTACGCCTTGGAAGTTTTCTTCAGCGCCAACAGGGATTACTACAGGTACTGGAGATGCACCTAAACGTGTTTTCATTTGTTCAACAACACGGAAGAAGTTGGCACCAGTACGGTCCATCTTGTTCACGAATGCTAAACGAGGCACTTGGTATTTGTTCGCTTGACGCCATACAGTTTCAGACTGAGGTTGTACACCACCTACAGCACAGTAAACCATACACGCACCATCAAGAACACGCATAGAACGTTCAACTTCAATTGTGAAGTCAACGTGTCCCGGTGTATCAATTACGTTGATACGGTGTTCAGGGAACTGTTTAGACATACCAGACCAGAATGTAGTCGTAGCAGCAGAAGTAATGGTAATACCACGTTCTTGCTCTTGCTCCATCCAGTCCATTGTTGCTGCACCATCGTGTACTTCACCAATTTTGTGAGATACACCTGTGTAGAACAAAATACGTTCTGTAGTTGTGGTTTTACCCGCATCAATGTGCGCAGAAATACCAATGTTACGATAACGAGAAATTGGGGTTTGACGTGCCATGATTTCTAGCATTCCTAAATTTTGTTGTTTAAAACAGGACGCTTTAAGCTGCATAGCAACTTAAAGCGCTTTGGTGACAGAACCATGACGGTCTTGTCACCCTCCTGAATAGGGCCTGTTTTATCTGCTTAGAAACGGTAGTGAGAGAATGCTTTGTTGGCTTCAGCCATACGGTGCACATCTTCACGTTTCTTAACCGCAGCGCCTTTGCCTTCAGATGCATCAAGCAACTCGCCAGCAAGACGTAAAGCCATAGTTTTTTCAGAACGCTTAGCAGCAGCATCTACTAACCAACGCATCGCTAGAGCAGTACGACGGGATGGGCGTACTTCCATAGGAACTTGGTATGTAGCACCACCAACACGGCGTGCTTTTACTTCGACCATAGGACGAACTTTTTCAAGAGTAGTCTCGAAAAATTCAACTGGGTCTACTTTAGATTTTTCTTGAACGCGGTCTAAAGCACCGTAAACGATACTTTCAGCAATAGATTTTTTACCATCTTGCATTACGTGGTTCATGAATTTAGCGATTGTTTGGCTGCTGAACTTAGGATCCGGAAGGATTTCACGAGCAGCGACTACGCGACGTCTTGGCATTTTAAACTACCTATAAAGATGACACTTCAGGTTTATCCAGCATGAGTACAAAGTGTCATGTACTACTCGCTGGCCTTACTATACGTCGCTTGGAATTTTCACAAAATTAATGCAGAAATCAGACAAGCGAGACGATAAAGGATTGCGGTTCTACGTTCTTAAAATTTAATTCTTAACGAATTATTTCTTAGGACGTTTAGTACCGTATTTAGAACGAGACTGGTTACGATCTTTAACACCAGCACAGTCTAAAGAACCACGAACGGTATGGTAACGTACACCTGGTAAGTCTTTAACACGACCACCACGGATAAGAACAACACTGTGCTCTTGTAGGTTATGGCCTTCACCACCGATGTAGCTAGAAACTTCGAAACCTGAAGTTAAGCGAACACGGCAAACTTTACGCATTGCTGAGTTAGGTTTTTTAGGTGTAGTTGTGTAAACACGTGTACAAACACCACGGCGCTGTGGACAAGCCTTCAACGCAGGAACTTTAGATTTTTCAACTAAAGTCGTACGACCCTTGCGGATCAACTGATTTGTTGTTGCCATTTGGCAATTCTCCCGTTAATAAAAAGCCCCAAAAAACTACTACTTTTTGAGGGCATGCAATTGTAATTCAAGATGCAAAATTGGTCAACCTACTCAAGCAAGCAAATGCCGTTTCTCACGACATTTGCTTGCTTTTATTTACCTTCAAAATTCGCTTATTTTTTTGAATTTTTACCAGCTTTTTTGGTCACGTCTTGAGCTTCAGATTTAGTTTCCGAGTTTTCTTGATCCTCTGCACCCTGCTGTGAAGTCTCTGTAGCAGCTTCTGCCTCGTCAGCAGCTTCTGGATGCAGTTCAGCTTCGATTTCCGGGTCAAATGAAGTTTTGGTTAAAGCCGGCTGTTGCGACTGCTTATCTGCCGCAGGTTCAACCAACTCATCGTTGAGTGCCTCCAGCCCTTCACTCACCTTTTCATCTTTCTTCACTTCTGCTTCTTCAGAGCTTAGATCATTCTGCTCTTTTTTGACCAGCTTGACTTGGGTAATCGTGTTATTGCCTTCAATCGCAATATCTTTATCCATGATCGGCTTATCTTTCGAAAGCTCAACTTCGTGAGAGGCACCATTTAGGAGTTTCGGAGTTGCCTGTTGTAACAAACTGGCTGCTTTTTCATAGGCAGCATAAGGAGACAATTGCGAATCCTGATGCTGAATCAGGTATTGACGTGCATGCGAGAATGCTTCCTGAGCTTTCTGATTTACATCCTCGACAAAACGATGGCTATATACAGCGCCAATACCAGCACTCGCCAGAGGCGTTAGTTTGGTTAATCGCTCCAGAATCGAAATTTTTGGCAGATGATTCATCCATTCCCATTTAGCCTCTCCCTCATGACGACTTAGCCATTGTTTGATAGCGCTGACATCATTATCAGAACCTAGCATGGCTTGTAGCTGGGAGATATCATGAGTTTTAAGGGTATTACTTAACGCTTTTAAACCCAATAACAAGGTTTGCTTTTCTGCAATCAGGCTCAGGTCGATCTGTCTAAAGATATGCTGGACGATTTCCTGATCATCTTCTTTGCTCAGGTCAAAACCATAAGAGCGACCGACTTGATAAATGGTACGCAACGCCATCAGTAAAGAAGCGGGAATATCAATCGCGGTGCCAAGCATCCCTGAAGCACCACTCACTGCACCCTGAACCGTCGCAATCCATTTGTTTTGTTCACCTAAAGCCTGTGAAATTCGCTTGGATCGGTCGACGTCCTGAGTCAATTCTTCTAAATCTTTCGCTCCAGCTTCATTCAGAATGGCATCAACCGAACTGGTTTGATTACTAAATTGATTGAGACGGTCATAAAAGTAGTTAGACACTTTTTCGGTTAAGTCTGGAGAAACAAAATGCGCGACATTATTCACGGTATTAAAGCGGCGCCCGAGAAGTTGACGAGACACATTTGGAAGATGCTCACGAAGCATTTGCTGAGGATTGTCATATTTTTTAGCTGAAAAAGCGCTTTTCGTCTTCGCCGAACCGTCAATCACCTGATCGGAGTTAGAAGGCTTCAGCGCTTTAGTCACCGAATCCGGCGCAACATGATTCAACAAATCCAATCCGGTTGAACTGAACTTTTTCGCCACTCCAAAGGCATTCGAAATCAGACCATTAGATTGTTTATTATTAGCATTTACCATTTTTTACCTCAGCATTCATGTGCTTGTATTTGGTATAAATACTAGGTGTAGTCAGCGTTTATCTCAACTTTATTCTGTTTCATTTAGTAAAACCCCTACATGCCGACTCACAAACTCAACCGACTGTCACACGGCATAACATTTGCCATAAGATTTCAAAAGTCTTTCTGCTATCATGTTCCCCATCATGAAATAAGGCTAAGCGCTGGATTGGGCGATTTTAAAACCCAGATATCTGCGCTGAGCATAGAGCAAACTATAAGGATCTGTAGATGAAACGTGTTGTCATCACTGGCATGGGTATTAACTCGTGTATTGGTAATACATTAGAGGATGTAAACCATTCTTTACAAAACGGGATTTCAGGAACACGTTTTAATCCGACTTATGCTGAACTCAATTTCAAAAGTCATGTCAGTGCTGCAGCCGAGCAGGATTTTGATGGGATCGACCGCAAACTGAAACGCTTTATGGGTGTATGTGCGATGTATGCATATAACTCAGCTCTTGCTGCGGTTGAACATGCAGGTTTAAAGGTTGAAGACCTAGCTGGCAACCCACGCTATGGTATCGCGGGTGGTTCAGGTGGCGGTTCAACTGCTTCCGTTATTGAAATGAACGAATTATTGCAAACCAAAGGTGCGCGTAAAGTCGGTCCTTTCTTTGTACCACGTAATATGACCAACACCATTACGGCTAACGTTGGCGTTGCATTCAAATTACAAGGTGTGGCGCATACCATTACCAGCGCATGTGCAACCTCTGCGGATGCGATTGGTTATGCCTACAACCTGATTCAACTCGGCAAACAAGATTTAATGCTGGCGGGTGGCGGTGAAGAAGATCACTGGTCACAAAGCTTGTTGTTTGATGCGATGGGCGCACTTTGCTCTAAATACAATGACAGCCCTGAAACAGCATCACGCCCTTATTCTGCAGACCGTGACGGTTTCGTGATTGCCGGTGGTGGTGGTTTTGTGATCCTTGAGTCTTTGGAACATGCGAAAGCGCGTGGCGCAAATATCTTAGCTGAAGTGGTTGGTTATGCTGCAAACAGTGATGGTGCTGATATGGTTGCACCATCTGGTGAAGGTGCAACACGTTGCGTACTGATGGCTTTAGAAGAAGCAAAGCAACACGGTGTCGATAAAATTGACTATGTAAATACACATGGTACTTCTACTCCAGCGGGCGACATCACAGAACTTAAAGCAATGGAACGTGCTTTTGGTGAAGGTCAGGTTCCTCCACTCAGCTCAACCAAGTCAATGACAGGTCACAGTCTTGGTGCTGCTGGTGTTCAGGAAGCGATTTATTCAGTTCTGATGATGCAGAATGACTTTATTGCTCCAAACATCAACGTGACCGAGCTGGATGAAGGCGCGAAACCGTTTGATATCGTGCTTGAAAAACGTGACGCAAAATTGAATACTGTGATGAGTAACAGTTTCGGTTTCGGCGGCGTAAATGCTTGTCTCATTTTCAAAAAATGGGAAGGCTAAGCTGCCCAGTTTAGGGTGACTTGATGGATGCTCCTTCTGATGCTTTCTTGTGGGTAAAAGCATTACATATTATTGCAGTAGTTTGCTGGTTCGCGGCTTTGTTCTACTTGCCACGTTTATATGTTTATCATGCCATGAGCGAAGATGCCATCAGTCATCAACGCTTTGAAGTCATGGAACGCAAGTTGTACCGTGGCATCATGTGGCCAGCCATGTTGGCCACCTTGATTACGGCACACTTTCTGGTGGATTGGGGTGATGCAACGCGTCATTACCATGAAGCCTTATGGTTTTACCTTAAAGTCGGCCTGGTCGGCTTATTGGTGATTTACCATCTGGTGTGTGGTTATTACCGCAAGAAGCTGATTGGTAATGCACACTACAAGTCACACAAGTTTTGGCGTTATTTTAATGAGATGCCAACCTTGATCTTATTTGCAGTGGTGATTTTAGTCGTGGTTAAACCTACTTTCTAATTCACCCACGCAATCAAAAAAAATCCCCGATCAGTCGGGGATTTTTTATGTCTGAATATTTAATGATTACCACGCTGACGCATACGTGGCTTATACAGCAGTCGATAGGTCACCGCCAGAATAATCAACCATAAAGGACTGATCATCAGAGCTTTTAGAGTGTCAGGTTCCAGGCTTAAAATAATCAAGGCGAATAACAGGAATGCCAATACCACATAAGACATCCATACCCCACCCGGCATTTTAAAGGTCGAGGTGGCATGCTTTTGCGGTTGCTGCTTACGGTAACGGATATAGCACACCATAATGATGCTCCAGATACTAATAAACAGGATCACACACAGCGAACTCGCCAGAGTAAAGGCTTCCATGGTGTTTGGCACAAAATACTGAAATGCTGCCCCCAACATAATAAAAGCACAGGAGAAAAATAACCCTGTGGCTGGTACAGCTCTGCTAGATAACCGCGCCAAAGCTTGAGGTGCTTGTCCGTCACGTGCCAGACCAAACAACATACGGCTGGTCGAGAATACGCCACTGTTCATAGAGGACATCACTGACGACAACACCACCAGGTTCATGATAATGGCTGAAGTTGGAATACCGGCATACAGGAACAAACTCACAAAAGGACTTTGATCCGCAGGAATCAGATGCCACGGTGTGACCGACATGATCATCAGCAATGACAATACATAGAACAGAATGATCCGCGTAGGAATAGCGTTGACCGCTTTGGGTAAGTTCTTTTCCGGATCTTTGGTTTCTGCCGCCATTGTGCCGAGCAGTTCCACCCCGACAAAGGCAAACATGGCAATCTGGAAGCCTGCTAGAAAACCGCTAAAGCCTTTGGGAAATAAACCACCATGTGCCCAGACATTACTGAAGCTGGCGACGGCGCCACTCGGTGCCTGAAAACCGCTAAACACCATATAACCACCAACAAAGATCAAACCGAGAATAGCTAAAATCTTGATCAGTGCAAACCAGAATTCAATCTCACCAAACAGTTTTACCGTGACCAGGTTAATCGCGAGAATAAACAGCACACAGCCAATACTAATCATCGCCTGCCCCATCGGGGTAAAGGCCATGCCTTCGGGCAGCCAGAAACTCAAGTAGTTAATAATCGCCGCGAGATCGGCAATCCCTACCAGCACCCAACCCAGCCAGTATGACCAACCAATATAATAGCCAGCACCCGGCCCGATCAGGTCATGGGCCATATCAATAAAAGATTTGTAATGCAGATTGGACAACAGCATTTCACCCAACGCACGCATCAGGAAGAAGAACATGCCACCAATGATCATATAAATGATCAAAATTGAAGGGCCTGCCAGGGAGATGGTTTTTCCCGATCCCATAAACAGGCCAGTACCGATACAGCCACCAATGGCGATTAACTGCAAATGTCGGTTAGAGAGTTTTCGTTGCAACTCATGCGGCGACGATTTTACGTCTTCTGTGCCCGGGGTGGTTTTCATTTTTACATCCTTTTTAATCTTTACAACAGCATCAAGCTGAATTTACAACGTTCAGTCCTCGAACGCTTATTATGACATTTTCATACTTTTTACTGCGCTGTTCAGTGAGATTTACTGCACTAAAACGACTTAAATCATTGCATGGGAGATTTCAATATCAAAAATTCAATTAAGCTTGAGCTGCAATAACTGCAATTTCAATCAGCCAGTCCGGATTGACCAAATCTGCCTGAATCGTAGCACGTGCCGGCGTACCATGACCTCGTAACCATTCCACCCAAAGCTGGTTTACGGTAGCAAAATCATCTAGATGCTTGACAAATAATTGTGCAGAAAGCAGCTGGCTTTTATCGGTATTTGCCAATGCGAGCAATTCCTCAATTTTTGCAAAGACTTCCAGTGTTTGTCCGCGTACATCCAGATCCGTGCTATTCGGCACCTGACCTGATAGATAGACAGTTTGATGATGAATCGTCACCGCACTCATGATTTGATTGCTGTTGAGTCGCTGAATGGCTGTATTGTCCTGTGTCATGCTGATCTTCCTTGTTTGGGATGTTTCAATAAAATTTAAATTAAAAATTTAAGCGTCAATCTGGAAATTCACCCGAGCGGTCACCGCACACATCAACTCATAGCCAATGGTGCCTGAACTGGCCGCCACTTCATCAATCGGCAGAATTACACCTTGGGAAGATTGCCCCCAAAGTACCACTTCACTCCCCACATTCGCCTGCGGCAGTGCAGTCAGATCTACGGCCAGCATATCCATACTGATTCGACCCAATGTGTGCGTTTTCATTGAATCGACCAGCACAGGCGTACCGGTTGTCGATAGTCGTTGATAACCATCCGCATAACCACAGGCCACAATCCCGATCCGCATTTCCTGCGTGGCAATAAATTTGGAACCATAGCCAATGCTCTGACCTGACTGGATCATTTGAATGGCGATAATTTCACTGCGTAGGCTCATGCTCGGTTGCAGATTCCAGTCTTGAATCGTGTGTGTTGGATAATCTGGTGAACTGCCATACAGCATGATACCGCTACGTACAATATCGGAATGAAGGGTTTGATGATGCCGCAGAATGGCTGCGCTATTGCTGAGTGATGTTTTACCTTCAAGCCCCTGAATGGTCTGGCTAAAAATCAGGTTTTGATGCTGAATCCCATCCACACCAAAACGCTGGCCATCCGCATCGGAGAAATGGGTCATATGCGTGATTGAACGAACAGTATTCAGCTGATGCAGCTCCTGCCAGATTTCTGCATATTGCTGTGGTTCGAAACCCAGACGATTCATACCACTGTTCATTTTCAAGAACACATCAAACTGTACATCCGGCGCTATTTCGGCAAACTGTTTAAGCCATTGCACTTGATGCAGGGAATGAATGGTAAAGCTCATCCCGTGTTTCGCACATTCGAATAAATCCTCGAGAGCAAAAATACCTTCCAGCAAAATTAGCGGCTTCTTGCATCCCAGCGCACGCAGTCGTTTACCCTCTTCAATATCCAGAAAAGCAAAACCGTCCGCACCCTGAAGTGCCGCATAAACCCGTTCAATCCCATGTCCATAGGCATTGGCCTTAACCACGGCAAACACCTGACTATTGGGCATACATTGGCGCGCCACACTTAAATTATGCGCAAGCGCCTGTTGATGAATGATCGCAGTAATAGGACGTGGCATACATTCCTCCTTGAATATTCCGCCTCAGATGGTCTTAAGCTGCGTGGTGATAACGTGCCAATGAAAGACCTTCAGTGCTGATTTCAGGATCACGTGCCAAAACCAGATCGCTGATTAATTTTCCTGAACCGCAGGCCATGGTCCAGCCCAGCGTGCCATGTCCGGTATTCAGGAACAGATTTTTAAAACGGGTTTTTCCAATAATTGGCGTACTGTCCGGGGTCATTGGACGCAAGCCTGTCCAGAAGCTGGCCTGATTCATGTCACCCCCTGGGAATAAATCACGGGTCACCATTTCCAGCGTGCCGCGACGGTCTTCATTCAGACCCAGGTTAAAACCACTCAGTTCCGCCATTCCACCCACGCGAATGCGCTGGTCAAAACGCGTAATCGCAATTTTATAGGTTTCATCCAGCACGGTAGATTGCGGTGCGAAGGCCGGATCTAAAATAGGAATGGTCAATGAATAACCTTTTACTGGATATACCGGTAAATTCAGTTCAAGCGGTTTAAGGAAATCACGTGAATAACTACCAAAGGCCAGCACATATTTATCTGCTGTGAGCACCTGACCATTGACCAGAACGCCCTTGATTTGGTCACCTTCTACAATCAGCTTCTCAACGTTTTGATTAAACTTGAACTCTACACCCATCCCTTTGGCATGCTCTGCCAAAGCATTGGTAAACAGATAGCAGTCACCCGTTTCATCATTGGGTAAATGCAGACCACCCACCAGTTTGTCTTTTGCCTGTGCCAATGCCGGTTCTACACGCGCCAGCCCATCGCGGTCCAACAGTTCAAATTCAACTCCAGTTTCTTTCAGAACCTCGATATCGCGCTGAACCGCATCCAGCTGCGCATCTTTACGGAAAATCTGCAAAGTACCTTTCGCGCGGTTCTCATAAGAGATGCCAATATCCCGGCGCAAATTACGCAAACAGTCACGGCTGTATTCAGCCACACGCACCATCCGTTCTTTATTGACTGCATAATGCTGGGCATTACAATTTTTCAGCATTTGTGCCATCCACTGCAATTGCCACAAGCTGCCATCGACATTAATCGCCAACGGTGCATGATGCTGGAACATCCATTTGACTGCCTTAAACGGAATACCTGGTGCGGCCCAAGGGGTTGAGTATCCTGGAGAAATCTGCCCGGCATTACCGAAGCTGGTTTCTTGCGCCGGACCTGCCTGACGATCCAGCACAGTCACGGTTGCTCCCTGCTGCGCCAGATAGTAAGCGCTTGCCACACCAATCACACCACTACCTAAAACTAATACGCGCATTACCTTAACCCTCAAACATCTTTTCAGTTTATTTCACTAGTATATTTTTGCTTTAATAGTTAAATTCACTATATTCAGACTGTATATTCAGTGGAATAAATATTTTTTCGGGCAGAATTAAAAAAAAGAGGGAAATATTGATGCGCAAATTAGACCGCATTGACCGCATGATTCTGGATATCCTGCAACGCGATGGCCGGATTGCCATTAGCGAACTTGCAGCACGCGTCAATCTATCGACCACGCCCTGTTCAGAACGGGTAAAACGGCTAGAACGCGAAGGCATTATCATGGGCTATTACGCCCGTTTAAATCCGGAAATGCTGGAGCGCAACCTGCTGGTTTTTCTGGAAATCAAACTCTCTGCCAAATCAGGTGATGTCTTTGATCAGGTGGCACGTAACCTAACCGAAATCCCGGAAGTCCTGGAATGCCATTTAATTTCCGGTGATTTTGATTATCTGGTCAAAGCACGTTTAAAGGAAATGAGTGCCTATCGCCGCCTGTTGGGAGATTTACTAAAAAAACTGCCCGCTTCTGCTTCATCCCACAGTTATGTAGTGATGGAAGAAGTCAAAGAAAGTTTATATCTGGACCTAGGTATTTAGTAATGATGGAAGAAGTCAAAGAAAGTTTATATCTGGACCTAGGTATTTAGTAATGATGGCTTTTTAAAGCTACGGACAAAAACAACAAAGCCCCAAACGGGGCTTTGAGATCGAATATTGATTGGACTTATTAAACCTTAAGCAGGAATGCGTAGCACCTGTCCCGGGAAAATATCATCTGCATCTTTGAGCAACGGACGGTTGGCTTCAAAAATTTTATTATACTGATTGGCATCACCATAAAATTCTTTTGAAATTTTTGACAAGCTGTCACCTGATTTCACTGTGTAGAACTTACTTTCCGGCTCAGGACTGCTCACTGTAAGCTGATCATCCACTTTGGCGACATGATCAATATTACCCACGGCCAGAACAATCTTTTCACGATCGGCCTGGCTTTGCACCTGACCTCTAACCGTCGCCAGATCCGAAGCGGAATTATAACTAATGGATAAGCCAGTGATCGGAAGGCCCAGACTTTTCACATGGCCGAGTAATTTATTTGCCACTTCCTGAGCAGAGGGCTCTGCAGGTTGTGCTGCAGCCGGCGTTGTCGTTGTAGGTGCAGCCTGTGGTTCCGCAGCAGCTGTATTCTTCTTACCGATACCTTTTACAAAATCAAAAAGACCCATAGCGGACTCCATTCTTGTTGTTAATGTCACATCACTCTTATTTTTATAATGAAAACTCTATAAAGATAGTTAGTCATTGGTGATAGAAAGGTAATGGATTGTAAAACCTCCATTCATGTGAAAGGCAGACACAAAAAAACCACCTCGAGGGTGGTTTTTATGTTCAGCAAAGCTGAAATCGGCGATTAACCTAGTTTCTTAGAAACGTAGTCAATTGCAGATTGAACAGTTGTGATTTCGTTAGAATCTTCATCAGGAATCGTGATGTCGAAATCATTTTCGAAAGACATAACAAGTTCAACTAGATCTAGAGAATCTGCACCTAAGTCATCCATGAAAGATGCTTCGTTTTTAATCTCTTCGATTTTGATACCAAGTTGTTCTGCAACTGCTTGCTTAACACGTTGTTCGATATCGCTCACAGGAATTCTCCTCATTGCTTGTGGCGTTTTTAATGCCGTTAGTTTAATTGAATCTAAAAAATTTGGAAAGTTTATACTTGAGCTTAGCTCATGTATAAGCCCCCATTTACATGCATAACTGTACCAGTAATGTAACTGGCTTTATCCGAAGCCAAGAAACTTACGGCATTTGCAATATCCTGCGGATCACCTAAACGGTTTAATGCCACCTGCTCAGTCATCTTTTTACGAATTTCTTCGCTTAGCTGCTCAGTCATTTCAGTCGCAATAAAACCTGGTGCTACCGAGTTTACGGTAATCTGACGGCTACCCATTTCTTTGGCAAGGCTACGGCTAAATGCTTCAATACCTGCTTTGGCAGCAGAATAGTTGGCCTGACCCGGGTTGGCAAAGTGTGCCACCACAGAACTGATGTTGATGATGCGACCGAAACGCGCCTTGGTCATGCCTTTGAGTACGCGCTTAGACAAACGGTAAACTGCTTTCAGGTGAATATTTAAAATATCATCCCAGTCATCTTCAGACATACGCAGCAGCAAATTGTCTTTGGTAATACCGGCATTATTGACCAACGCAAGGACTGGACCATAGTTCTGTTCGATGTCCGTTACCAGCCCATCAATCGCTGCACCGTCACGTACATCTAGTACTCTTCCAGCACCATTTTCAGCAAACTGTGCAGATAATTTTTCCGCACCTGCTTCAGACGTTGCAGTACCTATGACAAAATAACCGTCTTGAATCAACTGTTGTGCGATCGCAGCACCAATACCACGACTTGCACCTGTTACCAGAGCAACTTTACGTTCCTGTGTCATGCACTTTTCCCTTCTGCCGCCAATACGGTGTTTAATGCATCTTCCAGACGGGATTGACTGTCCAGTGGAAGTGCTTTTTGAATATTCGGCAAGCGTTTCGCCAAGTTGGTCAATACATTACCCGGACCACATTCTACGATGTACTCAATGCCTTCATCTTGAAGGTATTGTAAGGTTTTGGTCCATTGTACTGACTCATAAAGTTGCGCGGTCAACGCCTGACGCAATTCATCTACATTGGTTGCCGCTTGCGCGCCTACATTTTGTAATACAGGAATGCGTGGCAGCTCAATGGCGGTTTGTTCCAATGCCGGAGCAAACTGTTCAGCAGCAGGTTTCATCAATGAACAATGCGATGGAACCGATACTGGCAATGCAATGGCTTTTCCGCCGTTTTCTTTGGCCAATGCCATCACTGCTTCAACGCGATCTTTATTGCCTGCAACGACAACCTGCCCTTGCGCATTGTAGTTCGCCGCTTCGACAGAACCTTCTCCTGCTGCAGTTGCTTGTGCACACAGCTCAATCACTTTGGCATCGTCCAGACCCAAAATGGCAGCCATCGCACCCACACCCTGAGGTACAGCAGTCTGCATGAGTTTGCCACGCAAGTTCACTAGCTTCGCAGCATCACCCAGGCTTAAAGCACCTGATGCAACCAGTGCGCTGTATTCACCCAGTGAATGGCCTGCAAGATATTTCGGTGCTACACCGCCAGATTCCAACCACACGCGCCATAAGGCAATACTTGCAGTCAGCAATACCGGCTGGGTAAATTCGGTTTGATCCAGACCTTCGCCAGTTTGCGCAATCTGCCACAGATCAAAACCGACGGCTTCAGATGCTTCTGCAAATGTCTCGCGAATACTCGCAAACTGTTCTGCAAGCTCAGCCAGCATACCAGCTTTTTGTGAGCCCTGACCCGGAAACACAAATGCAGTTTTAGTTACGGGCGCTGCTTGTTCGAGTGGTGTAGCAGACATAATAAAATCCTTTCATTCAAGAGGTGTGCTTCTTCAATCCTAACAAGAAGACTGACCAATAAGACCACCTAAATCATTGTGGAGCGCAATTTAGCATGTAATTTTGCTGGCGGTAATTGCCAAATACAACAAAAAACCGATACACCTAAAAATCAAAAACAAAAAAAAGGGGAGCTAAATGCTCCCATTTTTTTCTACTAAGCTTGACGCTTAATACATCACCAATTATTCAGCAGATGCTTTAGCGAATAATTGACGACCACGGTAGATACCATCTTTAGATACGTGGTGACGACGGTGAGTCTCGCCAGTAGCTTGGTCTACAGTTAATGCATTCTCGGTTAAAGCGTCATGTGAACGGCGCATGTCACGGCGAGAGCGACTTTTACGGTTTTGCTGAACGGCCATGATGGCTCCTTACAAAGATCGAAAAAATGGATCAGAACAAATTCGATTGTCTTATACACAAGAGTATAACACAAAAATTAGTTAAGTTTACCCTTCAAAGCAGCCAAAACTTCAAACGGGTTGTCCCGTTTTTCTTCAGCCACTTCTTCTACGGAAGGTTGATGCTTATGTTCACAAAACTCATGTTTAGGCGACAACGGCATCAACAATAACAGTTCATCTTCTATCAGCGCGAGCAAATCAGCGGTCGCAGGTGCATCATAATCACCTTTGGTCGTTGCTTCACTTTCACCTAGGACGATGAAATCAGCATCCTCATCCAAGCGCTCTATCAGTGACTCATCATCCACAAGTGCCAAATGGAACGAAGAAACCAGTTCAATTTCTACGGTTTCCAGACAACGCTGGCATTCCATAGGAACTTTTGTTTCAACGTGACCATCTAGCCATGCAATACGATGATAGGCATCCATTGATAGCTTACAGTCTATGTTAATCAATTGATCATCAATTGATCCAACAGCTTCACGAGCGATACGAACAAAGCGGGATAAAGGCAGTTGACCTGACCATTTAAAGCCCTGTTCAGCCCATTTAAACGGCTCAATCTGTGCCGGAAAGGTATTTGCTGACATAATTAAGGCGGCAATTCTACAAATTCATCAGTACTCTGTCAAAGATTAAGATACAATTTTGTACTTATTTCAACAGACCATTTGGGTAACTCAAGTCATGCATCTGTTGCAGCCGCAAACAGAAGTGAATGTTTCATCACTCGTTAGCACAATTCCAAGCCTTGATTCTGACAGTTCAACACAACAAGTGCAACTCTCGCCATGGGCGAATTTATCGTCAGAAGCGCAGCAAGTGGACTGGCTCATCTTACACTTTAATCACTGGTTTTCCCATTTAAATGTCACTTTAGTGCGTGGCGAATTTGAACCAGAATATTTCCCTGCTAGCGCAGACCGTCCTGCCCGGATCCAGTTTGCGCATGGTTTCTTTAATAGCGCTTTGCATGAAATCAGCCACTGGACCATTGCCGGAGACAAACGCCGTCTGCTGCCTGATCTGGGTTACTGGTATGCTCCGGATGGCCGTACTCGCGAACAGCAGGCTTTATTTGAACAGGTCGAAATCAAGCCACAGGCAATTGAGTGGATGTTTGCCCAGGCTTTTGGCCGTAAATTCCGGGTTTCTTTGGATAACCTGACTGGCGACGGCGGTGATGGCGCTAGCTTTAAAGATAATGTCTACGCTCAAGTACAGGCTTATTTTAATGGTACAGCCAAACTTCCACGTGATGCAGCTCGCTTTATGCAATGTATCTGTATCTGCATCAGAGGTGGCAAAAGTTTACAATCTGATGAATTTATACGTGAAATGCTTGATTAAATTACACAAATCTACCTTTTTTATGATTGCCAGATCTTGCCTGAGCGCCACATAATAAGCCATCAGCCCAAGCTTGGAGTAGTCTCTATGCTGCATTTACGCGTACACCCAGACAATCCGCAACCCCGCTTAATCAGTCAGGCAGTGGAACGTATCCGTGCGGGTGATGTGGTGGTCTATCCCACTGATGCGGCCTATGCGATTGGTTGCCAGATTGGGAACAAGAGTGCCATGGAGCGGATTGCGCAAATTCGTGGTCTGGGCCCAAAGCATCAATATGCGATTCTGTGCTGTGATTTGTCCGATATTGCCACTTATGCCAAGGTGGACAATGCCATGTACCGTTTGCTGAAAAATAATACACCGGCTATTACGACCTTTATTTTACCTGCGACCAGCGAAGTCCCGCGTCGGTTGATGCATCCCAAGAAAAAAACCATTGGTCTGCGCATTCCAAATAATCCGGTGTGTCAGATGCTGCTCAAAGAACTCGGTGAACCGTTGTTGACCTCTACCCTGATTTTACCGGGTCAGACTGACCCACTCGATGATCCTTATGATATTGAAATGCAACTGGGCAAACGCATTGATGTGTTTGTAGATAGTGGTTTAGGCACGTTAAGCACGACCTCTATTGTAGATTTATCAGGTGATCATCCAGAAGTGATTCGTCGTGGTATGGGAGATGTCAGCGCCTTTGAATAAATGACGCTTGAGAAATTCCTATAAACATTGAGGGAGTCAGAATGAATGGATTTATTTTATCTCCTACTGAATCAGCATGAATTTTCTGCACAGGATTTGATCTATGCAGAACTGCCTTGGACACTGCAATCCAAGGCAGTTCTGGTCGAAGCACATCCTTCTCCCCATCTCACTATAAATATTGATCATACTGAGTACCAATTTTTCCTGACGTTGGCTCTAGTGAGACAGTTGTTACAGATCTACTCCAACCAAAATGTATGCCTGGCAGAAACTTGCCAACGTATCATTGAATTTGCGACCAAGGAATACAGCCATTCCTCACCATGAAAATCTAAAACAGCATATGGTGAGAGGTTGCAGTTCTATTCTTTTCAATTCGGCAGATATGCAGTGGCTGGCAAAGACAGTTTAGGAATCTGAACTACGTTCATAATGACGAACCGCAATGAAATTTGGACATTGCGATAGCTTCTGTTCATGATGCATGAGCTCTTCACCCAGTTTATTTTTCAGATACACATGAAAAATAATCTGATCCTCTTCCAGTACATTCAGCATCGCTGTACGTGCCTTGGGTTCCATGACTTTAAAGGAGTTGATCGACTCACAAGACATGGCTTGCATATCCAGTTTAATCCGTTCATCCAGCTGATCACCCTCATAAGCCATATGCCGCATGTAAAAACGGATATTGGGATATTGGTCCAGCACACTAAAATCCATTTTCATGGCCTGCATGACAGGTCGGGCCTGTTCTGCAAAAGCTGAAAATCCGCCTGATTTCAGTCCTGTGCGTGCTTCATCTTCAAGCTGCATAATCTGATATTTGGGATAAGCCCAAAATCCCCCGAATGCGATCATCCCAATAACAACCAGAATAAGTGGCATGCTTTCTTCACCTTTTTATTGATTTTCGTGATTCTTGACTATTTTTCGAGAGTATAGCGGTATTTTTGACCAAAAATTATAGGAAAATATTTTATTAATACTTATTAATTTTATGTTTTTTAATGGGAAATCCGTTTAAAAATCACTCAATATCTGCCAGCTAGCTTATTTTCTCTTTTGATGAGAATCACTGTATTGATCGAGTTTTTTAAGTGCATCAACTGGCCTCATCCACCAGATACGCTTGATTATGAGAGCCAATTTAACGTGAAAATCACCGCAGCATTTCCCGCTATGTTCTGTCATTTTTCTCGTTGCTATTTTGAAAGAGCTGATAAATTCCATTATTTTTTTAAGTTTTTATGGCTTTGACGGCTTATTTAATTTATTTAAAGTTACTTTTCCAGTACAATGACAACGCTTAATCCTGTGCTTTTCTTTCGATCAGATACCGAAAATCAAGCCTTTGCATGCCTTTGAAAATTCGCGTGGCCTATAATTGTAATGACTCAAATTATCCATAACACTATGGAATCTGCTCCGCACATTCGGGTTCTGGATGAATGGCAGGATACAATTCCAGAGGATCTGTACATTCCTCCAGCGGCATTTGAAATCTTATTAGAACATTTTGAAGGCCCACTCGACTTTTTAATTTACCTGATTCAAAAAAACGGTTTTGATCTGTTACAGGTCGATATCGCGCCGATTGCAGCACAGTATTTGTCTTATATGGATGCGATGAAATCTCTGAACATCGAGCTGACGGCCGATTATATGGTGATGGCGGCTTTACTGGCAGATCTGAAATCGCGTTTGCTCTTACCTAAACCGAAAAGCCTGACTGCGATTGAACAGGATCCAAAACAAGAACTGATTGACCGTTTAGAAAATTATTTAAGAATTAAACAGGCAGCAGAACGTCTGGGCCAGATGCCAATTCTGGAACGTGACACTTTCACCACTAACATCAGTCTGGGAGACATCCAGCAGCCGAATGAAGGCTATTCAAGCGATTTATTGCGTGATGCCTTGCTTTGTATATTTAACCGTCCTGAACCGGTGATTCATCAGGTGCAACAGGAACCGGTACTGCTGGAAGAACGGATTGCCTATATTGAAAGTTGTATTGAAACTGGCGCAGTGCTCAGCTTTAAGGACTTGTTGAAACCGAGCCAAGGCCGTATGGGTATGGTAGTGACCTTTATGGCGGTACTGGAACTGACCCGACAACAAAAAATTCAGATTATTGCTACAGGTATTGAAGCCCCGCTCGCGATTCAAGGAGCCAGTCAATGACATTCGATCAGAATACGCTGTTATCTGCAGAAGATAATCTGCATGAAGTATTGATGCAGCTTGAAGCGATTATTTTCGCCAGCGACTCCGCGGTTTCACTGGCGCGTCTGAAAGAAGCTTTTCAAGATCGCTATAGCAAACCGGAATTACGTCAGTATTTACAACAACTTTCCATGCTCATGCATGGCCGTTCGATCGAACTGATTGAAACAGCACAAGGTTATCGTTTTCAAGTGCGTGCAAAATATCGTAATATTATTGCACAGACCTGGCCTGAGCGACCGGCTCGCTTGTCGCCTTCATTACTGGAGACGCTTGCAGTGATTGCTTATCACCAGCCAGTGACTCGAGCGGATATTGAACAGATTCGTGGTGTTACGAATAACAGTCAAAACCTGCGTACGCTGTTTGACTGGAACTGGATTAAAGAGTCCGGATTTCGTGAACTCCCTGGAAGACCTGCGTTGTTAATGACAACGCCACAATTTTTAAATGCGTTTGGCCTGAATAGTTTGGGCCAATTGCCTCCCCTGCAGGATGCCAAGGAAGCTTTTATGGCCCTCGATGCGAATGCACCGAAGTCATAAATAGGTGAACTGTTGATAATTATTTCTAAGGTTATGCTGTCATGAGTGAAAAGTTGCAAAAGGTGCTTGCACGCGTTGGTTTGGGTTCTCGCCGTTATATGGAAGAAGTCATTGCCGCGGGTCGTGTAAGTGTCAACGGGCAAATTGCCCAAGTGGGTGAACGAATCGAACCAGGTGATGAGCTTCGCATCGATGGTCGTAAAGTTGCCTTCCAGATTGAAGACGAAATCCGTCGTCGTGTCATTATCTACTACAAGCCCGAAGGGGAGATCTGCTCACGTAGCGATCCTGAAAACCGTCCGACCGTGTTTGAACAGCTGCCTGCTATTCCGGGCGATCGCTGGGTGATGGTGGGTCGTCTGGATATCAACTCGACCGGTCTGCTCTTGTTCACAAATGATGGCGAACTTGCAAACCGCTTGATGCACCCATCGAATGAAATCGAACGTGAATATGCAGTTCGTGTCATGGGTGAAGTTACACCACAAATTCGCAACAACATGCTCAAAGGCGTGGTGCTAGACGATGGTCCGGCAAAATTCGAATCTTTCTCTGAACTCGGTGGTGACGGGATCAACCGTTGGTTCCAGGTGGTAGTAAAAGAAGGTCGTAACCGTGAAGTACGTCGTATCTTTGAATCACAAGGCCTGAAAGTCAGCCGTCTACTGCGTACCCGTTATGGTACTGTGATTCTGCCACGTGAATTGCGTACTGGTCGCTGGATTGAACTGGATAAAAACGATATCGACAACCTGACCAAAGCTGTGGAATTGAAGCCACGTCAAGGTACAGGCTTATTTGGTATGGCGAAACGCCGTAACGAGCGTATGCAAGACAAACCGATGGCTGCGCGCCGTGGCGGTTTCTTGCGTCAGCAACGTCGTGACAGTGATGAGCAACCACAAAATAATACTGGCCGTGAGCGTCGTGATGAAAATGCTTATGGTCGTCGTGACAGAGCTGAAAACCAGAATGGCACTCAGTTTGTACGTCGTGAAAACCGTCCGGATCAAGGTTTTGGTCGCCGCGAAGAGCGTGATGAAAATGCGCCGCGTCGTCCATATGGCGTCAACAAAGGCTTTAAAAAGTTTTAATTAAGATAAATAAAAAAGTCAGGCACATTGCCTGACTTTTTTATGCCTTATGCATCAGGCACTTTGTGGAATCCCTTGCGGGATAGCACCGATTAAACGCTTGGTATATTCATGCTGTGGAGATTGATACAGTTCATCTGAATTGGCGATTTCTACCAACTCCCCATGATTCATCACCATGATCTGATCAGAAATATATTTCACTACCGATAAATCATGCGAAATAAAGATATAGCTCAGACCAAATTCATCCTGTAAGTCTTGTAGTAAATTCAGCACTTGCGCCTGTACTGATACATCCAGTGCCGAGACCGATTCATCACAGATTAAAATCTCAGGTTTTAAAGTCAGACAACGTGCAATTGCAATCCGCTGACGCTGACCACCAGAAAACTCATGCGGATAACGATAAAAAGCATGTGCAGGCAAGCTGACCCTCTCCAACAAGTCTAAAGCCATTTGTTTGCGTTCGGCATCATCCTGACCAATCTTGTGAATCTGCATCGGTTCCATCAGGATTTGTCCAACAGTAAAACGTGGATTCAGCGAAGCATAGGGATTCTGAAAAATGATCTGGATTTTACGTTGATACTGGGTAAATTCCTTTTCCGACATATCCAGAATATCCCGCCCCTGAAACAGTGCCTTACCACCTGTAGCCTGTTGCAGACGCATCAGTAATAAACCGATGGTGGTTTTACCCGAACCGGACTCCCCGACCAGCCCCAAGGTTTTTCCTTTGGCCAGCTGGAAAGAAACTCCTTTTACTGCCTGAAATTCATCTTTGCCAAACAGTCCTTTACGACTATAAAAAGATTTCTTCAGATCCCGTACATCCAGAATAATTTCCTCTCCACCCTTTAGCCCACGTGAACGTTGCGGAAGCTGAGTATTCAGACGGATATCTTCTAGCCAGGTTGAGCCATCCTGTTTCATAAAATCGCTGATCATCGGCAAACGTAACGGACGTTGCGACAATTGTGGACGGCAGTGTAACAAGGCTTTGGTATACATGTCTTGAGGCCGGTCCAGCACCTCCCGAACCGGACCCTGTTCACGGATTTCCCCATGACGCATTACAATCACCTGATCAGCAATTTCACCAACCAATGCCAGATCATGGGTAATAAACAGCATCGACATCTGGCGACGTTGCCGCAGCGATTCCAGCAAGTCCAGAATCTGCTTTTGAATAGTCACATCCAGAGCTGTGGTCGGTTCATCTGCAATCAACAGTTTAGGTTCACAGGCAATGGCCATGGCAATCATGACCCGTTGTTGCTGTCCACCGGAAAGCTGCCCCGGATAGGCATCGATTTTAGTTTCTGGCGTAGGGATACCCACTTCTTTGAGGAGCTCCAGGGTACGTTGCCGCGCCTGTTTTTTATTCATGCCCAAATGTAGTTGCAGGATTTCTGCAATCTGCATGCCTACCGTAAATACCGGATTTAGCGAAGACATTGGCTCCTGAAAAATCATGGCAATGTCTTTGCCGCACATCTGGCGCATTTCACGGGTTTTAAGCTTGAGCAGGTTTTTCCCTTCAAAGATGATCTGGCTATCTTCTGAAATACGTGCGCTTTCTGCCGGAAGCAGGCCCATAGTGGCGAGGGAAGTAACCGACTTGCCACTCCCCGATTCACCGACCAGTGCAACTGTGGTATTGGCCGGAATCTCGAAAGAAACCCCTTTTACGGTTTCAATATATTCTTTATTTTCACCTTTAAAACTGACTCGCAGATTTTCTACGCGAAGTAGCGCAGGTGCTGTGCTTGGATTGATTTCAGACATCGTTGCGCTCCTATTTCAGTTTTGGATCTAATGCATCACGGAGTGCATCGGTAAACATCGAGAAAGCAGTCACCAATACCGCCATGGCGATTGAGGCTGCCGCTAGTTGCCACCATTTACCCAAAATCAGCTCGCTTTGCGCTTCATTTAGCATACTGCCCCATGACACTACCCCGATAGGCACACCGAAACCAAGGAAGCTCAAAATGACTTCAGACTTGATAAATGCCACCACCAGAATAGACATCTGTACCAGGGCAATATGGCTGACATTGGGAAAAATATGGACAAACATACGACGCATATTACTCACGCCAATCGCCTTGGCAGCCAGCACATATTCACGTGCCGTATGTTTCATGTATTCGGCACGAACCAAACGGAAGACCCCGGTCCAGCCAGTCAGACCTAAAATCAGGATGATTGATAAAATACCTTTCTGCTGTAACACTGCGGCAATGGCCAAAACCAGCAACAGATAGGGAATTGAGGTAAAGATATTATAAAACCAGTTGAGGACATCATCGACCCAACCACCAAAATACCCTGCTATTGCACCCAGTGCAGTCCCAATCAGTACAGCGACAAAGGCTGCAATCAATCCAACCAGAATCGAGGTTTCAGCCCCCTTGATGGTTTTCTGTAAAACATCCTGTCCCCATTTATCTGCACCGAAGACTAGACTTTGCTTGAGTTCCCCACTTTCATCCATCAGCTGGCCACCGAGCTCCTGATTAATGGCCTTCATGTCTTCTGCCAGCGGATCGACCACTCCATAATAATCAATGCTTGCACCTGCACCCTGCTCAGCAGCAATTTCAGCATTCAATTCAGCAATGACATCTTTTAAGGGATCAACTGGATTGACCGGTACAGCAACAGATTCTGTACCCTGTTCTGCATCAGATCCAGCCGAAACTGGCGCTGCACTGATAAAACTTGGCGGTGCATAGCTGACCGCTACTTCTTTATTCCAGTCTTTGGCAATCAGGCCGCTCATTGACAGTACCAGCAGCAGCAGATAAAACAGCACCACATACAGGGAAAACATGGCAATCCGGTCACGTTTCAAACGGCGCATGGCCAGTTGCCATAAGCCTGTTGAAGCCGATTCAGGTGCTGCTTCAGCCGCTTGTTCTTTTTTAAATATCGCACTCAGCATAATTCACCTACTTCAACTGTACACGCGGATCGACCCATTTATAGATCAGATCGGCAATCAGGTTGAATATCATGGTCGCAGCAGCAACATAGACCGTAATGGCTTTAATCACAGGAAAATCGGAACGTTCTACCGCAATAATGACTTCACGGCCAATTCCAGGAATACCAAAAAAACGTTCAATCAGGAAAGCACCGATCAGCAGTGCCGGAAGTCCTGCCATGACATCGGTAATAATCGGAATCGAGGCATTGCGCAGGACATGCACGCCCATGATACGGTTTTCACCCAGGCCTTTGGCACGCGCAGTACGTACATAGTCCTGATTAACCTCATCCAGTACAAAGCTACGATACAGGCGTAGTGTTGGTGCAATACTTACCACCAACATAATCAGCACAGGCAACAAGGCATATTTGAAAAGGTTGTCAGCGAAATTATCGCTCCAGCCCTGTACCGGAAACCAACTCAGTTCATAAGCCAGGAAATACTGGAACACGATGATGTAAACCAGAATACTGATCGACATGCCGATCGTACACAGCATCATGATCATGCGATCTGTCAAAGAACCACGAACCGAAGCCACACCCAAAGCCAAAATGATAGAAATAATAGTTTGCAGAATGGTCAGTGGAATCAGAATGGTCAGTGAGGGCCCCAAACGGGTGGTGATAATCTGTGCCACCGATTCTCCGGTACTCCAGCTCACCCCATAATCAAAGGTTAAAATCTGCTTGATAAAGATCCAGAGTTGTACGTAATACGGTTGATCCACACCCAGTTGCTGACGGATGTTCTCAATCTGTTCCGCATTGGCCATTTTACCGGCCAGAATATAGGCAGGGTCTCCGCCTACCCAGTTAAACAGCAGGAAAATCAGCAAAATCACCCCGAGCATGGTCGGGATCATTTGCCAAAGCCGTCGAATAATATATGCCAGCATCGCTTGCCTTCCTTAATTTTTTCCAGAGATTTCATTAAAGAAAGCTTTGCTGTCCGGATCACGACCCAAGAAGTCTTTCACCATTTGCTCGCCATGCTTTTGACCACCTTGAGCCAGGACCGTATTGCGATAATGCGCACCGACTTTCTTGTCCATCAGCTGATCGCCAAAGGAGGAAAGCATATCCAGGGCAATGACCTCAGACCACATATAGCTATAGTAACCTGCCTGATAGCCGCCCATCAGATGCCCGAATTGTCCCGGGAACTGCTGACCGTTGACATAACCCAAGGCAGTTTTACCTTCCATATCCTGCCAGAGTTTTAAAGGCTCAATATTTTTTGCATCTTTACCATGCAAGGCCATATCATATTGGGCATATAAAGCCTGACGGGCGTAATGCAGGCCACGACCGTAATTCTTCACATTCTTTAAGCGCTCGGTCATGGCAGCATCCACCCGGGGACATGCCGGCTCACAGTAATCCGCTACTTTTGACAAGGTTTCCAGACGACGTGCCCACTCTTCATACATCTGTGATGGTGCTTCTACAAAGTCACGCTCTACTGAGGTACCAGACTGTTCTGTATAGCGGGTTTTCGATAGAATCCCGTGCAAGGCATGACCCATTTCATGCACAAAGGTTTCCAGTTCGTTGCTATTCAAGCCCTTACGGTTAAAATTGGTCACCAGTACCGATACCGGACGACGCTGATTCAGGGTACTGCCGCCATAAGCTCCCCAGACAGCTGCATGCCCATATTTTCCTTCACGCGGGTATTTATCGACATATAATCCGCCCAGGAATTCGCCCGTTGCTTTGTCATGTACCGCATAATATTCCACTTCATCATGCCAGGCCTTGACTTTCACCGGCTTGAACTCAATACCATAGAGTTCCGAAGAAATAGCGAATAACCATTTTTGCGATGCTTCTGTCGGGAAATAGTCCCGTAATTTTTCCTGGTCTACCTTGTATTTGGCCTGACGCAGTTTTTCACTCCAGTAGCCCTGATTCCAGCGGGTAATTTCTGCTTTCTCTAGTGGAACTTTTAAAGTTTCAGCCTTGAACTGGCGTAATTGTTCTACATCCTGCTTTTCTAGAGGTGCAACTTTGGCATAAACCTCATCCAGAAAACCGTTCACTGCTTCCGGAGTTTTGGCCATGCGGAATTCAAGCGCAGAATGAGCATAGCTTTCCTTATCAAAAAGTTGTGCCATTTCATAACGCAGATCAATGGCCTTTTTCATGAATTGCAGGTTTTGTTCAGTCCCGCGACGCGTATAAGCGGTTTGGTAGCGTTTGCGTGCTTCATCACTTTCTGCCAGCTCCATAAAAGGCTGGTATTCCGGATAATCAAAGCCCAGCAGATAATTGCCCTTTTCATTTTTCTTTAAATTTGCGATATAACTTTCTGGTAGGCCTTTCATTTCAGCTGGAGTAAATTCAACTTTTTCAGGGTTATCCCGCACATTTTTGGAAAAATCCTGCCCCAGTTTGGTACTTTCTTCAATAATTTCTTTCAGTCGTTTCTGTTTTTCTGCACTGAGTTGTACCCCGGTGTTCTCAAACTGCTCCAGAATATCTTCTAAAAGTTTCTGATCAATCGGATCACTGGCTTTCAGTTTCTTGAACTGGGCATACAGTTTAGGATTCTGATACAGGGTGGTCTGGTATTTGCTGATTTTAAGTTCACAGTCATCGGCTGCCTGACGCAATGCAGGATCCGGATCGACATTACTGTACAGCCCTACTGCAGCACCGAAATCACGGGCTTTGGCATGCAATTCATCCCATTCAGCCAGATAAGGCCCTGCCTTGGCTTTATTTTTAATTTTCTTATTTTCAAATATCTGGATATCTTTTTGCATGGAGGCCAGACTGGCATCACATAAAGACGGAATTTCTGCAGCCTTGAATAATGGCAGCAGCTGTACTTGGGTATCTGCCGCTACACCCTGATATCCCCCCATTATCATTAAACATAAGGTACTTAATTTTAAAGACTTTGATTTCATATTCATCTCCAGATTTTTTCTTACTTTTTCGTATTAATATCGATATACATCCATTCTGAAGACAGAATCGGATGGGACTTATGTCCAATAATTTGGGGTTGGGTCAAGGCATTACGGTAGGTGCTATAGAGCATCAGGGTCGGCATGTTGACTTCGAGAATCCGGGTCATTTTGCGATAAAGCAGATCACGCTCAGGGCCTGGCGGCATGCTCTGGGTTTGTTCGTATAGACGGTCGAATTCAGGATGTTTAAAGCAGGCATTGTTGGTGACATTGACATTCTTGCCATAGAACAACTGCATAAAGTTGTCAGCGTCTGGATAATCGGCAATCCATGCAGAACTCTTGAACATGGTTTTACATTGCTTTTCCAGCTTGATGCCTTCAGCGAATGGCATAGCCTTACTGGTCAGCTGAATATGAATACTGTCCAGGGTCTTTTTCCAGAACTCACCCTGTTGCTGGCCCCGACTGGTATTCCCAGTAATCAGTTCAATCACCAGAGGTTTACCTTCAGGTGTCTTTCGCCAGCCATCTGCACCGATCTTGTAGTTATAGCGGTCGAGCAACATGTTGGCTGCTTTGACTGAATAGGGAATACTGCTTTTATAAGCAGGCGAATAGCCGGCTATCCCTGGCGGAACAGGCATATGCAGTTTTGCTCCATCTCCCTTAAGTAATACATTGATCATGTTTTCCACAGAAAATGCCATCGCCATGGCACGGCGTAAGGCAATTTTTTCTGGCGTGAAACCACCCACGACCGGGTTTTGCATATTCCAGTAATGGTAACTAATGGAGGGCTCTAAAATACGTGACAGCTTCACCCCCTGCTGGGCCAGCTCAGGCTTTAATTTATCGCCATCGAGGGCCTGTACGACGATATCGCCCTCAATTTCGAGCAGGTCCAATTCATTCTTCTTAAATGCCAGCATCCGGGATTGCGCTTCTTCAATAACACGCACATCAATAGTGCCGATTTGAGGCATTTTTTTGCCCTGCATGGCTTTTACAATGGCCTGATCTTCTGCACCACTGGCTTTAAAGTCCCAGACAAAACCACGATAAGCCGGATTTGGTTTTAAGATAATCCGTGAGCCTGGTGTCCAGCGGCTGAGCACGTAAGGACCAGTTCCCACTGGCCTATTCATGACCCAACCCGCCTTGTCTTTATATTTTTCAATGACTTCACGAGCTACCGCAGCGGCCGGCCCATGTGCCAGCAACATTGGAAAGTTCTGATCCGGATTATTCAGTTTTAATACCAAGGTATAGCGGTCTGGAGTCTGAATACCTTCAAATAGATTTTCATAGGCTTTGCCATTCTTTTTGGTTAGAGCCATCCATGCATCCAGCCCTTTAATTCGGCCATCCAGCAACCAGCTGTTCGGTGAATGCAGCTTTGGGTCCAGTAGACGTTTCAAGCTATAGGCATAGTCATAAGAGGTCAGTTCACGTTTTTTACCGCCAAAGACCGGATCATCGGCAAAGTAAATGCCCTTTTTGATTTTAATGGTATAAGTCAGGCCATCCCCACTCACTTGAGGCAGACTAACCGCAGTCAATGGCACTAATTTTGCCGGCGAGGCCAGATAGTCATAGGTAAATAAGGTCTCAAAAATCGCCGCATTAATCTTGGCTGAATAACGGTCATGGATATAACCCGGATCAAAACCGGTTTCAGCCGCCGGAAATACTGTTTTTAAAACTTTATTCGGGTTGGCAGGATTGGCAGCCCATGTGGACGCAACCCCTGCCATCATCAAACCAGCCACTAACACCCCACGAGCCAGTTTTTTTAAAGCATTTGTATTCACATTCATATGGTTCTTAATCTTCTCAAGTTATTTTTTAACAGGTTCAATATCCATATATTGCCAAACTGCTCTGGTCACCGGATGGGCTTTAAAGCCCTGCACATGCGGATGAATCAACCAGTTGCGTATACGGGTATTGTGCAGAATCCATGGATTATCGGCCTCCATCTGACGGTTCATCTGCTCATAATATGGCGCCCGCTGCTGCGGCGGCAGTTTCATCGCGGTCTGGTACAGTGCATCATAAGTTTTGGAGGTATAGCAACTCAGGTTGCCTTGCTGCGCATTTGGCCCATACAGTAACTGGGCAAAGTTTTCCCCTTCCGGATAGTCCGCAATCCAGGCTCCACCCCACATCATATGCTTGCATTGGGTGGCTTCTTTTAAATTGTCAGCAAAATTACTGACCTTGAACTCAATTCGCACCCCGATCGCATCCAGATTTTTTTTCCATAATTCTGCAGAAATCACCGAAGAGCTTGAGCTGGTTGAATTCATTTTTAGTATCAGAGGCTTGCCATCAGGCAAGCTACGGTAACCATTAGCGCCTTTCTTATAACCAAAGCGGTCAAGCAGTTTATTGGCCAGTAATGGGTTATAAGCAATACTGCTTTTATACGTCGGGTCATGTCCACCTACTCCCTCTGGCAAAATCATTTCAGCTTTATCGGCATGACCTTTGTACAACTGCTGGATAGCTTCTTTCTGGTTATAGGACAAGGCGAGAGCACGACGTAAGGCAATTTTTTCCAGTGAATTCCCACCAATCACCGGATCACGCATATTCATGATAGTGTAGGTAATTTCCGGTTCTTTATTCGGATAGTGCAGGATGCCTTTTTTCTTGTATTCACTTTTCAGCTGCTTATTTTCCAGTGCCTGTTCGGCGCCGCTCGCAGTGAGTTTGTCATAGTCCAATTGTCCAGACTTTAAAGCCAGCCAGCGAGACTGTTCCTCTTCAATAATACTGATTTTGACCTTGCCAATTTGCGGCATCTGCTTGCCTTGCATGGCTTTGACAATACGTTGATCCCACTCGGAACCATCGCCCTTAAAGTTCCAGACAAAACCGCGATAATTCGGGTTGGCAGTCAGTTCAATACGGCTACGCGGAACATATTTGTGTAACTGATACGCTCCTGTTCCAACCGGATGCTGACCTGCCCGATGACCATAATGTTCGATCGCTTCCCGTGCGGTACCACTAAAAGCCACATAGGCCAGAATATATGGAAAATTCAGATCGGAACGGGTCAGGGTAATTTGTAAGGTATATTTATCTAGTGCTTTTAAACCGGGAATAGGTGCATCGTAGTTGAACTTGCCAGTTTTTTTAGCCTGCTGGATGACCTGATCTGCCCCAAGGATTTTTCCATCAATAAAAGAAAAAGAAGGAGAATGATTTTTGGGATCCATGATCCTTTGCATGGAGTAGATATAATCACGCGCCACCAGTTCACGCTTCTTGCCCTGAAATACAGGATCAGGACTAAAATAAATTCCTGGCTTGATTTTAAAGGTATAAACTTTGCCATCCTGCTCAACCTTGGGTAAAGATTCGGCTGTATTTGGAGCCAGGATTGCAGGCCGCGCCAGATAGTCATAACGCAACAAGGGTTCAAGAATGGCTTCAGCAACGCTACCACTATAAAAATTATAGGTTTTGACCATATCAAAACCATCATCAGGTGCTTCAAAAGCCAGGTTTAAAACTTTATCCGGATGTGCAGATGATTTTGCCCAGGAGGCTTGCCCCGTAGTCATGGCCAAGGCCAAAATTGTCATGCTGAAAAGTGCTGATTTCAAATTTGTACCTATTCTTGATCTTGAAGTTTTATTGCTATAGGAAGTCTTTAACACATCATCCCATATTTGCTTCAATGGATGGGTCAAAGCTGGACAGATGGAATAAAATGAACAAAGCGAATTTCATGCCATCCTCGAAAAATAACGATTTTTTCCTGTTATTAACTCAAAAAAGCTTATTTTTATTAATCATTTAAAACATTATCAATAACATAATATTTTCCATGAATCATTAATTTAATATTTATTCTTAAAATCTAGCTCCAAGCCTAGTCTGCACAAAAATAAACCAGACCTGTTTCATATTATTGCATCCTCCCACTACTTCAACCTAAGAAAATACATACATAAGCAAATGAAATATATAATTATTATCTTATTAAATTATTGTATATTTTATGTAAAAATCATGCACCATGATTAAACTTTATTCAATTTCCCTTTCAATTTTAGATTCCATTCTTATTCATTAAATATTTATTTTTTACTTTCTCATGGTTTCCTATAGAGACTTTCTTCAGATTTTAAACCCTACTCTCTTAATATTTCTTCATCAGAACTTAGTACACCTCCAAAAAAATCAAATTAAATATAATTTTTTCAATCACTTAATATTTTTTAAAATTAATAATTTATAAGTTGGCATTCGCTTTGCTTAAGTCCTCCCAGCACTACTTCACATAACAAAAGGGTGAAAATTACGATGAAAAAAAACAAATTGGTCGGATCTATGGGGGCTCCAACCGTTGGCAAAAAACTCATCAAATTAAGCGCGTTAAGCTTAAGCATGATGTGTCTTTCGCTGGCACATGCAGCAGATGAACCAGAAAACTCCGCTGCACAACCTACCAAGGTTGAGAAAGTGCGAGTTACTGGATCATCTATTAAAGGTGTAGCCGCACAAAGCGCCTCACCAATCACGATTATTAAAGGTGAAGATCTGGTGAATCAGGGGGTAACCACTGTAGAAGAAGCATTGATGAAAGTCAGTGCCAACCAAGCAAGTTATGTCACAGCACAAAATGTCGGTGCCAGTAATACCAGTGGTTCAACAGCAAATTTACGTGGTCTTGGTTCGGATAAAACTTTAGTTTTAATTAATGGTCGCCGTGTTGCAAGCAGTGCATTTGGTACCGATTCAACCAACTTAAACAACATCCCTCTCGCATTGGTAGAGCGCATTGAAGTCTTACGTGACGGCGCATCTGCAGTCTATGGTGCAGATGCAGTGGGTGGTGTAATCAACTTTATTACGAAAAAGCAATATGAAGGCGTGGGCATTACTTTAGGTGGTCAAATTCCTGAAGAAAAAGGCGGCGAAAAAATTGACGTTTCGATTTTTGGGGGATATGGCGATCTAGATGAACAAGGTTTTAATGTCTACGGTGTGATCGATTACCGAAAACAAGATACGATTTGGGCAAAAGACCGTAAAGTCAGCCGCCGTGGTGGGGTACTTCCTGAATTAGGAATTGATGGCAGTTCAGCAAATGCTTTCCCTGCAAACTTCTACGATCCTATCACAGGTATTTTGGGTAACCCTTATGGGGATAATTGTTTAAATACCAAAGATACTGTTGCTGAAGATGGTTTCTGTTATTTAAATACCCAAACTGTTATTGGTATTGTGCCTGAACAAGAGAATCTTTCTGCGTTAGGTCGCGCAACTTTCAAATTGTCAGATAACTTTAATGCGATTGGTGAGTATATCTATGCACGTGATGAAGTAACCACTTCAATTGCGCCTGATGTTTATAGCCGTAGTGTGACCTTGCCTTATGCCAGTCAATATTACCCTGGCAAAGGTATTACTCCAGCAGTTGATGGCTTGGCGACTAACACATTACAACTGTATCTACGTTCACAAGGCGGTAACCGTGTTTCTAAGTCAATTAACGAATCGAACCGTATCTTTGCAGGGATTGAAGGTGAAGCATACGGTTGGGATATGAATGGTGGTGTTACTTATGCAAAAAGTGATGCGACTGACAGTTTCGTAAGTGGTTATTTAAACCGCAGTAGAGTTCAGGCTGCACTTGATAATGGAACTTTAAACCCATTTGGCCCACAAGCAGCAGCCAATGCCGGCTTATGGAACACTTTTGATGTCAAAGGCGATACCAATCAGGCATCTTTAGAATCCACTACAATTGACTTTACCGTGAGTCGTCCAATCTACACACTGCCTGCAGGTGATGTCGGTTTTGCACTCGGTGGCAGTTTCTCCAAACAAGACTGGGAAGCAACTGTAAATTCTGAAATTGTTGCTCAAGTTCCAGGCAGTGGTATTGATCCAAATAAACCAAAAAGCTCAGGCGATCGTGACATTAGTGCAGTATTTACTGAACTCCAAGTACCTTTATTGACCAACCTGGAATTACAGTTGGCTGCTCGTTATGATGACTATAGCGATTTTGGTGACACCTTTAATCCTAAAGTGGCTTTACGTTGGGAACCAGCTAAAGAACTCATGTTCCGTACTTCTTACAGTACTGGTTTCCGTGCACCAAGCTTATATGAGGTCAATGCTCCTTCGGTCAGAACTTGGACTGGTGCAAGATATAATGACCCGATTCTTTGCCCGGGTGGTACACCAACTGAAACCAGATACCAAACTGAATGTAATACCCAGTTTATCCGTACACAAGGCGGCAATTCTGAACTAGGTCCAGAAGAGTCAACATCTTACATGGCTGGTTTTGTCTTTGAACCGATCAAAAACTTAGTTTTCACTGCCGATTACTACAATATCGAAATTGAAAACTTAGTGGGAACGATTGGTGAAGCATCAATTTTTGGTGATCCAGAAAAGTATGCTCAATACTTTGTTCGTAATGCAGAAGGTCGTATCGATCATATCTCAACTAACTTGATTAACTCCGGTGGCTTGAAAACCCAGGGGATTGATTTGAGTTTGAACTATCTTTCTCCAATGACGGCAACTGGCCGCTTCGGTTTTGGTATTGACGGTACTTATGTGATCAAAATGGATTACCAAAGCGAACCAGGCGGCGAGTGGGAAGGTTATGTCGGTGTTTATGATGACCCAGCAGTGGTTCGCTGGAAACATACTGCAAACATGAACTGGTCTTATGAAAACTGGAGAATGGTGTTTGAACAACAGTTCGTTCGTGGTTATGAAGACTATTCAGAAGAACGCGATGTTGCTGACTACACCGTATACAACATTTCTGGCACTTACAAAGGATTTAAAAATCTGGAGCTAACTGCCGGTATTAAAAATATGTTCGATGCAGAACCACCTGCCTCTGACGTAATGGATAACTTCCAATACGGTTATGACCCACGTTATAGCGATCCAACAGGCCGTGCTTACTTCTTACGTGGTACCTATAAATTCTTTTAATTAATTACTTCGCAAACACTGCTGCCAAGCGGTGTTTGCAGTTTTCCCCCGTTTAATTTTAGCCAAACAAAAAATAATGCTGCCTGTAATCAAAAAAATTTCTCATCAGTGCACTATTTCCTGTTTGTCTTAAATTCTAGGAGTCATGATGGGCACAAAGTTTGAAGACTTAGAAAAAAACTCCGCCAAAAAACTGACTGGTATTGGGGTCGTTGTTTTTTTGCATATCCTGGTTGGCCTAGTACTCATGGCTGGTATGGCAAAAGACATTATTAAACCGACGGAACAGCCGGTTGAGCTAATGATTATTCAAGATATTAAGCCGCCTGAACCTGAGCCACCAAAAGAAACACCACCTGAACCACCAAAAATCGTGGAAAAAGTGGCACAAGTGCCTGAGGTGAAACCGGTTGAAAAAGTAGTTCCTGTACAGAAAACACTTCCAACGCCAACCCAACCGACAACTGCTGCAGTACCTACTCCCGTTGCAGCGAGTCCTTCACCAAGTCCGGTAGCAGCACCGGCTCCAGTAGTCGCAGCCGCTCCAGCACCAGCTCCTCCACCCGCTGGTGTCACTCGTGGTGTTTCGCAAGGTGAAGTAGGATGTAAACGCCCAGACTATCCACGTGATGCACTGATGAATGAAGAGCAAGGTGAAGTTCTGATCTCTGTCTATGTAAATACCACCGGCAAGGTCCAAGATGCCAAAGTGAAAAAGTCGAGCGGTAGTCGTGCGCTGGATCGTGCAGCATCCAAGGCTTTCAGTTTGTGTACCTTCAAGCCGGCAATGAAAAATGGCGAACCGCAAGAATCTTGGTATGACATTCCCTATGAATTTGTCCTTGACTAACAGATACAACAGATAAAGAAAAAAATCAGGAGATCCATGATGAAAAAATCACTAAAACCTTTAAAAAATATGACTGCTGCTGGTGTGATTGCCATGAGCACTTTATTGCCCCTGCAAGCAGTTTTTGCAGAACAGTCCGCTACACCCAATACCAGTGCTGTCACTGAAACAGCGGTAACAACACCTGCAACAGCGGCTACACCGACCTCACCGCCATTACCAGCTGAAGCTAGCGATGAAAAAGCTGGATACAATCCTTATGGCCTAGAAGCCATGTGGAAAGAAGGTGATATTGTTTCTAAAATCACTTTGTTTATTCTGGTTGTCATGTCGATCGGTACCTGGTACATCATGATCAGCAAATGCCTGCAACAAGGCAAGATTCGCAAACAGGCTAAGCAAGCTGAAAATACTTTCTGGGAATCTTCTTCTTTAGATAATGCCACCGAGAACCTGGATGAAGCCAGCGTCTACCGTTTTATTGCGGAAAAAGGGATTAAGTCAACCAAAAATCATGGCGGTACATTACTTGAGCGTATTGACTTCAATACTTGGGTCACCATTTCGATTTCCCGTGCAATCGATAAAATCCAGAACCATCTGAGTGGGGGTCTGGCCTTCCTTGCGACAGTCGGTTCTACCGCACCTTTCGTTGGACTTTTCGGTACGGTTTGGGGGATTTACCATGCACTGACTGCCATTGGTGTTTCAGGGCAAGCATCCATTGATAAAGTTGCCGGCCCGGTTGGTGAAGCACTAATCATGACTGCAATCGGTCTTGCGGTCGCGGTTCCTGCAGTACTTGGCTACAACTGGTTGACTCGCCGTAATAAAGCAGTGATGGAAGAAGTGCGTACTTTTGGTTCTGATTTACACGCAGTATTACTCAGCGGTGAAATTACAACCAATAATCCTGTTAATCGTGACGTGAAGTAAGAGTGAGGCATCAGCCATGGGAATGATGGTCAATTCAAACGACAGTGATGATGAGGTAATTGGAACCATTAATACCACACCTTTGGTTGATATTATGCTGGTTCTGCTCATTATCTTCCTGATTACTGTACCGGTTGCCATTCATACCGTACCAGTCGATCTGCCAGAAGAAAGAAATGTACCGTATGAAACCAAGCCAGAAAATGTTCAGCTGGCTGTCAATAAAACTGGCGATATTTTCTGGAACGAAATCTATATCTCAGATAAAACAGTTTTACTGAGCCGTTTACAGGCAGAAGCCCAGAAACGTCCGCAGCCTGAAGTGCATATTCGTGGTGATCAGTTAACACCTTATGAGGCAATTGATCAGGTGATTAGTACCACCCAGCAAGCGGGTATTGGCAAAATTGCTTTTGTCACCACTCCGCCCGCTACACCTTAAGCACAAAGAGGGATTAAGTTTATGGGTATGAATGTTGGTTCAAATCAAGATGATGATGTGATGCTAGATGTCAACATGACACCACTGATTGATGTCATGCTGGTCTTGCTGATTATGTTTATTATCACAATTCCTTTGCCGAATAACTCGATTAATATCGATCTACCGAATGGAACGCCTCCTGTAACCGATGAAAAACCGCCTGAGCTGGTGGAATTACGTCTGGATGCACAAGGTAAGATTTTCTGGAATGAACAGCCGGTAGCAAATACCCAAGCTCTGGAAAACTTATTCAAGACAGTAGCGCAAAAAGCGGATCAGGATCAGATTAAAATCAAGGCGGATCGTGCCACTGAATATAAACATATCGCTATGGTCATGGCGGCAGCTCAAAGGCTGGAGGTCAAAAAAATTGGCATTATGAGTAATAACAACTAAGTATTTTCAAGATATAAAAAACCCAGCATGTGCTGGGTTTTTTATTCATCCGGTTTTACATCTGTGACTGAATATAATTTTGCAAACCAATCAGTTCGATTAAACGCAATTGTTTTTCTAACCAGTAAGTATGGTCTTCTTCGGTATCCGACATTTGCTGGCGTAACATATCACGGCTGATATAGTCACCTTTTTCTTCGCATAACTTGATGCCCTGCGCCAGTTTTTCCCGCACATGATATTCAAGTTTTAGATCGGCTTTCAGGCAGCTCACCACATCCTCGCCAATCTCAACGTCATCGCGCTGCATGTTTGGCGTTCCTTCAAGGAACAAGACACGACGGATAATCGCATCCGCATGCTGGGACTCTTCCTGCATTTCGTGATCGATACGTTCAAAGATTTTGGTTAAGCCCCAATCTTCATACATACGAGAGTGAATCAAGTATTGGTCACGAGCAGCCAGTTCGCCACCGATCAACATATTTAAATAATCTACGACTTCTGGATTTCCGCGCATTTGAATAACTCCCTACCTATATTTTGCTATTATGGCGAAAAGCAATTAAATTTGCAAAGCTTAACCATGGTTAAATATTTGATTTTTATATAATTAAAATGAGAAGTACTTGCATTTACACTTCGTTCTTAATGAAATCCCATTTATAAAACAACACTTTGCATTTTCATTACGCTTGGCAATAACCTAAAACTGGCAAATAAACACATGCGTTAAAATTTGTAAATCTTAATTTTGACCAGACAGATTCATTCTTTTTGTATAAACATCACTGCATTGGCGTACTTCATGCTTAAATTTCGCTTATCATTCACACAAATTTAAAATAACAACGGTTCCGATATGACACATCCACAAACAACAGCGCCGGTTCTGGTTACCGGTGCATCGGGTTATATTGCCAGCTGGGTCATCCAGAAATTACTCACGCAAGGCTATACCGTACATGCCACGGTGCGCGACCTGAATAAAAGTAAGAGCTTTGCCCATTTAGAAAAAATTGCCGACAGCACTCCGGGAACTCTCAAGTTATTTCAGGCCAATTTATTAAGCCCCGGCTCTTTTGATCAGGCCATGCAAGGTTGTGAAATTGTCTTTCATATGGCCTCACCTTTTGTGGTCACCAACTATAAAGATGCAGTCAAAGATATTATCGAACCTGCGGTATTAGGCACTGAAAATGTACTGAATAGTGTCAATCAGACTGAATCAGTGAAACGCGTAATCGTCACATCGAGTATCGCATCCACTTATGGCGATGCCATTGATATTCTACAAACTGAGAATAACAGTTTTGATGAATCCCACTGGAATACCACCAGTTCGGCCACGCATCAGCCTTATCCTTATTCCAAAGTCATGGCAGAGCGTAAAGCCTGGGAAATGGCTGAAGCACAAGATCGCTGGGATCTAGTCTGTATCAATCCTGCACTGGTTTTTGGTCAATCCTTAACCCCAAATACCCAATCTGGCAGTGTAGAAGTCCTGCAACAGTTTGCCAATGGTATGACTTTACTTGGCGTTCCACCGATGTGGAATGGCGTGGTCGATGTTCAGGATGTCGCTGAAGCGCATATCCGTGCTGCATTTAATCCACAAGCGCACGGTCGTTATATCATTTGTAGTGAAAGCTTGAGTCTACTGGAAATGGGCCAAATTCTGCGGGCACATTTTGGCAATAAGTTTCCGTTCCCGCGCAATCAATTACCGAAGGCAGCCTTCAAAATGTTCGGGCCTGTAGCAGGTTTTAGCCGCAAATTTGTAGAGCTGAATATGGGTTATCCAATTTTCTTTAATGCGCAAAAAAGTAAAGATGAGCTCGGTATTGAGTATCGTCCATTGAAAGAAAGTCTGGTGGAACATTTCCAGCAGCTGCTCGATGATGGCGTGGTCAAAAAATATATTCCTTAATCTTTCTATGCGAAAAAGCCACCCGAAGGTGGCTTTTTTTAACTCTTATTCTTTCATGAAATATCCAGAGATTTAGGCTTCAAGCTGACCATAGTCTTGCATCAAGCCAATAAACTGTTGTTCATTGATCACTGGAATACCCAGTTTTTCTGCTTTATCCAGTTTTGAGCCAGCTTTTTCACCCGCAACCACACATTTAGTTTTGCTGGACACACTACCACTTACTCGCGCACCTAAGGCTTGCAACAACTGGGTTGCATCATCCCGCCCCATACTGCTTAAAGTCCCAGTAACCACCCAGCTTTCGCCGTTCAATGGCTGACGGGTCGGTGCAATTGGTGCATCCCAGTGAATACCGGCAGCCAGTAAACGATCCAGAACTTCCAGATTATGCGGTGCCTGAAAGAAATCCAGAATCCATTCCGCAGTGATATCACCTACATCCGGAGTTTTCTTTAAAGCCTCCAGATCGGCCTGACGCAAGGCATCCAGCGTCTGGAAAGTATTGGCCAGCATCCGCGCCGTAGTTTCACCCACCCCACGAATACCGAGTGCATAGATAAAAGCAGCCAGTGTGGTTTTTTTACTGTTTTCAATGGCATCCAAAAGATTCTGAACCGATTTGGCGCCCATCTTTTCAATACCGAGCAAAGTCTCACGATGTTCATGCAGATGGTAAATATCTGAGACATCGTTAAGTAGATTCAGATGCAGCAACGATTCTGCCCAACGGTCACCCAAGCCTTCAATATCCATGGCTTTACGTGAGACAAAGTGACGAATGGCTTCAATACGCTGCGCGGCACAATATAGTCCGCCCGAACAGCGTGCCAAGGCTTCGCCTTCCGGCATGACCACGGGTGAATCACAGACTGGACATTGTTCAGGTAAATGCACTTCAACTGCATCAACCGGGCGAAATTCCGGCCAGACTTTTTCCACCTTAGGAATTACATCGCCACTACGATAAACACTGACGGTATCACCAATACGTACATCCAGACGGTGAATTTCGCCAATATTATGCAGCGTCACATTGGAAACTGTTACTCCACCGACAGCAACTGGATTTAAACGCGCAACCGGCGTCAATGTTCCAGTACGACCCACTTGCCAGTTAATATTTTCTACTGTGGTCAGTGCTGCAACTGCCGGAAATTTATAGGCGGTGGCCCAACGCGGTTCACGGCTCAGGAAACCAAGCTGTTGCTGCTGTTTCAGGTCATTGACCTTGATCACCATACCATCGATTTCGACACTGAGACTGGCACGCTCATCAATGATCTGTTCGTAGACCTTTTGCACGTCCTGAATACTGTCACAGATAAAGTGACGCTCGCCAACCGCAAAACCGAACTGATGTAACCATTCCAGACTGGCGGACATAGTGGTTTGTCCATGATGCGGCACGCACTGAGCAATCCCATAAGCATAAAAAGCCAATGGCCGCGAGGCAGCAATATTCGGGTCCAGCTGACGCAAACTTCCTGCCGCAGCATTACGCGGATTAGCAAAGGTCTTTTCACCTTTGGCGGCATTGGCAGCATTCAATTTTTCAAAACCGGATTTCGGCATCAACACTTCGCCGCGGACTTCCAACAAATCGGGAATGATGCCATTCACCGGAGATAAAAGTTTCGGCAGGTTGCGAATGGTTCTGACATTCTGGGTAATGTCTTCACCGGTTTCCCCATCGCCGCGCGTCACCCCACGCGTCAATACGCCATGCTCATACCAGAGTGAAATGGCCAGGCCATCAAATTTCAGTTCGACATCATATTCAATTTTTTGATTCGGTAAACGTTCTTCAATACGGCGGGCAAAAGCCTGCAAATCTTCCTGATGAAAGACATTACCCAATGACAGCATCGGCACGGCGTGTGTTACGGTCACAAATTTTGAAAGCGCCTGCCCACCCACTTTATCGGTCGGGCTATCGGACTGGATCAGGTCAGGATATTGTTGTTCTAAGGCTTTGAGCTGATGAAAGAGCTGATCATATTCACTGTCTTCAATGCTCGGTTGATCCATCACATAATAAGCATGGTTATGCTTGGCAAGCAGTTGAATCAGTTGACGCATTTGCGCAATGACAGTGGCATCTTGGGTCATAATTTCACCATAAAAAAGGGCGGAAAATCCGCCCTGTAGAATATTCAGCTTTTGGCTATTATAAAAATTGCAGTCTACAGATTCAACTTGGAGATTGAACAAAGCAGCCTTAAACTTCCGTACCTTGTCCAGCACGATAATCAATTGCCTGATGGCGCCAGAATTCACGTAATTGTGGAGTAAATTCCTGCTGGTTCTGATCGTAGACCAGACCATCCACTTCACGGGCAATCAGACGTGAAATACTGTCCATGGTATCAAAGGCATTTTGTACATCGCTATGCGGCAAAGCCAGGAAGAAGGCCAGACCTTTGACTTCCTGAGTCGAGAGAGTTTCCAGATCAAAACCTTCCATGCCGGTATCCGTCATTTGCAGTACCGAAAACAGCAGTTTTGAATCATCTTCACTATAGCGGTGGAAACAGGCCAGTTCGCCATAACGCAGACCATATTTCAACAAGACTTTCAGGGTTTTATCACCTGAAAGTACCCGGCCTTGCGGATAGATATGCAATGAAATAATCGTTTCAGCATTGGATAAGGCACTTTCTTCATCCACTATTTTCTGTTCATGCAGATGAGCATCCAGAATACTGCTTTCATCATTAAATTCAGAAATTTCCGCTTTTTCAATACTGCTGTTCAGACTGAATTCAACAGCGGTATCTTTATCTTCCGTCTGGTTATTTTCCGCTTCTACTTCGGCCGGCTTTTGCTCCACTGATGTTTCGGCTGCTTCTGTGCTTGCAGAACTTACCACGACTTCAGCTTCGGTCACTGGACTCGGCTCGACCGCTGCAGCTGTCTCAAGCACTGCTGGCTCAGCCAAGATCGGTTCAGGCTTGCGAAATGCTGAGGGCTTTTCAGGGGCCGGTTCTTCTACACGCAGGCTTGGCTCTACACGCTGTGCCGGTTCTGCTTCCTGTTTCGCCAGTTGCGAACGCACATGCCTTGGAATGACAGGGGTCTGGCTGTCAGGATCGATATGCAGGTTGGCATCCAGTGACGGTACAGCCTCTACAGGTTTTTTGAACAGCATTCTGATGCCGAACAGCATGATGACAATTGCTATCACAATCCCGATAATGGTGGTGATTTCCATATTATACCTCCGCAGCTAAGCCGTATTCTTTTGCCTGTTCCAAATTTACTGTCACTAATTTTGAGGTTCCCGGTTCAGGCATGGTTACACCTAGAAGATCAGTCGCCATCATCATTGCAAGTTTGTTATGGGTAATATAAATAAATTGTACGTGTTCAGAAAGTTCTTTCACTAAATTACAAAAACGTCCTACGTTGGCATCATCCAGCGGTGCATCGACTTCATCCAGTACACAAAAAGGAGCCGGATTTAGGCGAAAAATTGCGAATACCAATGCCAATGCCGTTAAAGCCTTTTCTCCACCAGAGAGTAAAGCCAATGAGCTGTTACGTTTACCCGGTGGTCGGGCCATCAGTTTTACACCCGATTGCCAGCCATCTTCAAGGCTTAAACTCGCTTCGCCACCTTCAAACACTTTAGGAAACAGCTGTTGCAGTTCTGCATTGACCTGATCAAACGTGTGCATAAACAGTTTACGGGTTTCCTGATCAATACTCTTCATCGCGGCCTGTAGCTGTTCAACCGTATTTTCCAGATCCTGCATCTGGTGACTCAGTTCCTCATAACGTTTTGACACTTCTTCATATTCTTCAGAAGCCGCCAGATTGACTGCACCAAGTTTATCGAACTGAGCCTGAGCTTTTTCCAGTTTCGCCTGATGTGCTTTAAGGTCAATATTCAGTCCGGAAATTACTTCACTATTCAATTCTTTCAGCTGTTCAGAATAATGCTGCAAATCAGATTTGGCTGCCTGCCAGGCCAGACGTTTTTCTTCCAGTGTACTGCGGAGTTTTTCATCCTGCTGCTGGAAGCTGTGACGCTGTTCGGTCAGCTGCTGCTGTTTGCTCTGCACCTGATTTAATTCAATCTGCCAGTCGGCCCAGGTCTTTTGCAGCTTTTCAGTGATCTGCGCCTGTTCATTAAACTGGCTCTGTAAAGCAGGTAATTCCAGCTGTACCGGATCAACAAATTTCTTGGCCTGCTCGATTTGTGCTGTAATTTGCTGAGACTGCTGTTTTAGGAATAGCTGATCTTTTTGTAGCAATTCGATCTGTTGCTGGCTCTGTACACTTTGACGGCGTAACAACTCCAGCTCCTGTTGAGCCTGTTGACTCAGCTGCTGTGAATCATCCAGCTGAGCGCTCAATTCTTCCAGCTGGAATTGCAGGATTTTATAATTCGGTAGCGCCTGCTCCAACTTGATATTCAGGGCATGCAGGTCGATTTCCAGATCATCCTTCTGCATGGCATCTTCTTCAAGCTGCTCATCCAGTTGTTGCAACTGATGCTGTAATTGCTGTTTTTGTAGCGCGAAAGCCTGAGCACTGCTTTGCACTTTGGCAATATTGACATCAATTTCCTGTAACTGCTTTTGTCTGTGCTTTTGCTGCTCATGGATACTTTGAATCTGGTTCTGTAATTCCGCCACTCGCGTATTCAGCTCAGGCAGTTGCTCTTCAGCCTGAGTAAGTTGGGTATTCAGTGCTGATAACTGAAGCTCAATTTCCTCCAGACGAATCCGGTGGCTGAGTGCCCCTTGTCCTGCCTGACTGGCTTCATCATAGTCCAGGGCAATCACCCAATCCGCACCCACATGGTAGCCATCTAAACTCAGTAATGTCTGGCCTTGTGATAACTGAGATTGAAGTTTTAAGGCTTCGCTTAGATTCTCGGCCACCGCAACTTGCTGCCAGAGCGAATAGTGCGGAGATTCAATCCAGTCGGCCAGAGACAGCGTATTGGCAAGTTGAATTTTATCCTGCACAACATATTGCTTTAACTGACGCGCACGATCTTCAAGGAAGTTCTCGCCTTGTGCCAGAATTTGCGCAGTCAGCCATTTTGCTAAAAACTTTTCGATCAGGCTGGCATGTACTTTGCCTGCCTGATTAAGCTTAAGCACCTGCATCAGCTGTACTGCATCGGCTTTGGCATGAGGGTTGGCTTTGGTCAGCAACTGACTCAGATTTTTTTGTTCTGAATGAAGCACCTGAATTTCAGATTTGAGCTGCATCAGCTGTTGTTGACGACTTGCCTGTTCTGCCTGCATCTGCTCAAGTTGAGTTTTCAGTTCTTTGAGTTGAGTTTCAAAGCCAGCAATTTGCTGTTCAGCCTGTGCTTTATCTGTCTGATACTGCTCCAGCTCATCCTGCTGCGCTTGATGCTGAATCTGAACACTCTGCTGCTGTACGGTGTGTTTTTGCTGCTCAATCCGCTCGATATTCTTGGCCAGTTGTTCACTTTGCGCCAGCATCTGCATTTTACGCTGCTGTTGCTGTTCGACCTGGGTTTTGATCTGGGCGAATTGTGCTGCGACTGTTGTATGTTGTGATTTCAGATCGGCCAGATTTTGACTCTGTGCCTGATTCCGGCCATCTTGCTGCTGCAATTGTGCCTGCTGATCTTCAGCTTGCTGCTGCAAGGTATCGAGTTGCAGTTCAATCAATTGCAAACGCTCTTTGGTCTGGGCTTTTTGCTGTTCCAGCTTGACCAGACTGGTGGAATTTTGCTCGAGCAAAGACTGTTTTTGCTGCAAGGTCATTTCCAGTTCGGCCAGTTTTTTCTCGGCCTGTTGCCCTTCACTTTGCAAAGGTGTCGATTGCTGAATCAGACGCTGAAACAGTTCACTGGTACTTCCTAAATCATGTTCAATCGTAGTCAGCTCGGAACGTACCAGCTTAAAATTATCTCCGAGAGTATTCATCTCCACGGTATATTCTTCTTGCAAGCGCTGGCTTTGTTCACATTGGAAAGACAGGATTTCGATCTTGATGCTACGAATCTGTGCTTCCAGTTGCTTATATTGAATCGCGCTTTCAGCCTGACGTTTCAGGGTTTTTAACTGAGATTTAAGTTCAGAGGCAATATCTTCCAGACGCGACAGGTTTTGTGTGGTGTGATCCAGATGCAGCATGGTTTCACGGCGACGTGCCTGATAGCGCGATACACCCGCGGCTTCTTCAATATAAACCCGCATTTCATCTGGCTTGGCATCGACCAGACGGTTGATCATGCCCTGCTCGATAATCGCATAAGAACGTGGCCCAAGACCGGTACCCAGGAAAATATCGGTAATATCACGACGACGGCATTTGCTGCCATTCAGGAAATATTCGGACTTACCATCGCGGTTGACCTGACGGCGTACCGCCAACTCGTTATAGGCATTATAAGCACCGCCCAGCTTGCCATAGGTATTGTCAAAGCGCAGTTCCACACTGGCCATGCCCACCGGTTTACGCTTGGCAGTTCCGGTAAAGATGACGTCCTGCATGCTGCCACCACGCAACTGACGCGCACTGGACTCACCCATGACCCAGCGTATGGCATCAATGACGTTAGATTTACCACAACCATTCGGTCCCACGACCGCAGTACGATTATCTTTAAAATGTAAAGTGGTACTGTCGGCAAAAGATTTAAAGCCTGAAAGTTTTAAACTGCTTAAACGCATAATGTCCTGATTTAACGTCGTGAGCGTCTGGCCCACGCGAGTTCAATTTGTTTCATCCGTGTCAGAGATTCCAACACAAGGTTGCGCAAGTGTCGACAAAAATCTTCCATAAATAAAGTGGCCTGATGGCTTTTTCGTATCAAAATTGCTTCAGTGACCAGTTTAAATAAGTCGAAAGATTCCTGTAACTCGCGTCTGGAAATATTCAGGGTCAGAAAATAGCTCCGACGCAAAGAAGGCAGCAGTTCCTGATAGTAGCGCATCAGATAAGGATTCCCGACCATCTCATGCTGCTGGGCCATGCCCTGAAAGATCAGATCATAAAACTTTTCGGTGTGTCCTTGGCGGGTTTCTGCTTCTAATTGCTCTAATAATAGCTGAATGCGCTCAGCTTCATGCACACGCCAGGTTTCCGCCATGCGATGCACCATCTGCCCGAGCAATAACGAGGTCATATCAAATAAGGCACGCACCTGCAAGGCCGACATTTCCGAGACAATCGCCCCACGGCGCGGAAAGATGTCAATCAGCTGGGTGCGTTCCAGCAAAAGCAGGGCTTCACGAACCGAACCCCGACTGACATCAAGCTCCGAGGCAATCCTGAGCTCCTGTATACGTTCGCCTTCGACCAGTTCACCGCGAATAATCTGTTCGCTAATGTGCTTGGCAATCTGCTCAGACAAACTCTGCGCTTGTTCTAATGGCATACCGTTCCTGTCTTTATTTTTATGGATACTGGTTTAGCCCTTTATTTGGACTATGTTGCTATTAAACGGGTTTTTATCCATAAATACTTTGACATTGTCAGACAATCTTATGTCTATATAGCCAACTCAAGCCCATAAAAAAAGGAGAATAGTCATCTATTCTCCTAATACGGTACATCAGTCCAACCTAAAAGGTTTAAATCAGGCCATAAAACCTTGATAAATAAAATACAGGCCGACGGTGGTCAGTAGTGCAGCAAAACATTTTTTTAATACGGCCGGTGAAAGCAGATGTGCCACTTTTGCCCCTAGCTTGGCCGTGAAAAAACTCATCATGCTGATACCGATAAAGGCATAAATATGAATATAGCCAATAGTATTTGGCACGGTGACCTGCGCCTGTTTACCAAACCAGATAAAACCCAGCGCACCTGCGACGGCGATCGGCAATCCACAGGCCGCAGAGGTCGCCACTGCTTTTTGCATCACGATTCCGCAGCGATTTAGAAATGGGACTGTCAGACTTCCCCCGCCAATCCCAAAGATCGCCGATGCCACACCGATCCCACCACCTGCAGCAATTTGTACCGGGGTTGAAGGCAATTTTTGATTCGGATCGATCTGAATATGCGCTCCCCTGAACATTCTAAATGCCACCCAGACCGCAAAGAAGCCAATCAGTAATTGCAAACCCTGACCAGATAAATAATCGGCAATCCCCGCCCCCAAGAAAGAACCAATGATCAGACCTGGCGCCAGATTACGAAACACGGGCCATAGCACTGCCCCTCGTTGATGATGCGCCATCACCGAACTGATAGAAGTCACAATAATTGTTGCCAAGGAAGTACCCACCGCCATATGCATAATCACGCTGGGATCGTACTGAAGCTGGGTAAAAACAATGTACAGGATCGGCACAATAATCAAACCACCGCCGACCCCAAACAGGCCTGCGGTGAATCCGGCAATTGCACCAATCAATAAATATATGATTAACTCCATAACGATATTTACCACGTTTAGATTCAAATGGATGTAGAAACTCGTGAACTGCAACAACGATTAAGCGATGCAGGCCAACTCCCGGAAGTATTACTCATCAAACCGATTACTACATCGACCAATGATGATGTGCGCGAATTGGCAACGAAGGGGGTACAGCAGGTTCTGGTATGCAGTCATGTGCAGACCCAAGGCCGTGGACAGCGTCAACGTCAGTGGATTTCACCTGAAGGGAACATCTATTTAAGCACATTGCTGCATACACAAAAAACCATCGATGGTCGTCTGGCGCTAGAAATTGCGTTAAATATCCTGCAAATGCCCAGTCTAAAAGGCCTGGAATTACAGGTGAAATGGCCGAATGACCTGTATAGCCTGCACGGAAAATGGGGCGGCATTCTGGTCGAGCCGATTTCATCTACACAGGTGGTGGTCGGTGTAGGTTTAAATATCGATCCTCTGCCCACTGACCTTCCAGATCAGCAGGTTAGCTCCTTGAACGAGTTGGGATTATCACATACCTCAAGAGTCGAGCTGATTGCCCAGTTATATCTGGCGATTCAGCAAGCCGGGCAATGGTTTAATTATGGCAGTCAAAACCTGGCGGCGCGTTTCAATCGATCGGCTGCATTTATGCAACAAACGGTTGAATTTACTGACGTGCAAGGGCAATATTCCGGTACTTTTCTCGGGATTCAGGATGATGGTGCAGTCAAGATTTTGACCGATCAGGGAATCCAGACCTTTTATCAGGGACAGCTCCGCCTTCAACACGGTGGATGAACAGGCATACAGCAATGAAAAAATTATGGTTGGATATCGGCAATACCCGGCTTAAATACTGGATTACCGAGCATGATCAGATTATTGAACAGGCAGCAGAATTACATTTACAGTCCCCTGCTGATTTGTTACTTGGCCTGATTCAGCATTTCAAAGCGCTGGGCTTGCATCAGGTAGGTCTATCCTCAGTCCAGGATAAAATCAATAATGAGCGCATTCTCAGCATTTTAGAAAGCCTGCATATTCCAGTCATTTTTGCTCAGGTACAGGCAGAATATGCAGGTCTGATCTGTGGTTATGATGAACCTTCACAACTAGGGATTGACCGCTGGTTGCAGGTACTTGCGGTCGCGACGCAAGCGCATGAAAATTATTGTGTGATTAGTTGCGGTACGGCGCTGACTATTGATTTGGCGCAAGGGCAACAACATTTGGGCGGTTTTATTCTGCCAAATCTATACTTGCAACGTGATTCCCTAATTCAGAATACCAAAGGCATTAAAATCCCGGATGCCGCTTTTTCTGAACTCAATCCTGGACGCAACACCATCGATGCTGTTCATCATGGCATCCTACTGGGTCTGCTCAGCACGATTGAGAAAGTACTACATGATTTTCCAGCACAGTTGGTTTTAACCGGTGGAGATGCCCCGCTATTTGCGCAGCATCTCGCTCAGTATCAGCCCCGGATTGAACCGGATCTTTTGCTTAAAGGCCTGCAGCATTTTGCAGCTCATTTGCCAGACACTGTTTGATAATGTCCAGCAATTGCGGAAAATCGGCAAAGCCATCGGACTTGTTGAAATGCCCGGCTTTTTTGATCTCAAAAATTTGTGCATTCAAGCTATGTGCTAAACGCAAGGAAATCGGTGCAGGCACATAGGGATCATTACTGGAGATCAGCATCACCGCACGTTTATAGCTATACGGTAAGTTTTTCAGATCGAGTCGCACAGCCTGCAGTATTTTATTCAGTTCTGACCAGGCCACCAAAGGCGTATCAAAGGCTGAGACCAGAATTACCCCGCCGATCTTGCGTTGCTGCTGAATATAATGTTCCTGTAAAAAGTTTAAAACACTGACGCAACTCAGGCCATGTGCAACTAAAAAAGTATGTTCATCCATGTGCGGAATGTGCAGTTTCAGGTTCTGCTGCCATTCTTCTAAATTGGGCTGAAAGGGGTTGGCCAGCATAATCCGCTTGGACTCAAAACCGGCATTTTTAAGCTGGCGACTCAGCCACGGATACCAGTGATCATTGGAGGTCGCCTGATAATCCGGCACGATATAAACTTTCTTTATTATATTTTTCATAGTGATTTACTTATTATCATTGAACGCAAATTACGTCGACAAACAATAAGTTTTAACCAGTCTGGAGATGGAATTCAAGTGCCTTTTTGAACACCATCTCATGTTAAATTTTAAAATTTAGCGAATACAATAACATGCCTAAATTTAAGATTTAATCAGATACGGCTCGATTACTTTCCAGAGCTCCGGCAGATCAGTACAACCTTGAGAATCAATAAAATGCCCATGGTGCTTGGCATTCACCACAATCGCGTCCAGACTGTCCGCCTGTTCCAGACTAAATTCAGGCGCAACCCGATCATCGCCTTCAGAATAGATCACTACACGCTCTGCAATCTGCTGTTTGAGTAAATCGAAATCGATATCCGCGGCATCAATAAAAGCGTTTACTTCATCCAGGCGGCCCAGCCGGCCATTAAATCCTGCGATCAATACCAGTTGCTGAATTTTCTGCTGTTTTAATTCTCTGGATAAGTAATGTAATGCGGCTACAGTTCCCAAGCTATGTGCAATAAAAATACTGTCCTCATCAATTGCATCAATCTGTTCACGCATTTGCTGATCCCAGGTGTCCAGTGTCGGTGTAGTTGATGGATCCAGCCGGAGGACTTTTAAACTGACATTTTCCTGTTGGGCTTTTTCCTGAATCCACGGATACCAGTTTTCTTCCGGGCTTGCAGTATAACCATGTACGACAATCACTTGGGTCATTTGAAATTTCTCTTTATTTTGTGCTCATGCTCCTGAGTCTGCCTGATCGGATTTTTATTTTGGGTAAGTAAATGTTGTTTTGTTTAAACCAGTTTGACCATTTATTCCCAATAAAAAAGGCGCATATTGCGCCTTTTTTTTAAACACAACTTATTTCTTGTCGTTGCCGCCGAACAATGGACCCATACCACCGCCGCCGCCAAACTGTTTTTGCAAGCCGCCAAGTGACTTCATCATTTTTGCCATACCCGATGGATTGGCAAATTTTTTCATCATCTTGGCCATCTGCGCATGTTGCTTGATCAGCTTATTGACTTCCGCCACTTCCATACCACAACCTGCTGCGATACGTTTTTTACGGCTTGGGTTCATCAAGTCCGGGTTACGGCGCTCTTTGATGGTCATCGACTGGATAATCGCTTCCATTTTCTTGACCTGCTTTTCAGGATTGGCTTGCGCCAATGCATCTTGCAGACCGGCATTGCTCATGCCAGGAAGTTTGTCCAGAAAGCCCATCATGCCGCCCATCTTGTTCATCTGCTCAAACTGCATCAACATGTCTTCAAAGTTGAAGCTGCCGCCTTTTTGCAGTTTTTTCGCCATTTTTTCGGCTTTTTCTTTGTCGACCTTGCGTTCAAGCTCTTCGACTAAAGAAAGTACATCACCCATACCCAAAATACGCTGTGCGACACGCTCAGGATGGAATGGCTCCAAGGCATCGAGTTTCTCACCCATACCCAAGAATTTGATTGGCTTGCCGGTAATCGCGCGTACTGACAATGCCGCACCACCGCGCGCATCACCATCAGTTTTGGTAAGGATCACACCAGTTAAAGGCAAGGCATCGTTGAATGCTTTGGCGGTGTTTGCCGCATCCTGACCGGTCATGGCATCGACCACGAACAGGGTTTCAGTCGGGTTAATCGCTGCATGCAGCTCTTTGATTTCACCCATCATGTCATCATCGATATGCAAACGGCCTGCCGTATCGACAATCAGTACATCGGCAAACTGGATTTTTGCCTGTTCAATCGCGCGATTCACAATCGTAATCGGTTTTTCGTCTGCGCTGGATTCTAGGAAAATCGCACCGACTTCACCTGCGACAGTCTGTAGCTGTTTGATCGCAGCCGGACGATACACGTCGGCAGAGACCATCGCGACTTTTTTCTTTTGACGTTCTTGTAAGAAGCGTGCAAGTTTCGCTGCAGTTGTTGTTTTACCTGCACCCTGCAAGCCTGCCAGCAGGACAACCACAGGTGGTTTTGCAGCGAGGTCGAGGCTTTCATTGGCCTCGCCCATCATTTTGGTCAATTCGTCATGAACGATTTTGACAAAAGCCTGCCCAGGAGATAACTGAGTCATCACTTCCTGGCCCAATGCTTCTTCCTTAACTTTCGCGATGAATTCACGAGTTACAGGTAACGCAACATCGGCCTCAAGAAGCGCCATACGCACTTCACGTAACGTATCTTTAATATTGTCTTCGGTTAGCTGCCCTGAGCCAGTAACATTTCTTAAACTCTGCGTGAGTCGTTCTGTTAAGGTATCAAACATTGCAAAATCCGCTTAAAATAGCCATGAGCAAAAAATTGTTTCTTAAAATAGAAAATTTATGCATAGAATGCTATAGGATACTGTAGTTCGCAGCGAATTTATATAAATGAATATTCATCACCCTTAAAAAGGTTTGACATGGTTAGCCTCCCCTTGGTTTATACGATCTTAGCATTAGTCGCTTATACCGCTTCCTTCTGGTATCTGTTCATTCATTTAATGTCTAAACGTACTCCTAATCAATGGTTTGTTTCGCTAACTGCACTGCTTGGCCTGAGCCTGCATGCACTGGTCTTATATGGTGATATGCATACCCCGCTAGGCATCAATTATGATGTCTTTTCCCTGTTTTCTTTTACCTCGGGTTTGATGCTGCTGCTCAGTATTATTTACAGTACTTATCGTCCGATTATTGCCCTGAACCTGATCGGGATTCCGGTGGCGGCTACCGGATTAATCCTTGGCTTTGTGTTTACTCAGCCTGCAAAAATCATCGCACAAAACTCTTTGGGTCTGGATATTCATATTATCCTGTCTTTGTCTGCTTATGCGGTATTGCTCATGGCGACCATTCAGGCCGTGATTTTGCGGCTTCAGGATCGTGAGCTGAAAAAGAAGCAGAAACGCCGGGTCTGGGTCAGTTTGCTACCCTCTTATCAGGACATGGAATCCCTGCTGTTTGATATGCTGATGACCGGTTTTGTTTTACTTACTCTCGCATTGGGCTTTGGCTTTTTTACCATCGACAATTTCTTTGCTCAGCATCTGGCACATAAAACGGCGTTCAGTATTATTTCCTGGCTGGTTTACGGTTCCCTATTAATCGGACACTGGAAGTTTGGCTGGCGTGGCCAGAAAGCTGTGCGCTTTACCCTGCTCGGTTTTGGCTTGCTGGCACTGGGTTTTATTGGTTCTAAATTTGTGCTGGAAATGATTCTAGGGCGATAATTCTGAGCCTTGAAATATTCAATTCATTGTTTAATAAACAGGCTTTAGCTTGAATATTCTTTAAACGGTGATACGCCCCGCACGCACCGACAATGGCCAGCGAATCACTCTATGCAATTCTGGATCTTCCCATTCTGGTAATAAGGCATCTGCCAGTACATTCAATGGATTATGTCCGAGTGCTGTAGTGGCAGCTTTCACGGCTGACCAAGTACTCATATAACCAATTAACTGATAAAAGTTCCATTCAACCTGTAATACAGGTGGCTGAATCACAATTTCCTGAAATGGAAATGGTAGATTTTTATATCCTTCATCTATATGGAGACGTTCAGGCGGCCAGTACGGTGCAAGCGTCACCTCATAAAAATGCTTAAAGTAATGATTCAAATGAGGCTCATCCACACTAAACACGCCATAGCTAATTAAAGCCAGAATGGCATTGGGTTTAGCAATCCGGCGAACTTCTGCGTAAAATTTTTCCAGATCGAGCCAATGCGCTGCTTGAGCCACCGAAATCAGATCAACACTCTGGTCAGCACACGGGATCTCTTCAGCGAGCGCCTGACCATACTGAATTTTTGGATGCGGTTTGGCCTGGGCAAGCTGTTCACTACTCGCATCAATAGCAAGCACCTGATCAAAGTAATTCGCCAAAACTTCTGAAAGCTGTCCAGAACCACAGCCGACATCTACAGCCAATTTAGTACTTGGTGACAGCTCTGCCAATAGCTTTCCCAATGCATCCGGATAATGCGGACGAAACAAGGCATAGTCCTGTGACTGCTGGGAGAAATGATCTTTAAATTCCCTGTTTTCCATATATATGCTTTCCAGACCAGTTTTATTTTAGTCTAAATAGCCAGTCAGGGAATGCAGTTGGAATTTGGTTTCAGTCACTTCCGGTTTTTAAAATGCAGAATTCATCCAATGAATAGAATCATGTTCTTAACTTAGTCATTCAAGCTATTCTGCTTGATCTGATACTCTGCCTTGAAGGCTTTATAGCTCAGCCGGTCTGCGGAGACTTCTGTTAAAGGACTGACCTCCTGCATCGAGGACAAGCAGCGCTCTGTCAGCTGAATATATTCCCGTGTCCCTTTGCTTTTCCAGGCAATTTCTTTGGCGTCCAAGGGACGGATAACCCGCGCTGGACTACCGAGCACCAGTGAATTTTCCGGAATTTGAGCTTTAGCTTTAACCGTGCTATTGGCACCGATAATGGTATTTTCACCAATCTCGGCTTCATCCAGAATCACGCTGTTCATGCCGACCAATACATTTTTGCGAATGATACAACCATGTAAAATCGCGCCATGTCCGATATGGCCACATTCTTCGACCAGCGTGACACTGCCGGGAAAGCCATGAATGGTGCATGAGTCCTGAACATTGGCATTTTTCTGGATGTGAATCCCGCCAAAGTCGGCTCTTAAAGTTGCGAAAGGCCCGATATATACGCCCTCTTCAATCACCACATCCCCGATCAGAACGGCTTGTGGATGTACATAAGCACGAGGGCTGACCACAGGAATCACACCATCAATGGCATAACACGGCATTATTTTATTCCTTTAAAAATGCAGAATTAGATTAGCTGACGGCTTCCAGTCGCAAACCGCCAAAGCGTTTATAGAATTGTGGATGTACCGGCGGCATCGAACCTTCCGAAGTTCGGGCGATCTCCATAAAGAATTCATCCCCTGCCGCAACCACGGTTTGATATAAATTACTGCTCAGATTACGGGCATTCAGGGAAAGCCAGTTGGATGGCAATAATTCAAAAGGCAGATTTGGATCTTTTAATAAAATCCGGCGGAATTGATGAATCAGCAAAATACGCAACTGAAAGGCCTGAACCGGATCCAGCTCATCTTCCTGTTCCACCAGATGAAAGAATTCCCGGAAATCCGCAATAAATTTTTCATAGCGCTGATGCAGTTCCTGCACCGGCCAGTTGGTGGCAACCATGCGTTTCACGGTTGGATAGGATTCCTGCCAGAGCTGCAAGGTTTCGGCCTTAAACACCACGACTTGGTCGGTCATTTTCAGGTTCAGCAGCAGGTTTTGCAGTTTCTGGTGATCACAGCCCGGATAGGCCATGACATTAGTGGCGATATTGGCAAAGCCCAGCCATTCCAGTTCTTTTTTCAGAACCAGTTTATTTTCCAGTTCCACTGAACTGAGCAGCACCAGATCCCACTTCTGATCCCATTCGGTATGCTGAAAACTGTAAATTTTTTGATCCGCCATAATAAAACGCTGGCGGCTGCTTTCGGTTACGCGATAATAACTGGTGCGACCAATTTTCTCAGACATCAGCCAGCCATTTTGGACCAGACGAAATACGGCAGTCCGTACCGATCGTTCATTAAATCCGAAGACATCCATGAGCTGAATTAGACTGGCCAGACTGATAATGCCACCCCGGTGAAAAATACAGTCACCAAAGATGGTCATGATTAATGAGGTTCCGCTGAGTGCTTCAGTTTGAATAAAGTCATCAATTATTTGTTTTAATTTCGGATTCATTGCGTTTAACTTTACCTTATAGAAACTGGATGATAGACCATTTGGCTATCATCCAATAGTACTTCATGCAGACTTGCGGATATCAAACACGCGCTGTGCCTTGCCTTCAGAGCGTGGCAGACTCCCTTCAGGTAACACTTCGACACTTACGGTGATTCCGACCATGGTTTTAATCTGGCTTTTCAGCTGAGTTGCCAACTGGTGCGCCATAATGTCACTGCTATCTTTACGCATTTCGGTACGGATATGCAATGTATCCAGATGTCCCTGTTTGCAAATCTGGATCTGATAGTTCGGAATCAGTTGCTGGATCTGTAAAATCTGCTCTTCAATCTGTGATGGGAAGACATTGACCCCACGAATAATCATCATGTCATCACTACGGCCGACAATCTTGTCCATACGGCGCATGGTGCGTGCCGTGCCTGGCAATAAACGGGTCAGGTCACGGGTACGGTAACGGATTACCGGCATGCCTTCTTTAGTAATGGTGGTAAAGACCAGTTCACCCAGTTCGCCATCTGGCAGCACTTCGCCAGTTTCCGGATGGATAATTTCAGGATAGAAATGATCTTCCCAGATGGTTGGGCCATCTTTAGATTCCAGACATTCCATCGCCACGCCCGGTCCCATGACTTCTGACAGACCATAAATATCTAGGGCATCAATGCCCAGACGCTCTTCAATTTCCTTGCGCATTTCATTGGTCCATGGCTCTGCACCAAAGACGCCGGTTTTAATCGAACAGTTTTTGGCTGTGCCAAATTTCTTCTCAAGCGCTTCAATAATGTTCAGGCAGTAAGATGGCGTAACCATCAGTGCTGTCGGTTTAAAGTCATGAATCAGTTGCGCCTGTTTATCGGTTTGTCCGCCAGACATTGGAATCACGGTTGCACCCAAACGCTCAACGCCATAATGCGCGCCTAGACCGCCCGTAAACAGACCATAACCATAAGACACCTGAATGATATCTTTGCTGCTCAAGCCGGCTGCACGCAGGGAACGCGCCACCACGTCTGACCAGACATTAATATCATTTTGGGTATAACCCACTACGGTCGGCTGACCGGTGGTGCCAGAAGATGCGTGCACACGTACAATCTGTTCCTGTGGAACAGCGAACATACCAAACGGATAGTTATCGCGTAAATCCTGTTTGGTGGTAAACGGGAATTTCGCCAGGTCTTCCAGTGAGTTAAAATCGTCTGGATGCACGCCAGCATCATCGAATTTCTTTTTATAAACCGGACTGTTCTGATAAGCATGTTGCAACGTCTTTTTCATACGCTGTAGCTGAACACTGCGTAACTCATCAACCGATACTTTTTCAATTTTTTCCATTGCATTGTTATTCATATTCTTACTCCTGACGCAGTCTTCCTGACCACGGTTTAATTCATTGATTGAATGATGTGTTTAATCCATATTTTCTAAAACCAGTGCCACACCTTGACCCACACCGACACACATGGTGCAGAGTGCATATTTGCCTTTACGGCGTTTTAGTTCTTTCATGGCCGTGATCACCAGACGGGTGCCACTCATACCCAGCGGATGACCCAAGGCGATGGCACCGCCATTCGGGTTAATTCTGGAATCATCGTCTTGCAAGCCGAGTTCACGAATCACGGCCAGTGACTGCGCAGCAAAAGCTTCATTCAGCTCAATCACGTCCATCTGTTTCAGACTGAGTCCAGTCTGTTTCAGCACTTTATGTACTGCTGGCACCGGCCCAATGCCCATATATTTGGCTTCCACACCGGCACTAGCCATTCCAATCACTTTAGCTTTCGGGCGCAAACCATACTGCTCAGCAAACTGCTGATTGCAGAGTAATACGCAAGCCGCCCCGTCATTAACACCCGAAGCATTACCAGCGGTGACTGAACCGCCTTCTTTACGAAATGGGGTTTTCAAGGCTGCCAGATTATCCAGCGTCGTTTCTGCACGCGGGTGCTCGTCTTGGGAAATGGTCAGAGTGGTTTTCTTCGGACCTTTAACCTCGACTGGCAGAATTTCTTCGGCAAAAATACCTTTTTGTTGCGCTACTGCGGTTTTCTGCTGGCTGTGATAGGCAAACAGGTCTTGGTCTGCACGGCTAATCTGATACTTTTCAGCGACGTTTTCGGCAGTTTCCGGCATGCTATCGACGCCAAACTGTGCTTTAAATTTTGGGTTGATAAAACGCCAGCCAATGGTGGTGTCATAAATTTCAGGGGTACGGCTAAAGGCAGTTGTAGGTTTGGATTGCACAAAAGGCGCTCGGCTCATGGATTCTACGCCACCCGCCAAAATAAATTGAGCCTCACCCGATTTGATGGCACGGGCTGCCAGTCCAATGGCATCCAGACCTGAGGCACATAAACGGTTTACGGTCAGTGCTGAAACAGATTCAGGCAACCCTGCGAGTAAAGCAGCCATACGCGCCACGTTGCGGTTATCTTCACCGGCCTGATTGGCACAGCCTAGGATCACTTCATCCAGTTCTGCCCATGGCAAGGCCGGATGCTGATCTTTCAGATATTGAACCGGTAGCGCTGCCAGATCATCAGCACGAATGCTGCTCAGTCCACCGGCATAGCGTCCGATCGGGGTGCGAATTCCATCAAAAATATAAACCTGTTCCATGATTCTTCCTTTTAGCCAGCAACACGTAATGGTTGCTGCTGAGTTTTCTGTGCATATCCCTGCACCGCTTTCTTTGCTAAATATATACTAGTTCTATAGTGGTCTTCACCATAAATACGATACATATTTTCTAAAATTTGCAAAATTGTGTAATATCCAATTTTATCTGCCCATTCGAATGGACCACAAGGATAATTCACGCCATATTTCATAGCAGAATCAATATCTTGTTCTGATGCGATATCATGCAGTGCTGCTTCACAGGCTTCATTCACCAACATGGCAATACTACGTATAACATAAAGACCGGGATGATCCTTAGACCAAATAGGTATCATATCCATACCTATGAGGAATAGCTCCACTGCCTGGCGTTGTTCAGCACTACATGCTGGTGATGCAACGACTGGAATCGATTGGGCATTTTCCCAATCTGCATGCCAATCCATCAACACCACAGGCTCATGCGGATAAGCCAGTTCAACCGACTCGCCGAGCGATAATCGCAGGGAAAGATCACCAATCAGGATTTCATTCTGTTCTGCCGCCTGAAAACTCAGCTCCACATGAGAGGCCTGTTTTAAACGTTCAATCAGTGCTGCTGAATGCAGCCATTCACCTTTTATCGTGACTTTGAGCTTATTCAGCGACTTGGCATAACACACTGGCAATTCATATACAGGTGCAGGCTGGGACTGCGTATAATCATAAAAACCCTGACCGGACTTGCGGCCATAACAGCCGGCATCGACCAGCTCTTTTTGAATCAAGGATGGGCGGTAGCGTGGCTCATAGAAAAATTCCTGATAGACACTTTGTGTGACCGAGAAATTCACATCCTGACCAATCAGGTCGGTGAGTTCACACGGTCCCATGGCAAAACGGCCACATTCGCGCATGATGTAATCGAGCTGTTCGGGTGTGGTAGCATTTTCCTGCAAGGCACGAAAGGCTTCGGCATAATACGGTCGTGCGACACGATTGACGATAAAACCGGGGGTCGATTTGGCTCGTACCGGAACCTTGTTCCAGTGCTTCATTAGATCAAATACAGCATCGGCAATGACTGCTGAAGTTTTCAGTCCGCGGATAATCTCGACCAGTTTCATCACTGGGGCCGGATTAAAAAAATGCAGGCCAATCACTCGCTCGGGATGTGGAATCGCCGAGGCAATTGCGGTAATGGAAATTGAAGAAGTATTAGACGCAAAAATCGTCTGTTCCGGGCAAATGGCAGCCAGCTGTTGAAACAGGTTTTGCTTCACTTCTTTCTTTTCAACAATGGCTTCAATAATTAAGCCCGCATCGGCAAGCTGCTGAATGTCCTCTGCCACAATCAGATTGGCGAAGGTACTCTCCAGCAATTGCTGGGTCATTTTGCCATTTTGTACGCGCTTGCTCAGCTGCGCCTCTAAAGCAGTCAAGGCACTCTGAACTTTGCTGCGATCGAGATCAAACACATAGGTCGGATGCCCGTGCATGGCTGCCAGTTGTGCAATGCCAATCCCCATGGTTCCAGCACCGACCACAGCAACTTTGACTTGTTCCAAATTGATCTGTTGCATGATTTAGCATCCTTTATATTCAGGGGTACGCTTCTGCATAAAGGCTTGTACACCTTCCTTATAATCGCTTGAACGTCCAGCCAGACGTTGCAGGTCACGTTCCAGAATGAGCTGCTCATCCAAATTGTTTTCTGCTGCGGCATGAATGGCTTTTTTGATCAGGGACAGACCATAGGTCGGTTGCTGAGCCAGATGCTCCGCCAATTTTTTCGCTTCTGCTTGCAGTTGCTCATCTTCAACCACCTGCCAGATCATGCCCAGTTGTACTGCACGCTCAGCCGGAATTTTATCGCCGAGCATCGCTAGGCCCATCGCCTGAGCACGGCCGACCAGACGCGGTAGGAACCAGGTACCGCCTGAATCTGGCACCAAACCAAGACGGCAAAAGGCCTGAATAAAGGAAGCCGATTTTGCTGCCACCACAATGTCACACGCCAGGGCAATATTGGCACCTGCCCCTGCTGCTACTCCATTCACGGCACAAATCACCGGTTTAGGCATTTCGGTAATCAGCTTGATCAAAGGGTTGTAATATTTTTCAATCGATAGGCCTAAGTCCGGTGCATCGGCATTCGGATCGACCACACGGTCATTCAGATCCTGACCGGCACAGAAACCGCGGCCTTCGGCTGAAATCACCACGGCACGAATCTGGCTGTCTTTGGCCCAGTCCTTGATGACCTTGGAGACTTCCTGATGCATGGTTTCATTAAAGCTGTTGAGCTGTTTTGGACGGTTAAAGGTCAGGTAGCCCACTGCATTTTTTTCTTCGACAATAATTGTTTGATAATCCATTACACACCTCTAAATTCTGGTTTTCTTTTTTCTAAAAATGCATTGATGCCTTCCTGGCGATCTTGGGTCGCCGCCAGCCAGACAAAATGTTGACGCTCGAGCTTCAATCCCTGACTTAAAGTCACTTCATGGATCGACTTTAAAGATTGCTTGATGGCACGAATGGCCAGCGGTGCTTGCTTGGCAATTTTTTTCTGCCAGTTCCAGTGCGTATTGCACGGTCAGTCCTGCTGGACAAACCTGGCTGCTAATGCCATGTTGTAATGCGGTCTGAGCCGAAATCATTTCACCGGTCATGGCCCAACGCATTGTCAATTGCTGACCGACCAGACGGGCCAGACGCTGTGTTCCACCGGCACCCGGCAGCATCCCTAAACCGATTTCAGGCAAGGCAAACTGGGCATTTTCTCCGGTCAGCACCATGTCGCCATGCAAAGCCAGCTCGAAACCTGCGCCAAAGGCATAACCATTCACAGCCATGATTAAAGGCTTGGAAAATTCATCAATTTTTTTCCAAAGCAGTGGGCGCTGATCCTGCTGGATGCTGACCACATCTAACTGCGCCAGCTCATTTAAATCAGCACCGGCAGTAAAGCATTGCGTATTTCCAGTGATGACCACGGCTTTCACAGCAGCATCTGTTTCCAAGTCCTGTAAACAGGCTGCAATCTCTTGCAAGGTGGCATTGTTTAAGGCATTGCGCTTTTCTGGGCGATTCAGCTCGATCAGTACCACACCTGGCTTGGGTGAGCTGGTTTTAATGTAGGTCATCCTTGAACTCCTGCTATGCTCGGTACTGTAAATTCAGCTGTTATTCATCAAAACTGAGTCGGACATTGGCCGTGGTTGGACGTGCCTGACAACTCAACACATAGCCTTTCTGGATTTCATCTTCTTCCAGACTGTAATTCACCGCCATTTCAACCTGTCCCTCTAACACCTTACATTTACAGGTGGCACAAACACCGCCCTTACAGGCATATGGCAGGTCTGCCCCGGCACGTAGCGCAGCATCTAAAATACTGTCATCCTGTTTGGAGACTTCAACAATCAGCTCGCGACCATCGAGGATGATATTGACGCGTTCTTCGCTGCGGCTTTCCATCTGCTGGGCGGTTGCTTTCGGTGCAGTACCCGTATTGAAGCGTTCCGTATGAATCTTGCTGCGTTGAATGCCCCAAGTCGGTAATACCGTTTCGACTGCTGTCATCATTTCTTCAGGGCCGCAAGCGAAACAGTGATCTGCTTCGGCAGAAATCAGATTGGCCTGAAATAACTGCTGCAATTTGTCTGCATCAATCCGACCATTAAAGATGTCACTGTCATTCAGTTCACGTGAAAAAATATTTACCAGTTGCAGACGTTCCTTAAAACGGTCTTTCAAGTCCATGATCTGTTCAGAGAACATGGTCTGTTTCCAGGAGCGGTTGCCATATACCAGAGTGAATGTTGCTTCCGCTTGACGGTTCAACACCGACTTTACAATCGATAAAATTGGCGTAATGCCACTGCCTGCTGCAAATCCTAGATAATTCTGGCCACCAGCCTTGGCGGCTTTCTGAAAGAACACCCCTTGCGGTGGCATGACTTCTAGTACATCGCCCGCTTTGAGATGCGCATTGGCCCAGGTTGAAAACTGACCCTGATCAATTTTTTTAATCGCAATGCTCATGTCTTCCTGAGTATCACTGCAGATCGAGTAGCAGCGGCGCAGCTCGCCGTCATCGGTTAAATGACGAATGGTGAGGTGCTGACCCGGCTGATATTGAAAAGTATCCAACTGCTCAGGCGCGAGATCAAAGGCAATGCAGATCGCTTGCTGGGTTTGTGGCTGAATCGATTTAATGGTTAATGGTATAAATTGGCTCATGGCAAAATCCTTCTTTTAGGTGGCGGTGTTCAGGTTTGTTATTGGTTTACCCTGCCCACCGCGCAATCGTTACAATCAAATACATTTGAAATAGTCAAAAGTTTCTAAGCAGTCCCGACATTGATATAAAGCTTTACAGGCTGTCGAACCGAATTCACTTAATAATTTGCTGTTGTTACTTAAGCACTGTGGACAGGTGATGCCATCGGTCAATGCCACATGCGTACCACAGCTATGTGACTGGCCTTGCGGCGGGGCAATACCATATTGCTGTAATTTGTGTTTGCCCGATTCACTCATCCAGTCCGTAGTCCAGGCTTGAGACAGATCCACAATGACTTTGACCGGCGTCAAACCGTTCGCCTCGAAAGCCTGGGTAATTTCTGCTTTTAATAAATCCGTGGCCGGACAGCCGCTATAGGTCGGCGTGAGTCGCACCACAATTTCATCCTGCTGATTCAGCTCGACGCCACGAATCATGCCCAGATCAATCACTGACAATACTGGAATCTCTGGATCAGAAACCTGCTGTAAAACGTCCCAACATTGATCTTCTACGTGTCGAATCAGATTCATGCGACTCACTCCCTGTGATTGTGCCGAATTACCAGTTCATGTTTGGATAAGAGCGCTGCATGTATTGCAGTTCAGCCAAAACAAAACCGAGATGTTCTGTATGTAAACCCTGTTTAGCCCCACTGCGATAAGCGCCTAGCTCTGGCAGGCTTAATTCAAATCGCGCTAACTCGGCTGTAATGGTCTCCAACCACTGTGCTTTTAAATTTTCAATATCTGGAATAACACCGCTATCGACCAACTGTCTTTCATCAGCCGTCAGGACAAAAAGTTCCTCGGTAAAACGCCATAACTGGTTTAGACCTTGCTGGATTTTTTCATGTGCTTCTGCGGTACCTAAACTTAAGCGTTCCATCCAGGTGGTAGAAAAACGCTGGTGATATTTCACTTCTTTGAGTGATTTCACTGCAAAAGCAGCTAGTTGAGCATGCTGACTGTGACTTAAGGCGCTAAACAATAAAGCGTGGTAATGATCCATCAACCACTGGCGCACCAGAGTCTGGGCAAAATCACTATTCGGCTGTTCGCACAGCAGCAAATTACGGTATTCACGCTCGGTACGGAAATAAGCCAGCTTGTCTTCATTACGGCCCTGTCCTTCCACTTCACCTGCCAGACTGAGGGCAGTACGTGCCTGACCCAATAAATCCAGTCCGATATTGGCTAAGGCAATATCCAGCTCCAGTTCAGGTGCATGACCACACCACTCTGCCAAACGATGAGACAGGATCAGTTGACTGTCACCCACATGTAAAAGAAATTCTGCCAATACTTGATTTGTCATAGTCTTCACCTTTTCCTTTACATGTGCTCGATGCCAGCTGGAATGTTATAAAAGGTTGGATGGCGATAAACCTTGTCCAAAGCGGGTTCAAAAAATTCTGCTTTTTCATCTGGCTGTGAAGAGGTAATCAATTCAGATTTCACCACCCAGATACTGATCCCTTCATTGCGGCGGGTATATACATCGCGGGCATTTTGTAGTGCGACTTCCTCATCTGGTGCACGCAGGCTGCCGACATGACGGTGACTCAGACCCTGTTTACTACGCACAAATACTTCATAAAGTGACCAGTTATTTTTGTTATTCATGAGCAAATTTCCTTATATTGATCAAACTATTTTTTAAGCAACTTTTTGTGCTGCTGACTGTTGCTGCTGTTTCTGCGCATAGACTGCTGCTGAATCACGTACCCACTTGCCGCCTTCCCAAGCTTTGCGGCGTGCTTCAATACGCTCATGGTTACACGGTCCCTTGCCTGCAAGAATCGCAAAGAACTCATCCCAATTGATTTCACCAAATTCGTAATGTCCGGTGGCTTCATTGAATTTGAGGTCTGGATCTGGAACGGTTAAACCCAGCTGTAAGACTTGCGACACGGTGTTATCGACAAATTTCTGACGTAGCTCATCATTGCTGAATAATTTAATTTTCCACTGCATACTTTGTGCACTGTTCGGGGAATTATCATCACTTGGACCAAACATCATCAGTGCCGGCCACCAGAAACGGTTCACCGCATCCTGTGCCATCTGCTTTTGTTCCGGCGTACCATTAGCCAATTCCATCATGGCCTCAAAGCCCTGACGCTGATGGAAACTTTCTTCCTTGCAGACGCGCACCATGGCACGTGCATAAGGACCATAAGAGGTACGGCAAAGCGCAACCTGATTGACAATGGCTGCACCATCCACCAGCCAGCCAATCGCGGCAACATCGGCCCAGCTCAGGGTTGGATAGTTAAAAATTGAAGAATATTTCATGCGACCGGCAATCAGCTTATCCATCATGTCGTCACGATCGGCACCCAAGGTTTCTGCAGCACTGTACAGATACAAGGCATGGCCGGCTTCATCCTGGACTTTTGCCATCAGTACGGCTTTACGTTTTAAAGTTGGTGCACGGGTAATCCAGTTACCTTCCGGCAACATGCCCACAACTTCAGAGTGTGCGTGCTGACCGATCTGACGAATCAAGGTCTTACGATAAGCATCCGGCATCCAGTCCTTCGGCTCGATGGAAATATCCTTTTCAATCTTTTGATCAAAGATTTGTTGTTGATTATTCATTGTTCCCTCACTTATCCCAAGTGTTGATACATTCAAATTAAAACGATACGCAATTAAAATCAATATCTATTTATTGGTATCATTTAATTTTTATCCCTTATTTTTACTAAATATTTGTTTTATATAATTTAATATTTTTTATTTTATTGTTACGCATTTTTAAACACAGATTTATGATTGACATTTTCACTTTTTCAACACAAATTATGAAACATCAAAATTAAAATACATCTCAAAACGTATCATAAATGGAGTTTTTACCATGTTAGAGTTAGACAGCAGCTCAAGCACAATGGATTATCAAGATACTGAATCAACCCATAATCCTCTTGCCATCAAAAGCTTATCTTCACTGGTATACGGCCAGGAATACAAAGCGCAAGCCGATTTACGTACGGTTTATCATGCCATTAGCGGTGAAGCGGTTTATCAGGTCGGCAGTCAGGGCATCGATACCCAAGCCGTGGTGAAGTATGCCAAACAAAAAGGCGCGACTATCGCCACATGGACGTTTCATCAACGTGCCAATGCACTGAAGCAAGTGGCACAGTATTTGATGGAACGCAAAGAAGACTTTTATGAGCTTGCCAAAGCAACCGGCTGTACCCGTAAAGATGCCTGGATTGATATTGAAGGCGGGATTGGCACCTTATATGCCTATTCGAGTTTGGTGCGTCGTGAACTGAGTGATGAAACAGCATGGGTCGAAGATGCCTGGATTCCTCTTTCTAAGCAAGGTAGCTTTGGCGCGAAACATATTCTGACGCCTAAAGCCGGTGTCGCCGTGCATATCAATGCCTTTAACTTTCCGATCTGGGGCATGCTGGAAAAAATCGCACCGACACTGCTGGCAGGCGTACCCTGTATTGTCAAACCGGCGACCGAAGGTGCCGAGCTGACTCATGCCGTAGTTAAAGCCATTCATGAAAGCGGTTTCTTGCCAGAAGGTTCACTGCAGCTCATTTGCGGACAGGTCTATGATTTATTTGATCATTTAAATCCTCAAGATACGGTCACTTTTACCGGTTCTGCTTCAACAGGGCAAAAACTGCGTTCGCATCCACACTTAAATGCCTACTCGATTCCATTTACCATGGAAGCAGACTCGGTCAACAGTGCGATTTTGACGGCGCAAGCTAATGATGAAACGATTGATTTATTTGTCCGTGAAGTTTTCCGTGAAATGACCACCAAAACCGGACAGAAATGTACCGCTATTCGTCGTGCCTTTGTGCCAGCCAAGCTATTGGATACAGTACAAAGTCGCCTGATTGCAAAACTGAAAAAAGTGGTCGTCGGTGACCCCGCTCAGGAAGGCGTCAGCATGGGGGCTTTGGCCAGCGTCAAACAGAAACATGATGTCGCGGCAAAAGTTGAACAGCTGAGCCAGGATGCAGAGATTGTATTCGGTAGCCACTTGCGCCAAGACTTTAAGCTGCAAGTACAAAATACTGAGAAGTCTGCATGTTACCCACCGACAGTACTGGTCTGCAAAGCACCAGTTCAGGCAGAAAACATTCATAAGATTGAAGCCTTTGGGCCTGTAGTGACTTTAATGCCATATACTGACTTGGCTCAGCTGGCTGACCTGGTGGCACGTGGCGAAGGTAGCCTGGTGGCATCCATCGTACGCAATACCGATGAAAATATTGAACAACTGCTCAGCAAAATTGCGCCATGGCATGGTCGTGTCCATATTCTGGATGCTGAAAGTGCCAAAGAAAGTACCGGACATGGCTCTCCATTACCTTTACTGGTTCATGGTGGACCGGGACGTGCCGGTGGCGGTGAAGAACTCGGCGGCTTGCGTGCAGTCAAACATTATATGCAACGTACTGCGATTCAAGGCTCGCCAAATGCCATGACTCAGGTCGGCCATAGCTGGACGGCTGGAGCTCAAGTCTTTGAAGACCGCGTGCATCCTTTTAAAAAATCATTTGATGAATTGCGTATAGGCGAGCGTTTACTGACTGCACGACGTAGCGTGACCGAAGCGGATCTGGTGAATTTCGGCTGCCTGAGCGGTGATCACTTCTATGCGCATATGGACAAGATTGCTGCAGCAGAATCCCTGTTTGGTGAACGTGTGGCACATGGCTATTTCGTGGTGTCTGCCGCAGCCGGTTTATTCGTTGATGCCGCCCAGGGCCCAGTCATTGCCAACTATGGCATGGACAACTTGCGCTTTGTAGAACCGGTGAAAATTGGCGATACCATTCAGGTAGAACTGACCTGTAAGCAGAAAACTCCAAAAGCACTGCGCGATCCGGCACAGAAGCCACATGGTGTCGTGGTCTGGGATATTAAAGTAAAAAACCAACGCAATGAACTGGTTGCAACCTACGATATTTTAACGCTGGTTGAGCGTGGCTAAAAATTCACACCAAAAAAAGGAATTATTATGATTCCTTTTTTTTGTCTTTTAAAATTATTTGTATCTATTTTTAAAAACAGATTGACGTCTATCCATTTAGCCTCTAGATTATTTAAATGCGATACAATATAAAAACAACAAACAAATTAAAAGTATCAAATAAATATCTCAAACGATCAGCACAGGATGTTGCATGATGAATGATAAATCGCTGAACCTAGAAATGGTTGAAAGGACGATTCAACCAACAAATCAAAATTTTGAGCCTACACCGACAGAAACGGCCGTGCCGCTGTCTGAACAGATTGAACCACCACCGGAAAGCAGCACCTATCAATGGTATGTGGTGGTCATTTGTATGGTGGCTTACATTCTGTCATTTGTAGACCGTCAAATTTTATCGCTCATGATTGAACCGATTAAAGCCGATTTAATGCTAAGCGATACCCAGTTTAGTCTATTGCAAGGTCTGGCCTTCTCCTTGTTTTATGCCATTATGGGTCTGCCCATTGCCGCGCTGGCGGATCAAAAGTCCCGAATTAAAATCATTGCAACCGGGATTGCGTTTTGGAGTCTTGCCACAGCGGCTTGTGGTCTCAGTAAAAACTTTATTCAAATGTTTATTGCACGTTTGAGTGTGGGTGCCGGTGAAGCTGCGCTTTCCCCTGCCTTTTATTCAATCGTTGCCGACTTATTTCCGAAAGATAAATTAGGCCGTGCACTCGGGGTATATGCGATTGGTGCCTTTATTGGTTCGGGTTTAGCTTTCCTGATTGGCGGCTATGTGATTGGCTTGCTAAAAGATGTCAGCTTCGTGGCTTTACCGCTTATTGGTGAAGTGAAAACCTGGCAACTCACCTTTATGATTGTGGGTCTACCGGGCGTATTGCTGGCACTGCTCATGGTACTGACGGTGCGTGAACCTGCACGTAAGGGCATGAAAGTCGGTCAGGATGGTCAGGTCATTAAAGCCTCTTTTAAAAACTCGATCGGTTTTATCAAGACACATAAAAAGACCTTCTTCTGTCATTTTATTGGTTTTTCTTTTTATACCATGATGTTGTATTCGCTGCTGGGCTGGGCACCTGCCTATTACATGCGTAATTTCGGTCTGGATGCGAGTCAAACCGGTTATATCCTCGGTACGATTATTTTGATCGCGAATACTTCAGGTGCCTTGTTCTGTGGCTGGTTGATCGACTTCTTCTCGAAACGTGGCTATAGCGATGCTGCAATTCGTACTGGTGCGATTGGCTGTGCGGCGCTGATTATTCCGAGTGTGCTGTTTACTCAGGTCGATAATATGCAGCTTTCATTTGCGCTGATTTTTGTGGCGATGTTCTTCTCCACTTTCCCGATTCCTGCATCGGCTGCTGCTACGCAAATGCTGACACCAAACCAGCTACGCGCACAGGTATCTGCCAAGTTCCTGCTGGTTTCAAACCTGATTGCCTTAGGCGTCGGAACCACCGCTGTGGCATTAATCACGGATAAATATTTCCAGAATACCTTAATGGTTGGTAACTCAATCTCGATCGTCAATGCGATTGCCGGATTGATTGGTTGCTTCCTGTTGTACAAGGGCTGTCAGTATTATCGTGAGAGTATGAAAGTCGAAAAACTGGCGGACTAAAATGGCTGGATATTGCTAAACCTTCTTAATTTTCACTTTTAAAGGCCTTTAATCCACATTAAAGGCCTTTTTATATCAGCCCAAAAAGTTCAATTTTCAGGTACTCATCATTCAATTCCGATCCAGCCTAGACAGGCTGCCTAAAAAAACGTATAACACCGTTTTAAATTTACAGGTGTGCACCGTTGAAACTTGTGCTTGCTCCCATGGAAGGCTTAACCGATCCGATTATGCGTGATGTGCTGACATCCGTAGGTAGCTTTGACTGGTGTGTGACCGAGTTTATCCGTGTCACCGATTCCCTTCTGCCCGATCATATTTATCATACTTACTGCCCGGAACTGTTGAATGATGGCAAGACGGCGGCAGGTACACCGGTACATGTCCAATTCTTAGGAAATAATCCGGAGATGCTAGCAGCGAATGCCGCCAAAGTGGCAGCCATGGGCGCACCGGCAATTGACATGAATTTTGGCTGTCCGGCCAAAACCGTGAACCGTCATCGTGGTGGTTCAGTCCTGCTCGATGAACCCAAAGTCGTGCATGAGCTGGTTAAAGCCGTGTGTGATGCAGTGCCTGCGCATATTCCGGTTTCCGCCAAAATGCGTCTGGGTTATATGGACCGTAATTTTATGCTGGAAAATGCGCATGCCATTGAAGATGCCGGGGCAGCCTGGGTCACTGTTCATGCACGTACCAAAGCCGATGGCTACACTCCGCCAGCATTCTGGGACCAGTTACAACCGATTCGTGAAGCACTCAAGATCAATGTGATCGCCAATGGTGAAATCTGGAACAATACCGATGCCAAACAGTGTCGACTAGAATCTGGCTGCGAAGACCTGATGATTGGCCGTGGTGCGGTGACCACACCCGACCTGACTCAATGTATCCGTCAAAATTCGGATGCACCTTTGCTGAACTGGAATGAACTGCTGCAACTGCAAATTCGTTTTATCAACGGTCCAGCCAAAACTGAGATCGGGATGGTCGGTCGTTACAAGCAATGGCTCGGCATGATGTCGAAACATTATCCTGAAGCCAAAGTATTATGGGACGAAGTAAAACGGATTAAAGTTCTGGCTGAGATTACCGAAAAACTGAAAGCTTCAAATATTTAACACTAAAAAGCCTTTGAATCATTCAAAGGCTTTTTTATGGGCTCGTAAAAGCTTATGACTGCTTAGGCTGTTTTGAATACCACTTCGAAATAAATCCAATCACAAAGTATGAATAGATTAATTTCTACTAGCAGAACATCCATATTCTAATTTTTCATTTGTTTTAAATTTTTAGATATTAAAGTTCTTTCATAAATCATTTTTTATAATTACTACAAAGGAAATACCCTCTCCTTGTAGGAGAGGGCGAGGGAGAGGTTTTTACCCCCTCATCTCCTTGCTAAGCAGTGCTTCTTATCCCAGAGGGAGAAGAAACTTTTAATATTCATTTAAATATGAATAGAACGATCATTTTGTGATTTATAAAAGATATCTATGGATACGTCCGCTCAATATTTAACAGGATTTCTTTTTTATCCAAACCACCGGCAAACCCCACCAGCTTGCCACTGCGACCAATCACCCGATGACAGGGTGCAATAATCGAAATCGGGTTTTTACCATTGGCTGCACCCACGGCACGTACTGCCTTGATATTACCCACCTGTTCAGCAATGTCGCGATAGCTTCGCGTCTGTCCGTAGGGAATATTCAGTAGCACCTGCCAAACCTTTTTCTGAAAATCAGTACCGGCAAAGTCCAAAGGCAGGTCAAAAACATTGCGCTGACCGGCAAAATATTCTTGGAGCTGGCGTCTGGTTTCAATCAATACCGGATGCTGCGGATCTTCAACCAAGGTCGCCAGTTTCACCCGATTCGGCTGTTCACAGTCCCAAAGCACAGCCACCAGCGCGGTTTCATTCGCGACCAGTTGTAGCTGACCTACGGGAGAATCCATATAGAGATAACTTAAGTTCATGATGGCGCCCTGTCCCAATCACTGAGTTCATTTTCTATATTAACCCAGTTCACCGAGACAAGCAGAAACAAATTATGAAGAGGATACTTTCATCAGCACCAGACCGGAAATGATGAGTACGGCAGCCAGCATACGCAACGCTGTAGCGGGTTCACCCAAAACCCAAATACCGATGAGAAATGAACCCACTGCACCAATCCCGGTCCAGATCGTATAGGCTGTACCTAGCGGCAAAGTACGCATCGCATAAGCCAGTAAAGCAAAACTCAGTACCATGAAGACAATGGTAATAATACTTGGGGTGAGTCTGGTAAAGCCTTCAGACAGCTTCATTGAATATGCCCAAACGATTTCAAAAATACCCGCAAGAATAAGTACAATCCAGGCCATGCAGCCCTCCTCCTTTTATATAAGAATCAGGCCGTCCTGACGATTTTTCCTGTAAATTCCGATATGCAATTCACAAGGGAGGTCGTTCCTCCTAGGTGTAAAAATTTGATAAAACCACATTGCAGTAATCTGGCTATTTTTACAAAACATGACTTATCGAGATACAACTTAACTTTGCCTTACTCAAATCCTCACGACATTCATGGCTACTCTGGTTATGGTAGATGTTGAAAATGCCAAGTCAGAAATAGTTCTAATAATCGGACAATTCATCCACAACAATTACATGAGAATGGACTCAGAATATTAAGTTATACACATCAATTAAATTTAAACTATGTCTGGAGTAATTACATAATGAAACACAAATATGCGAGACATTGATCATTTTTTACTTGGTTGAATTATTAACTCTTGATTAACAAATAACCACTAAACACAAGGGTTATATGTAATAAAAAAGAACCCAATTTGAGTTCTTTTTATACAGATTTTGTCTAAATCGCAATCAATCAGGCTACAAACGATTACATTTTATGCAACATATCCATATGGTTATCAACATAGATATCTACACACTTATCCATAAAGTTATCCACATATTTATGCACTTATGAGTTTTTAACGATTACAATTGAACCTGTCCCACTCTCGCTAATTCCGCACGCATTTCATCAATCACAGCTTTATAATCCGGCTTGCCAAAAATAGCTGAACCCGCCACAAACATATCGGCACCCGCTTCGGCAATTTCACGAATATTGCTTGGCGTAACACCGCCATCAACTTCCAGACGAATATCACGCCCTGAAGCATCAATCAGTTTGCGTGCCTGACGCAATTTATCCAAAGTCATTGGAATAAATTTCTGTCCGCCAAAACCCGGGTTCACGCTCATGAGCAAAATTTGATCGACTTTATCCAGTACATAATCCAGATAATGCAGTGGCGTTGCTGGGTTAAATACTAAGCCCGCTTTGGCACCACCTGATTTAATCAACTGTAAAGAACGGTCAATATGATCAGACGCTTCCGGATGGAAAGTAATGATATCAGCACCCGCTTCAAGGAAATCTCCGATCATGCGATCTACCGGCTTAACCATCAAATGCACATCAATTGGCGCCTTGATCCCATAATTTTTCAAGGCCTTACAAACACCTGCACCAAAAGTCAGGTTCGGTACATAATGGTTGTCCATGACATCAAAATGAACAACGTCTGCACCTGCTTCCAACACATTCTCGACTTCTTCACCTAAACGGGCAAAGTCAGCAGATAAAATAGAAGGGGCAATTAAATAAGGCTTGGACATGGGAGAACCTGGCTTGTTGAAATTGGATTTTTCCCATTATATCAAATCCGCTCCGGCTACTGTGATTCGATGTTGCAAGATTAAAACGCTGTGTAACGCTTTGAGGCTTATGCCGGCATCACCGCTTGGTTTAAAGTACAGGATAATGATGAATAGTGTAGAAGACTGATGAAAAGTATTGCCCATATCCAGACGCAACAAGCTTCACGAATTGCCAAACGCCTAGCCAATCACTGGAAACATAAATTTAATATTGATGAAACCGAACAAAATTTCCTGATTCATTTTCCAAATGCTGAAGTGATATTGGCTCCTGAACAGGATCATCTAACCGTAACGATTCAAAGCACAGATGAATTTACTGACCTGAATAAACTCGAAAATGTGGTTCTGGATCATCTGATCCGTATGGGACAGGAACATCTGACTGCCGACTGGCAAAGATAGGGGCTAAAAAGCCTTAGTGATCAGGGCATAGCAATGATCAGAAACTAGATACGATGATTCGCCTGATCATTAAAGGCATGGATACGCTGAATTCTTTTATCCAGTTCGAGATGTGATTCCAGATATTTTTTAAACTTCCCGATTAGGCGAATCCATTTCAGTTCGGTTTCTGTCAGGTGCCGGTCTTTTCCATGAATATTGAGAGTGAAATTTTTCATTTTTAAGGTTTGCGATTCCTCTGCCAGTATTCTGGCATTTTCCACCCGCTGCAAAAAGTTAGACAAGTGAATACTGGAAATCTGCTGTTGATGCAAATGCTGCATGGCATAGTCATCGGCATCCAGTTCAATCGCCTGCGAATATCCGGCATCGGTCAACACGACTACAGATGCGGTGACCACATCACTTAAATCTCCAGTTACCAAGGCAAAAAGTCCCGCCGCCCCCAGATTAGAAATCACTTTTTGCATGCTGTGCTTCTGTACCAGATGGCCTTGTTCGTGGGCCAATACTGCAAGGACTTCTTCATCGGTGCCGCTGATTTTCACCAGTTCATCGGTCACAATAATGGTGTTATTCGGGATGGCTGCGGCATTCATGCCCATGCTTGATCCACCTTGACGGAAAATAATTTTTGCAGGCTTTCCTACAGCAATCTTTTGTTCATACAAAGTTTTTAATCGCATCTGCTGTTCTTCCGGTAGTGTACTTGGTTGGGTCTGGGCAATTAACTGCTGCTCTGTCCGGTTGCCTACTTCAACCAGAGTCTGCTCCGGAAGGAATTTTGCCAGATGTTTGGCACTATAAGGAATCCCCCATTTTAAAATCACAATCACTGCACTAATCACGATGATCATGGAAAAGAAAATTAGGATCGGTGAACGTTCAAACTTCCAGATTGCATGATAAATATCTTTATGTTTAATCCCGAGCCAATGTGGCGCTTTGCTTAAAAACTCAATCCGACGCTCTTCAGGCAGCTCAATAATCGGTTTACGACCACCGACACCACCAATGTAGGCCATGTCCGGATAAGAAAAATAAAAATCTGCAGCGCTAACTTGTACTGGAACATCCTCATCAAGTTTCAAGACAATCCCTTGTTGCTGATCCGGTACAATCCAGGCACGACGGGCTTCAGCGAGAATTCCATCATAAAACTTAACTTCGACAGGTCGTTTCATCACATTTACTCCTATAGCGACGCATCGAAATCAAATACGTCCAGGATTTCATCGGCCAAAGCACTCGGGTCAGGTTGCAAGATATGCTCAAGATTGGTTTCATCTTCAGCCACATATAGTTCTAAGTGTTTTAACTGATATTCATATAAACGGATGGCAGCCCAAGGCGTCATTAAGCCCAGACTAAGAACACGCACTATCCAGTTGCTCAGCACAATCCAGCTATAACGCCAGGTAGTTACCCGTGTTTTAAAGTAACTTTGACCAAGCTCCACATGATTCCAGGTAATGAGGTATAAACGTGCAGAAATGACCGGCCAGACCAGCGCCAGACAAAGCAGATAGCTAAGCAGTAAACCAAGACTAAACAAATTGGTTCCAATCCGGTCCACCCAGTACACCACTGCTGCAAGCCAGCCAATACCAACCAGCAGGCAAAGCCCCAAGGGCAGATAAACGGCAGACATAAACTTGGACCAGTTAATATTCAGCTTGAATTGCAGCTGACCAAGCGATAAATGATTAAAGCAATAGCGTTTATAGAGCCAGATCATCACCGGACTAAACAGCAGCAAAGTAAAGATATTGATCAGGATGGCCAGAAATAAGACCCTGTAAGCCTCGCGGTTGCTGCCATTAAAATAAAAGCGCACATTGCCATATTTGCTATTTCGGGCCTTGAATTTCAAGGTCATCCGACTGAGCCAGGGCAAACACAGCGCAGCGACCATCAATAAAGAACTGGTAGCGAGGATTGAATAGTTGGTCAGTACGACGGTAACCAGATATAGTTCCAGTGCAAACAGACGACCCAGCAAGATCCGGCTGGGCATGGCCACAAAGTCGAAGCGATGGTTTAAAAATTGGGTATTGCCGTAGAAATAACGCATACGGCGTGCCTTGGCCCAAGGGCTGTACAAGGTCAATGTCACTATGGTCAGCATCAGATTCACCATCCAGATACCAAAATATTCGGATGCACTGCCATGAAATCTGAATCCATATCGCTGATATTTCGGTCTGACCGAAGGCGTGGCTTCAGTCGAAAAACTTGAAGCAGCTGGAAATAATGACTCACTGACACGAATACCGTCTGCTGTCTGCTGCATGACGACCCCAATTTTTTATACTTTTATACATCTGATATTAAAAGAAAAACCCCCAGAATGTAAAAACATTTTGGAGGTTTTTTAATCTTTTTGGCTTTGCTACATATCTGCAGTCCTACTTTAAGGATTTAACTGCACGGCATGGAATTGCAAATGATCATCTACGAAACTTTGAATAAAGTAATAACCATGATCATAGCCCTGATGTTCACGTAAAGTTAGCGGCTGGTTCACGCCATCACAAGCCTGCTGGAACAGGGCTGGATTAAGCTGGTTATAGAACTGGTCTGAAAAACCCTGATCAATCAGAATATCGCCAAACAATGCGCCCTTTTCCTGAACCAAAGCGGTCGCATCATGTTTCAGCCATTCCTCTTTTTCAGTACCCAAATAATTCGAGAATGCTTTGTCTCCCCATGGGCACTGACTCGGCGCACAAATTGGTGCAAAGGCTGAAACAGATTTAAATTTTTCTGGATATTTAAATGCCAGAGTCAATGCGCCATGACCACCCATAGAGTGGCCGAAGATGCCGATCTTGCCGGGATGGATTACGAACTCCTCAGTAACCAGTGCATAGAGTTCATCGACAATAAAGCTTTCCATCTGATAATGTTCAACCCAAGGCGCCTGGGTAGCATTGATATAAAAACCTGCACCCTGACCGATATCCCAGTTGTCGCCTTCTGCCACGCCTTCACCACGTGGTGAGGTATCAGGTGTAATCAAAATCAAGCCAAGCTGTGCCGCCAAACGTTGTGCATGCGCCTTGATGGCAAAGGTTTCTTCGGTACAGGTCAAACCAGCCAGATAGAATAATGCAGGACAGCTGTGACCTTCTAAAGCTTGAGGCGGCAGAAAAATGCCAAACTTGGTCGGGGTTTTAAGATAGCGCGAATCAAAACGATAAATCCGCTGTTCACCTTCAAAGCTTCTATTGTTCTGTATAAGTTCCATGGCTATTCCTTATTATTACAACCGGTCTGTGGATGACATTGATCTAGGGAGATGATGTCGCCGTAGTGGTCTGTGGAAATAAACGTTGCTCCAGTTGCGGCAACATCAATTCCATATTCTTACCAATCACCCATTGCGGTTCTGATGGCTCAAAACCTTGAGCTGATTCCCATTTTGCTACGGTATCTGTGGCCTGTGCGAAAGCGCTTTGCAAGCTGCTATTTTCACGCATGGCTTCATCAAAGAACGCACGACCAAAATAGGTATAATCCGCTTCATTCGAACAGCCAAAAGACTGCCGATCAGCTGCCGAAGCCGTAATCACCAAGGTATTGTCATTCTGTAAAGCAGAAGCAAAACTGCCTGAAAAACAGGCCGAGATTACGATCACGCGCCAACGTATGCCTGATGCATCTAGTGTTTCACGCAACCATTTTGGATCAACCTGCGCCAGATCCAGTGGGGCATTTTCCATTTCAAATACATTCGGCAAACCGTGAGAGGTCATATATAAAAATAATACGTCACTTTCACGGTTCATCTGCTGCCCCATACGGCGCAATGTCAGCTCCATACTGGTTTTGGAAGCAATCGGCATAGTGGTACGTGTCGCTGGGTGATTGACCAAGGCAATCGATCGGCCAAAAGTACCAAAACGGGTATCAAACTGCTCTTTAATCCGCTCAACTTCAGAATGGAATACATCCTGATAGCTCGCTCCGGCTACCCCCATGAAATACCAGTGTGACTGTGCAAATTCACCATACTCGATATTTTCCAGCGCTTTATTCAGCAAAGTTGGCTGGGCATAGAAAGCATCTTCGGCAAAACTCGGTGGAATTTCTTCGACTTTCCAGATCGGCTGATCTTTGACTGAAATCTGCCAAACTACTAGCGTAAACAAAGTCGCCAGCATAATCAGCGCACGTTCCCACCACGGCCATTTTAATTCATGTGAAATCACCCAGACCACTGCCAGACTTTGCCAGACAAACAGCATGACAAAGAGCGTTGGAATATAGTCGTAAAGGATATAAGGCAGATAATCCAGATCACCCAGATACTGAATCAGACACTGGAACAGCATGATATGGGTATCTAACACCAACCATAACAAGGCTGGCACCAGCATCAAGCGTGGATTATTGACCCGTTGCGAAAGAAAAATACCGACAATCAGGGCAATGAAAGGCCAAAGCGCATAACTGATCAGACCTTGAGAGTTAAAATCTCCCATACGGCCTGAACTGAGCCAGCTAAACAAACTGTTGGCGCAGCCCCCCAAGATCCCCCAAAACACCAGTTGCATGATGGACGGACGGACCAGTTGTAAAGAACGCCTCGACCCCAGAAATAACCACATCCCGGCAATTTGGTTGCTCTTAAAATCGTGCCAAAAATTAATGGAGGGTTTAAAGTCGATCATAGGATTTCAAGGAGATGAGTGGCTCGCTAATGTGCTGAATAAGTTTATGCTTGATAAGCATTTAATCAATGCTAATTTTAAATATATAACAAATCTTTGCTTAATAAAGAAGCCATTATCCTATTCAGCTACAAGTTCATGCTGAAAATACGCATCAAAGCGACAAGCATCGCCTTGCCATTGATGATTTGGCTCTTTTCCGGCTAAAAATACCGCCAGACGCGGACGTTTGACCACAACACGTTTGCCAATTTTCTGCGCCAGTTCTAAAAGGTTATCGCCCAGATCCATTTCACCATCTTCAGGTAATAACATATGCAACAGCTGCATCTGTTTTTTGACCTGTGCCTGCTTTTTGACTGCCTGCTGATTTTGATCCCGCTGTGGGAACATTGGATCAAGATAAACCACATCAACAATCTGCTGCTGCTCGGCCTGCTGTTTTAAATAATCGGCTGAATCAGAAAAGACCAAATTAATCCGCGACACGACCTGACTCAGGAATGCATCCGACTGGGCACGTGTATGGCTATCTTCAAGCAAGGTGAACAGAATCGGATGCCGTTCAACCAGGGTGACTTGCGCACCTAAATGTGCCATCAACAGACTGTCATGCCCTAGACCCGCAGTCGCATCGACTAAGCTTGGTTTTTCACTTAAATTACAGGCGCGTGCAATCATTTCTGACTTTAAAGATGCACGTTTTAAACGCCCGGTTTCCGCTTGCCAGTCCGGTTGCATCTTCATGCCGTTGGCACATAACCAGAGTCCCTCAGCATCGACACAAAGGGCCAGTTCAGGGTTTAAACGGAAAAAACGTGCATTGAGTTTTTCAACAGTTTCAATCTCGACCTGTACCCCACGAGAAGAAAGCACAGCCTCGAAGTGCTGTGCTTTCTCTTGATAGTCAGATTCGGCATATAAGCGAATCGCGCTTACCATAATTTCCAACCTGTATAGGCAAATAATAAAATCAGCAGACCCGAAGCAATACGATACCAGGCAAAGATCATAAAGTCGCGTTTGGCCACGTAAGCGACCAGCGCACGAATTAATATCAATGCCGAGATAAAGGAAACCAGAAGCCCAACTCCGATCACGGTCCAGTCTTCAGTCGTATTTAACACATCATAGCTTTGATAAAGATCCAGCAAGCCAGCGCCAATGATCACCGGAATACCCAGAAAAAATGAGAATTCAGTTGCTGCCTTACGGGACACACCCAAAAACATCGCACCGATAATGGTTGCGCCTGAACGGGAAGTACCCGGAATCAAGGATAAAACCTGAATCAGGCCAATCCAGATCGCATCTCTAATGCTGAGTTCTTCAACTTCATGCACACGGACTTGTGGTGGATTCTTTTCAATCCAGATAATGATCAGACCACCGACAATTAAACCAATGGCAATCGCAATATCATTAAACAGTAATTGTTTGACGGTTTGTCCCAGCGTCAGACCAATCAATATAATCGGAATAGAAGCCAGAATCAGGCCAATGCCTAGACGGCGACCTTGCGGTTCACCGCTGACAATCCCGGTCGCTGCCCCCCAAAGACGTGCCCAATATTCATAAATAACGGCAGCAATTGCCCCCATCTGGATCGCGATGACGAATACATCACTCTTTTCCTTGGTCCAGAAATTCATTAATTCTGATGCCAAAATCAAATGGCCGGTACTGGAAATAGGCAAAAACTCGGTAATGCCTTCGATAATACCCATGATGGCCGCTTTGAGTAGCAGTAAAAGATCCATGCTTTATCCTAATTAATTATGCTTTGCCTTGTTCTGGAATTTTTTTCCACGCGTTATCGCGTAAATATACGGGTAATGCCAATTCTGCACTCACCCAGTTTTCTACTTGTGCCGCTGCACGTGCAATGCTGGCGATATCCTGTGCGGTCGCATGCACATCTTTATAAATTGAAGTTTCGCTTTGTACCAATTCAGCACCTGAGCCAACCGGGGTAAAGCGCACAGCTTGGCTACCTTCTGCATAACTTAACAGTTGCTCATCATCGACCGGTTGCATAATCCCTTGTGCATCCAGTTGATAGCTCGCGATATAGACTTCGCTCATGCGGGCATCCAATACCGCAGACACTTCAGTCAGACCATGCAAACGGTAGGCTGCCTGTGCCAAAGCCTGTAAAGTCGACACCGGAATCACCAGCACATCATTGGACCAAGCCAAGGCCTGAGTCACGGCAGCATTAATGCGGACACCGCTAAAAGAACCCGGACCACGACTAAAGGCAATCGCGGTCAAATCAGCAATGGCCAGCCCAAGATCTTGCAGACCTTGTTCAATCATCGGGAGAATCGTTTGCGTTTGTGCCTTGGCGCGCGCATCAAGCTGAAAAAATAGTTCTTGAGTATCATCGATTACAGAAACGGAACACTGCTCATTGGCAGTCTCCAATGCCAGCACTTTCATGCACAACCTTAATTCAGAGAATATAAAAAACGCGGATATGATACTCCACTCATATCCGCTACGCGAGATTTTCCCGAAACAGATACAAAAATGCCTAGAAAATCTAGGCTTATGATTCACTCATTAAAAGAGTGCCTTAGAGTTGCACTTCTTCCAACTCCTGAAAGTTTTGAAAATGTTCAGCATAATGCATGGCGCTCATTGTTAATTTTTGAATACTGTCATCATCCAGCGTTTTCACCACTTTACCAGGTGAGCCCATCACCACGGAATTATCCGGAATGATCTTACCTTCAGGAATCAAGGCATTGGCCCCGATAATACAATTCTTGCCAATCACGGCATTGTTCAGAATGACGGCTTGAATTCCGATCAGGCTGTTATCTCCAATGGTACAGCCATGCAGCATGGCCTGATGCCCAATTGTCACATAATTGCCAATATTCATCTCAATGCCGGCATCCGTATGCAGTACTGCATTTTCCTGCACATTACTAAAGTCACCCAATTTAATTTTACTGTTATCTGCACGTACTACAGCCCCAAACCAGACACTGACTTGGCGCCCAAGTTCAACTTGCCCAATCACGGTTGCGGTTGGTGCCACCCAGCCATCCCATGGCTGATGTGTAGCGGTAGGTATATATCCCTGAAATTTGTACAACATTGATAAAATCCTATTCAATGGTTAAAAAAATTTGGAGCGTTTAAACGTTGGAGAATTAAGCAAGAATGGCCAGTCTTTTTTATAATCCAGCCCATATTGAAATAAAGAAATCAACATACGTGCGGTCAAGCCCCAAACCACTTCATTTTCTACCCGCATACTCGGAAAATATAAGGATTGCTGAGCAAAGCGAACTTCATAAGGTGTGGGCGTCACTTCAAGTAAATGCTGCAATGAGGCAAAGAAAATCCGGTCGATTTCCGTCGGTTGTGGAATCAGCTTCACTTGCGGAGGAATCAGTCCCACAATCGGTTTGACCAGCATGCCATTGCGGGCTTTTTGCATGGGTAAATCACCCATTAAATGTACATCAAAAGGATTGAGAGCCGTTTCCTCATAGGCTTCTCTTAAAGCCACCACAATATTACTGGTATCTTGCGGATCGCGCTTGCCACCCGGAAATGAGACTTCTCCGGCATGATTATTCAAATAAGCTGAACGGCGCGTCAGCAATACTTTCGGGTCAGCTTCATCTGTAATTGCAATCAACACGGCAGCATGCGCAGATCGGATACGCTTGGAAAAACGTAAGCGTTGCTGCAACCTTTGTGTCAATTCACATGCATCCATTCTTTCAACTCTGACGATGATCATAATTTCATCATAGCTGATTTTAGTCGGGGCGGGAGAGAAATGATGCCAAATTTTGCTTTTTCAGTTATCCTGAGCATACTTTTATCATTGATGATGAATATGAACTTCTGTGTGAATTGTGGACATAAAACCACTGCTAAAATTCCTTTGGGCGATCAGCAAATTCGCAGCGTATGTGATTCATGCGGCTCTATTCATTACATTAATCCGAAAGTAATTTGTGGTGCTTTAGTCTTATTCGAAAACAAAGTACTGTTATGCCGTCGTGCCATTGAACCACGCTACGGCTTATGGACTTTACCTGCCGGCTATATGGAACTGTTTGAAACCATGGAGCAAGGGGCTGCACGGGAAACCCGTGAAGAAGCCGAAGCTGAAGTAGATATTGAACAGTTGTACTGTATGTATAACATTCCGCGTATTGGTCAGATTTATGTGCTATTTAAAGCCAATCTGATTGATGGAAAATTTGGTGCGGGTGAAGAGACCATCGAAACACGTTTATTTGATGAAGCAGATATTCCCTGGACCGAACTTGCCTTCCCGAGTGTAGAACATACTCTCAGACATTATTTTGAAGACCGTAAAAATAATATTTTTCCAATGCATCTGGAAACCTTAGGCACGCGTCTAGACCATACCGGTTAAATTTAACATCCATAAAAAAAACCCATACTAAGATGGGTTTTTCTTATTTTTAAAGAATATTATTTGGCTTTGACTTGATAGCAATCCGCAAGCTTAAACTCAACCGAACCACCGTTTAATTTTGCTAGGCTAATATCTGCCGGCGTTTCACCCTCATTGTTATTATTATAAACTTTTTGAAAACTGGCATAGGTATTGGCCCATTGTACTCCATCACCTGCCGAATTCAGGAAAGTTACACGCCCATTCTGGCCGACATTAGTATCTAACACATTAGACAAATTGAGCAGTGCACCACCGATCACAATCGAATCCCTAGAATCCGGTGAAGACTGGATGCGCGAGTCTACCCCTACCAATGCGCCATTAATATTACCAAACTTTTCATTGGCCAAAATCAGGCGCATGGAAACCGCTTTATCAGCGACAAATGCACGTCCCAAAGTTCCAAGGCGATATTGTTGTATGCCTTGATGATCTAAGAGCGTATCTGCCAACACATCGCCTTGACAGCCATTCACCGGATCAGTCGCGAAATTACTAGAGGATTGCATATTGGTGCGTACATCACCATTGCTGTCAATTACGATTCCTAAAGTAATTGGGCTGACAGTGGTATCTGTAAATTTAAATTCCAGATTGGCATACATTGGGAAGATATATTTCTCCTTATCTGCCACATTCTGCGCTGTTTTAAAGACCTGACGATCCAGATAACTAATCGGGAAAATCTTGTAGAGATCAATGCTTCCCGTATAGTTTTCACCATCGGCCTGCAAACGCCACAACCCCAAGTTGGCTTGATCGGAAGTATCCAGCGATTTTTTGTCAGTCACCACTTTATAGAAAGCTTCTTTACCCGCGATCACATAATCATTCAATAATCTGCCTTGATACAACTCAAGCGGAGTCGCATTATTTGCGATATTCAGACGGTAAGGCGTGTTAATGGTTTTACTGGTTGGATGAATCCATGAACTTTGCGGATCAGCGGTCATTTGTACCGGTTTCACCTTACGGATGAGTTGAGCATTAATCCCCCCTAAGGAAGATAAATTTTCTTTAGCCAATGTTAACTGGGTATCACGCCATTGTAGGCCGCTGCCAAAGGTATAGCCCTGGCGATCAGTAATCAGCATGAAATGGCCAAATAAATATTTAGTATTCTTATTCTTAATATCACAAGGGTTTTGATTACAGCCCACCAGTCCATCTGAACCCGTCAGGTTACTTCCAATCACGCCTGAAGTTGAGAATAATGAAAATTCTGGCTGATACACGGCTGCGTTGGCAATCGTCACCAGTTTTTTAACTGTGGCAAAAGCCACCTCATCCGAAATTGTGCTGATATCAACAAAATCTTTAATTTTGGTCGCCAAATCGGCATCCATCAAATTGATATTCTCACTGGTTTTCGCCAGGTCTTTACGCATCTCTTCAGTAATATACAAAGGTTGTACATCAGATGGATTAATAATACGCCCTTCTTCTAGCGCCAAAGCTTGCAGAATTTTAACCAGACGCATGGCCACCTGAACGGTAGGATCATTAGGCACCAAATCAGCTACCGGACGTCGAGTAATCCCAGTTGCAATATCGATTACACTTAAACGCGGCAGCTGGGTCTGGGCACTAAAACTAGCATAATCGCTGAGTTTAATTTGACCTAAATTAATCTTGCGCGAAGCAAAACTTTGAATATAAAACTCAATATTATCCGTCTTTTGACAGGTTCCAGAAGCAACCCCATTTTTACTGTCAAATAACGTAATAAAGGTATTTTCTGTATCGCTACTACAGTTAAAGTTCAAACCATCGAGCGGATATTCCAGCCCCCATTCCACACAGTTCGTTGTACCTGGGGTACAAGTACCATTGGTCGTGGCTTCATCGTTTTTTTCTGGAATGACATTGGCACTTTCCCCACCACACCCGCTCAGTGCCGTTAAAAGTGTGGTTAAAGCAAATGGAAATAATATTTTATTTTTCATCTTTTTATACTCGAATAGTCCTTATCGAATGGCGACTAATTTTAGTTGTCCATGATTTGTCAGCATCTTGTCTTCAACATCTATCGCGGAGGCCAAAGGCGTCAATAATACATATTCAGTTTGTGCAGGAATCTGGAGAACCCCTTCGATACGCTCATGTTGAATAATATTCGCCTGTTCTTCCTGATTTTTATAACCGCCCGCTCCTTCAAGCACACAGCCACGACTGTCTAAAAATACAACAAAAGGCCAATAATACGTTGGATTTTTCTGGCTAGAGGCATAAGAGTTGATCTGAATATTCTGGATATCGGATTGAAGCTTTACCACTTCAAAATCAAATTCGTCTGCTTTAAGAGGCGCACGAGGCCAGAGGTTAACTGCTTTTTTAAGGCTGATTTCTTTAGCTTTTTTAATTTTCTTATCATTAAAACATTGCTTGCCCAAGCTATCAATGGTCTCCGACTGTGAAATACGATAATAACTTTGAGCCAGTACCACAGGACCGGAATCTACTTCTGGCGTTTGAAACAAGGATTTTAATACGGATTGTCCCACCCCTTTTTCACGTTCAATTGTCTGGATCTGGGTAGTTCCGATATTTTTATCCACGACTCCTTCGGGCATGCTATAGAAACGTTTTTTGCCTTCCAAATTAAATTCTTTATTTTCCAGATACTCACTATCCACATATTCAATGCCTTCAACCTGGCTAAATCCCGGCTTTTGTATGGTAGCAACAGAAGATCCAACTCCAGCATCAGGAGTTTGAATAGTTTGAGATCCAAGTATTAATTGTGGTTTAGACTGAATCTTTTCTTGCGCAATATGCGGTTGTACTGGTTGTACTGGTTGTACTGGTTGTACTGGTTGTACAAACATATTATGGCCATGCTTAGGTTTAACTTGTCCATTTTCTACGACTGGCACTTTTTCTATGTCTTGCTTTACAGGTGTGGAATGAACTGCTGCAATTCCTGCTGTTTTCGACAATCGAGATTTGTCCTCAGTTTTTTTCTCTGCATTATTACGGGGTACGACTAATGGTCGTCCATCCGGACCAATAATCGTAATAAATTCTTTAGCACTTGTATAAAAAGACACGGATACCAGACTTAATGCCAGTACCGCTGTCAATCCAACGTTCCCTGTCTTGATCATTTCTTCCTTACCAACGAGTGCGATAGTTCAAACCTAAAATTGTAATTTTGGTATCTGTTTTTACGTTTAAACCTGCATATGGGTTTAATAACAGGTTATTTACCCCGGTCTGGTTGGCTAAACTACTGGTATTTGCTGGAATCTGATCCTTGCTGCGCAAGAAACCAATCGATAGATCCAGATCAGTATCTGCATCAAAGCGGTAACCCACACCTAAACCAAATAACTGCGCACCATTGATCGGTACCATGGTATTACGCTTATTTTTCGGAATAGCACTGGTACGTGGCTCATAACCTGCCCGAAGCTTCAAACGGTCTGTAGCGGAATACTCCACCCCGATACCGAAGTTCCACGGCGATTCAAATCCCATCGGTAAAGCTAAGGTTGAGTCAGTGACATTGGCAGACAAAATTTTGGCAATTTTTAGGGCTGAAATAGTACGATCAAATTCGAATTTAAATTCGTCCCAGACCTTGTAATCTGTCCAGCCAATGTCAAAATTCACTTGCAAATCTGGCATCACTTTATATTTGATACCTGCCTGAAAATGCGCCGGATATTCAAAATCCTGCGACACCAGACCAGATTCACTCGATGGTATATAAGTAGGAAATCCAAGAATTGCAGCCAGAATCTGACCGGTTGGTGAGGTCATTAAACCTTTGATCATTTCCTGAGGAGCTTTGGCATTATCAATATGATATTTACCTTTTAAGCGCATTTTTGCAGCACTTTGGTACACCATACCAAAACTAAAATCTTCGCGTGGTTCCCACAATATTCCCAGGTTATAGCTTGGGCTTAAGTTTTGTTCAAGCTCCAGTTGCATTTGACCAAACTTGCCAAATGGGTTCATCCCCTCATCCGCATTACAGATCCCGAGCAAAAGAATATCTGTAATAATGTCGGAATTTTCTTTAAACGGCGTACACACGACTTCGTCGATCATACGCAACATCCCAATCAACTCATTCGGGAAACGCAAGTCCGTTTTCATCCCGATGGCTTGATAAGACATCCCGATAGAAGCACCAATCGACAGTTGGTCATTGACCTCATAACCGATGGATGGTGACAGATAGGTAATCCGCTCTAAAGCAACCTGCTGTCCCATAAAGTTTGCCGGGTTCCCATCTTCATGACCAAAACCTGCCATGAGAGGAGCATAAACAGCAGTCGCATAAGTGGCTTTCGATCCAGGGGGATTGTATGCGATCCCCATCGTGGGTGCAGTCAAAGGAAGACCTTCGCCTAAATCCACCATTTTTTTCAGAAAAGGAACATACAGGCTGACATATTCCACATCGCCTTTGACTGGGCCTTTAAAATCGGTACACAAATCAGATGAAACTTCAGGACCGTCATTACAGACAATAGGATCATCAGAATAGCCAAATACGTTATATCCGGCCGGTACTGAAAACTCACGCTGGATATCAAAATTAGCCACAATGATTTGCTGTTCGGTTTGCAGACCATCAATTTTAGTCAATGCAGCCGGGTTAAAGTGGATGGCATTGACCCCTGGAGGATCTGCGGTGACGGCATTCCCCATGGATAGTGCACGTAAATCAACTGAAAGGTTGGTTCCCAATTGTGCAAAGGTATAACTTGAACAGCCCGCAAGAATAATTCCTGTTAATAACGGGCTAAGTCGAATGTTTTTCATACGACACCCCTATTAACTGATTTTTTTACCAAAACCTAAAATATCAAGTGGGAATGATAATCCCAACGAAACATCCGGTGCATCTTCGGTCAGCCCTAGGCCAACGGTACCATTCACAATGGTTTCTGGAGAGACTCGCACACCTAAGGAAATTGCAAAGGTAGAACTGGTCTGATCTGCAGCAGAATAACTTTCACCAGTGTTATAGTTAAATTCCGCACCAGTATTAAAGCTTTGCTGATAGGACATGGTCATCGAAACATCATAGTTAAATGAATATGCGAAACCAAAGGCAAAGCCTCCACTAACACCAGGTTCAAACTCCTCAATAATCCGGCTACCTCGACGCTGATTCAGGCCCGATTCTTTAAAACCATAGTTCGCAGAAACCGATGCAAACAATACAACTGGGTCAATGTATTTACGCGTACTGGCACCTACTCCAGCAGAGTAATAGCCCTTTCCTGCTGCCAGATCTGTCGCGGCATTAATTTCATAAGGGCTGTCACCGGTTTTAGTTGATAAATTACCAAATAAAATCAGAGGCAGACGACCTGCTTTTAGTGGGAAGGGTTCCCAGCGAGCACCCAGACTAATATCACCCAAGCCTGCAGTAGACGTATCTTTTAACAAGTCAGTTTTAGCCACTAAAGGTAGGGATGCAGTCAAGGTCAGGTTATCTTTCACGCCATATTGGAAAGTGAAAGTATTAGTCATACTATGTGTTGCATTTTCTTGAACACGTAGTTGATACAATTGGCCCTGTGCCATTTCTATATCAAGTTGGGTGTCTCGATAATAGGTATAATCAATATCGTAATATGATGAAATTTCACCTTGTTTTATCAGAGAGTATTGGCGTTCATTTGACGTAAATACTTCTTCCAGGTTAGCTGCCTGAGTAGCATCTCCTTCTTGTTGCTGTAAAGCTTGAGATGCATCTACTACCTGGCCAGCCTGAGTCTCTACAGGTGCTGCTGTTTCCACGGCAGCCTCTTCAACTGCTTCATATCCACCTAGTTCTGACTCTTCTGCAGCCTGCGTTTCGACTTGCCCAGTTTGATGGGGTACAGATGCAGCAGTTTCAACGACAACTTCTTCATCAACTGTTTCGTATTCACCTAGTGCTGGTTCTTCTGCAGCAAATGCAACGCCCATTACCATTTGAATGCTCAGTGCCAAGAACGTCTTGTTCATCCATTTACTGTTCATATCCATTTCACCATTTTAATTTTTATTACTGTTTTTCGTTTTATTTATTCTTGTAATACAGTCTCAGGAAGTTATGTTGATATTCCCCAAATTGTTCTGACTCTGTATTACGATTACGGTCCATACGGATCGTAGAAGCTTTATCAGCAATTTTGTCCATATAAAATTGTGGATACTGCATGTCAACCAAGGCATAGCGATTGATCGTAGCATCTTCTACATGGCGCATATCTGATTCTTTTAATGCTAGAAAATTTTTGCGATATTGTTCAGGTACATTAATCAGGAACAAAGTGTTATTTTCCCAAATATCCTGAAAACGCCGTTCCTCAAAACTGATATTACCAAGTGCCGGATCTGCAACATAAACCCGGCCATTTTTATAACCTTTATAAACTACAAAATGCTTAAATCCCGCATAAGAAATCGGAACAATGGCAGGCTGATCTTGATTGACTAAATCTTTGAACTCTCCTCGATATCCTCCACTTTCCAATCCTAAGGCTGAAACGAAGCGCTTCATATCAAGCAGAGAAAAACTACGGCGTTCAACAATTTTATCCGTTTCACCGAATTTCATTAGCCCACTCATGACTTGCTGCTCATCCAGCTGCGTACCGACATAACCATTGAGGAGGGTCGTCAGTGCTGCTGAACCACAACTATAATCATAAGCTTGACGTACAATGTCCTGAAATTGATCCAGAAGTGCCGGTTTTACTTCCACAGCTTCACGGTGCATACGTACAAAAGAGTCATTTCTTGAATCAAGAACTTCAGTATAGTGAACAGCACCATTCGGCTGTTTTTTGATATCCAGAGCTTCTTTGGCAGCGTAATACATCAATGCCGAGCCCAACGCGATCTCTAACATAATTATTAACTTTTCTTATAATGGGCATGATGTGCCTATTTTTCTTTTTATAGAGCATTCACTCTACTTCCCTGTAACTAGAAAGATACCTGTTTTTTCAAAAAAATACAGTATTTTTTTTATTTTTTAGATAAGTGATATAGTCATAAAAAAGCGCGTGTAAACACGCGCTTTTTTTAAAATAAAGATTAGTGACCTGAAATAGTAATAATTGCGCCTTTTGTATAACTACCCTGAGCTTGAGAGTAGAATGTTTGTAAGCCTTGAACTTCCATATCACCAATTGATGATCTTGCTTCACGGTTACCTAAATGAATACCTTTAATGTATTGGTCTTTCGCCCCAGTATCATTACTTACAATACGAACATGCGCTGCCTTACCTAACTGAGCTGTAGTACCTACATAAGCATCGTTATATACAGAAATATTCTGACTAATGGTTAAATTATTAGAATCCGCATCTGCAATTTTGATACTTTCAACAAAAATCTCACCGGCTTCACGTGTAGTCACTGGAGTCGTACCTACAAGCCCCACTGCTTTATTTTTAGACGAGTTATCTAAAATACCTAGGTTTTTAATTTCTAGACCACCTACCATTACACTATTCATCTTGATCATAGCGCCTTGTGGAGCAGCACCCAGTTGAATATTGGCATTTATCACACCAGTTTTAACGTCAAAACCACTAATGATGTCGTTTACAACACCGGCACCACCTCGACGAATCGAATCCGGATCATCTGTACCAGATGCAGTTACACCAATTCGGCCAACTTTGATATCTAGACCCGATACTTGTGCAGCAACATTAATGAAAGGATTACCAGCACCAGCATCCGAATCAATTACCAAGTCAGCAAGGTTACGGGATGCAAGTAAATAGGCACCATTATTGTCATAATTGGCACCGATTACTACACCATGCGTTGCAGTAGTAGGATCAGCAAGAGCAGCAGCATCAGGTGCTGTATCAGTCTTACCACGGATTACGATCGCACCTGCTGTAGAAGTACCTCCGAAACCCGCCTCATTTGCAACACCTTTTGGCGCTAAACCGTCGTTATCATGGATAAATAATTTCTCAATAGCAATTTTCGAGATGCCGATACCAATTGTCAAACCGTCTTGACCCGTTGTTTCGCTTAGAGATGCATCATCCATTGCTTGCATCGCCATCGCATTGGCACTAAATGCAACTGAAGTCGCTAAAACTAATTTTGTAAATTTTTTCATTGTTTACTCTCCCAAGAGTACTATTTTTTTTTGGTTGTGAATTACTCAGTGTTTAGGCTGTATTTTTTATTTTCTGACAGCTTAAGCATCTTTCCTTGAGTAATTTGCTAGCCCACTTAAATTAGCGTCGAGTCAGTTTTTGATCAACTGTTGTTGGTCGCAATCTGTCGCTTACCGATAAACGGTATTTCATGATTTAAAAATATTTTCCTGGCTTCTTGATATAAAATAGTGAGTCATATTGAACTCTCCATAACTGAATGACCGAAGCTCTCTATCATCGTCCCTTAAAGTTTGAATCACGTCTGGTTACAGATCTATTATCCGCATTGAAGACATTAGATCATCTGGTGTATTTAAATAATAATGGTCAGCCTTTTATTGCCTGCTGCGCTCAAGAATATTTTGTGGCGCAGACATCACAAATTCAGTCTTTTAAAAGAACAGGGATTGAACACTATCAGCCCAGCCCATCTGAGTTTAATTTAGTGATTGATGCATTAAAAAATCCTCAAAAGAATGGATTTCATGGAGGCTATGTCGGTTTTATTGGCTACGATTATGCGGCTCAACAATATATTCAGTATCCAGATCGTCCTCAACCTGGTTTATTTATTGGTCAATTTCCTTCCTACATTAAACCAATCCCTGATGGTTGGATGTTCTATAGTGATGATCCACAGGCAGAACAGATTTTCAATCATATTCAGAACTTACTTAATCAAGATAAAATTCACCCGACATTTCATTTAAAAAATCCTTGTACCTCACGCTGGGCCAAATCTGTCTATACTCAGGCTTTTCAGAAAATTCAGGACTATATTGTTGCAGGTGACTGCTATCAGATTAATCTGACCCAAGAATTTAAAGGTCGTGCCCAAGGCACCCTCTTAGCGACTGCCCACGCATTCTGGACATTAACCGAAGCGCCCTATGCGGGTTATTTACGTATTGGTGATTTTGAATTACTCAGCTGCTCACCCGAGTTATTTATTGACTTCGAAAAAAATCGAAAAATTATCACCAAACCAATTAAAGGCACCATGCCACGCTATAGCGATCCTGTGCTAGATGAACAATCTAAACAAACCTTAAAAGCATCGGAAAAAGATCAAGCAGAAAATGTCATGATTGTGGATTTATTACGTAATGATTTAAGTGTTTATGCAGAAACAGGCTCGGTTAAAACCCCCAAATTATTTAATATCGAAAGTTTTAATCAAGTGCATCATATGGTGAGCGAAGTAGAAGCGACCTTAAAAGCAGATGTGAATCCTTTCGAGGTATTAATGTCAGCCCTACCAGGTGGCTCAATTACGGGCGCACCTAAAATCCGGGCCATGCAGATTATTGCTGAATTGGAAGGGGCAGCACGTGGTGCTTATTGCGGTTCAATGGGTTATTTTAATTTTGATGGTACCGGTTCCTGGAACATTCTGATTCGTTCTATTCAGAAATATCAAGAAGATGTTTCTTTATGGGCCGGTGGTGGCATTACCATTTCTTCGGATTGTAATGCGGAATATCAGGAATGTTTTGATAAAGTTTCAGCGATGCTGGATCTGTTAAATACCTGGTATCAGCCTGAATAAATAAAAAAGCGAATCATTTGATTCGCTTTTTTCTACAAATCCACCCTAACCTTCCTTTACTCAAAGAGGGAACTCCTCCCTTTTCAAAGAGAAGCTAGGAGGGATTTTAATCACACCAAAATCTCATTTTTTAGCGTATCGACTAAACGCTGATTTTGCTCATCTGTACCAATGGTAATTCTTAAGAACTGGTTAATACGTGGCTTGTTAAAATAACGCACGATAATGCCACGTTCACGCAACTCACTTGCAAGTTCGCCTGCATCCTTAGATGGCAATGAGGCAAAAATAAAGTTGGCACTCGATGGTAAAATTTTAAAACCAAGCTCATTTAGTTGAAACACCAACTTTTCACGGCTGGCAATAACTTTCTGATTCTGTGCTTCAAAGTAGGCCTGATCTTCAAATGAAGCGACCGCTGCAGCAATCGCAAAACGGTCCATCGGATAGGAGTTAAAGCTGTTTTTGACTGCTTCAAGTGCTGCAATCAAATGTGGCTGAGCAATCGCAAAACCCACTCGCAGACCAGCAAGAGAACGTGACTTCGATGTGGTTTGACATACCACTAAATTTTCATATTTCTCAACCAGCTTGACTGCTGATTCTGCACCAAAATCCACATATGCTTCATCAAGCATCACCACTGAATCCGGATTGGCTTGTAGGATTTCCTCAATGGCTGCCAAGCCCAGATCAATACTGGTTGGCGCATTTGGATTGGTAATGATGATGCCACCATTGGCTTGCTTATAGTCATCTACCACAATTTCAAAGTCATCATTGAGTGGCAAGATTTTGGTTTTGACGCCAAAAAACTGACTATAAACCGGATAGAAACTATAGGTAATATCTGGATAAAGTACAGGCTGTTCTTGAACAAAAAATGCTTTAAAGATATGTGCCAAAACTTCATCTGAGCCATTGCCGACAAAGACGGTTTCAACAGGTACATGTTGCTGTTTAGCGATTGCCTGTTTTAGCTCTGATGCATCCGGGTCTGGATAGAGACGCAACACATCCGCCGAATTCGCAAGTACCTTTTGAACCGCTTCTACCACTTTGGGTGATGGTGGATACGGATTTTCATTGGTATTAAGTTTTAAAATATTCTGGATTTTCGGTTGTTCGCCTGGCGTATACGGTTCTAATTCACGTACTTCAGGACTCCAAAAACGCATTTGTTTTGTGGTGATATTCATTTTGTATTCTCTAAACTCCCTCTCCTGAGCGAAAGTTAAAGCACTGCTTTTAACTTTCAGCGCAAGTATTGCAACAGCATATTTTGCTTCGCTTTAAAGCAATGCTTAAAGCTCGCTCAGGGAGTGTAATTCTATTTATGCTTGATAACGATAACGTGCTGAACGCGCATGCGCATCCAGGTTTTCCTGTTGCGCCAAGATATCCGCGGTTTTTGCTAAAGTTTTCACACCTTCTTGTGAGCACATAATCAGACTTGAACGCTTCTGGAAATCATAGACACCAAGTGGCGATGAAAAACGTGCAGTACCTGAAGTTGGCAAGACGTGGTTTGGCCCAGCACAGTAATCACCAATGGCTTCAGGCGTATAACGTCCCATAAATATTGCACCAGCATGACGAATGCTGTCAGACATTGCTTCTGCATCATCTAAACACAACATCAGATGCTCAGGTGCCACCTGATTAATCAAATCCGATGCTTCTTGGCGGTCTTTTACGAGTACCAAAGCACCACGATTGGCAATCGAAGTACGGGCAATTTCCGCCTTCGGTAATGTTGCCAATTGCATTTCAATCGCCTGTTCAACCTCATTCAGCAACTGTTCATCTGGTGTGATGAAAATGGCTTGTGCCACAGTGTCATGTTCAGCTTGCGAAAGTAAATCCATCGCCAACCATTCAGCATTATTTTGGCCTTCGGCATAGACCAAAATTTCAGAAGGTCCTGCAATCATGTCGATACCGACCTGACCGAACACCGCACGTTTTGCCGCAGCAACAAAACGGTTGCCTGGGCCGGTAATTTTATCTACTGCTGGGACAGTTTCTGTACCGTAAGCCAATGCCGCAACCGCTTGCGCGCCACCAATTGTAAAGACACGCGTTACGCCTGCCAGATATGCAGCCGCCAGTACCAATGGGTTTAAATCACCATTCGGCGCAGGCACTACCATAATAATTTCAGGAACACCCGCCACATGTGCAGGCACTGCATTCATCAATACAGAAGATGGATAAGACGCCAGACCACCCGGTACATAAATCCCGACACGATCCAGTGGAGTCACTTTCTGACCGAGTGTATTTCCTAAAGCATCGACGTAGGTCCAGCCATCCTGTTTTTGTACCTGATGAAACTCACGCACGCGTACTGCAGCAAGCTCCAAAGCTTCGCGCACTTCAGTTGTTAAGCCCTCAAAGGCAGCTTGTAGTTGCTCTTGGCTTAACTCTAAATCTGAAAATTGATGTGCCGGATGTCGATCGAACTGTTGAGTGAGTTTAAGAACTTGAGCATCACCATGTTGACGAACATCAGCAATAATTTGATCTACAGTTTTTAAAAGTTCAGGATCATTAACAGTTTCAAAAGCCAACAAGTCAGCAAATGCTTGCTTGAAGTTTTGATCTTGGGTCGATAAACGTCGCATCAATTTACCCATCAGGTTTGAATTCGAAGGCTTTAGTTTACCTGTTTTCCAGACTTTTGTCGGCAGCTATAGTGCTCTAGCCCTATGAGTTTTATTGGAAATAACTTTTGGTAAAATTGATGAAAGAATTTACATCGTATTTATGTTCAATCGAATAAAAAAACCGCCCTGAAAGGACGGCTTTTTTAAATAGCAAGCTTAAGCCTGTTTGGCCTTTTCACGTTCTTCTACTGCTTTTTCAAGCTGTGCCAGAATCGGATTTAACAACGCTTGCTTACGCTTGAAGCTAGCTTTGTTTACGATTAAACGTGAAGACACTTTACAGATTTCTTCAAGTGGCTCTAAGCCATTGGCACGCAAAGTATTGCCTGTATCTACGACGTCAACAATGTAATCACCCAGACCAACCAGTGGTGCAAGTTCCATGGAGCCATACAGCTTGATCACATCAACCTGCTCACCCAAGCTGGCATAGTATTGACGGGTCAAATTCACGTACTTGGTCGCAATTTTTAAGCGACCTTTAGGACGTTGCATCCCCACCTTACCGGCGGTCATCAATTTACATACCGCAATTTTCAGATCCAATGGTTCATAGACGTTTTGCGCGCCATGTTCCATCAATACATCTTTACCGGCCACACCAATATCGGCTGCACCATTTTCAACATAAGTCGGTACATCTGAAGCACGTAAAATTAAGATACGAACCTGTTTATGCGTGGTCGGGAAAATCAGTTTACGAGATTTATCAGGATCTTCTAAAAGATTAATCCCTGCTGTTTCTAGCAAAGGTAAAGTCTCTTTTAAGATACGCCCCTTACTTAATGCCAAAGTTAAACCATGATCAAAATTGCCCATTACGTCAAAGTTTGGATCATCGTTTCTCATATCGCTCATTAATTTACTCGCTTAATTTGGGCACCTAAACTTTGTAACTTTGCTTCTACATCTTCATAACCGCGGTCAATATGATAAATGCGGTCAATCAGCGTTTCACCTTCAGCGGCAAGTGCTGCCAACACCAAAGAGAACGAAGCACGTAAATCTGTTGCCATTACGGGTGCAGCTGAAAGTTTTTCTACACCCGTTACCACAGCATCATTACCTTCAACCTGAATATTGGCGCCCATACGTGCCAATTCAGGAACATGCATGAAACGGTTTTCAAAAATCGTTTCAGAAATTGTCGCAAAGCCTTGAGCAATGGCATTCACAGCCATAATCTGGGCTTGCATATCGGTTGGAAATTCCGGATGCGGTAGAGTCTGGAAACTGACAGCTTTCGGACGTTTACCCAGCATATCCAGTTCAATCCAGTCGTCACCACGGGTCACTTCTGCGCCCATTTCTTCAAACTTGTCCAGCACCGCTTCCATCAGGGACGGATCAGTATGCGTGGTTTTGATACGACCGCCAGTGATCGCTGCTGCTGCCAGATATGAACCGGTTTCAATCCGGTCAGCAACAACCGCATATTCACAGCCATGCAGACGTTCGACACCGGTCACAATTAAAGTATCGGTATCTAGACCTTCAATCTTGGCACCCATCTTGATCAGCATTTGCGCAAGATCAGTGATCTCAGGTTCACGTGCTGCATTGCGAATCGTGGTCACACCATCGGCCAACACGGCAGCCATCAGAATATTTTCTGTCCCACCCACAGTCACCATATCAAAGACAACTTCGCCACCTTTCAGGCGACCATCGACTTTGGCATGTACATAACCGGCTTCGACTTCAATCTCGGCGCCTAAAGCTTCTAAAGCTTTCAAATGCTGATCGACAGGACGGGAACCAATCGCACAACCGCCTGGTAAAGACACTTTTGCACTGCCATAGCGCGCCAATAATGGACCAAGCACCAAAATAGAAGCACGCATAGTTTTTACGAGCTCATACGGTGCGAACTGGTTATCTAATGTAGAAGTATCAGCAACAACCGTATCGCCTTCATAAGTCATGGTGATCCCAAGACCAGCAATCAGCTTCACCAACGTATTGACATCTTTTAGATTAGGAACATTTCTGAGCGTAATCGGGGTATCAGCAAGAATCATTGCTGCCAATAATGGAAGTGCTGCATTCTTTGCACCAGAAATGCGCACTTCACCTTCGAGCTTGATACCGCCCTGAATTAAAAATTTATCCATTAAATGATTAAGCTCCAAATAAGCTTGCTTTGCGCCATTCTTCTTTTGTCATCGCGCGAATCGTTACTGCGTGAACTACACCACTGGCAATATGGGCATTGAGAGGAGCATAAACAGCTTGTTGGCGTGCAACTGGACGCTTACCTTCAAATTGATCATCCACAATACGGAGATCAAATTTTCCGCCCTGACCACTCACAGCAACCTCCGCCTCTGGAAAAGCGGCTTCTAAAATTTCAGCGAGCTGTTCATTATTCATCACAAGACCTCTTATAGGACTAAGGGTGTAAAACGAGCCATTTTACTATAAATAGCAAAAATAATTCATGGATCCATACATTATATATATAAAAAAAAGAGGCTTTTAAAACCTCTTTTTCATCATTTGTCCTTTATAGGGCTAAAGGATGCTGCTGTAAATGCATTTCCCGGTATCGATCAATCTGCCGTTTAAGTTTTTCGGTTAATATTTTAATTGAGGTATACATATCATCTGCGGTGGCGTGAGCAAAAAATTCAATGCCCGGTAATCGGATAATAGCCTCTGCGATATGATTACTACTGCCCTTTCTAGAGCGTTTATCAATTTGATGATCTTTCGAGAGTTTCACTTGCATACTATTCACCTGATCTAGGTGCTTCGTCATCTGTGAAAACTTGGTTTTTATACTTTCTTCAATAGCTGGCGTAATCGATAAATGATGTCCACGAATTGTTATTTGCATAGTTCTATCCCTCACCTTCGTTAGGATTAGAAGAGTCTCAATATAAAATAATTTAAATACAGTAACTTATAAATAAAATATCCGTATTTTAAGTCCTGAATCAAATCAATCTTACTGATCCTCAAAAGAAAAAAGATTCATTATGTTGTCATAATGAATCTCTAGAATAGCCAGATTTCAAATTTTAGATCAAGACTTTTCGCTCAGAAGATGAAGGAATATGTAACGATTCACGATATTTCGCCACCGTACGTCGTGCCACATCAATGCCTTCATCTTTTAACATATTGGCAATTGCATTATCAGACAGAGGCTTACGGGCATTTTCTTCGGAAATCAGTTTTTTGATTTTGGCACGAATAGCAGTAGAAGATGCTTCACCACCTGAAGTAGTCCCGACATGACTCGAGAAGAAATATTTCAACTCGAACAATCCACGTGGGGTCAGCATATATTTATTGGTGGTTACACGAGAAACTGTAGATTCATGCAATTCGACTTCTTCGGCAATATCTCTTAAAACCAGAGGTTTCATGCCTTCCGCCCCAATTTCCAAGAACATTTTTTGATGTTCTACAATACAAGTCGCGACTTTCAATAAGGTTTTATGCCGTTCATCGATACTTTTGATAAAGTTCTTCGCTTCCAGCATCTGATTACGCAGGTACTGATTATCATCGCTTTGATCTGCACGACGAATCATTTTGGCATAAAAAGAATTGACGCGTAACTTTGGCAGTACATCCGAGTTTAAATTGACTTGCCAGCAGTTATTCTTTTTCATCACCACAACATCTGGCACCTGATAATCCGATTCCTTGTTTTCAAATTCCAGACCTGGATGCGGTTTTAAGGTTTTTAGCAAATCTACAGCACAGCGCAACTGTTCTGGATTTAAGCCAGTCTGTTTGATCAGCTTAGGAAGCTCATTGGTAATCAACAATTCATAATGTTGCAGAAGTTTGATCGCATCATTTCGGCAAGGGGTTGACGCAGGTAAATTATCAAGTTGAACCAATAGGCATTCTGCCAAGCTTCTAGAACCTACACCTACCGGATCCAAACGCTGGATATGCTTTAATACAACGGCAACCTCATCATCTTCAATTTCTTCTTCAGACCCCATAGAAGAGAGTAAATGTTGTACTGATGCAGTAATTTCACTTAACTCTGCATCTAAAAAACCTTTGTCGTCCAGAGAGTCGACGATACAATAAGCGATTAATTTATCAACCTGTGAAAAATTCAAGAGATTAAGTTGTTCCAGCATATATTCCTGCAGGCTCTGATGCCCTTGACGATTATCTTCACGCTCTTCGAACTCGGCTGCCCCCAGACTTGTAGGTTGATGGGTATAGACATCATCCCAATCGGTATCTACAGGTAAGTCATCAGGCAGATGATCGGCATTAAGTTGATTAGTTAGATCTTGATTTTCATTATTTGACTCAATTGTAGATAAGCTTTGAAGGGTAATTTGCTCTTCAACTTTTTCTAATAGAGGATTACTATCAAGTTGCAACTGAACTTCTTGTTCCAATTCCAGACTTGAAAGTTGTAATAGCCGAATTGCCTGCTGTAATTGTGGAGTTAATGACAGCGAGTTCGCAATTTTTATACCCACTGATAATCTCATTGTTACCCCCTTAATAGAAAATCCCGTTTTATAAGCAATTTTTATGCCGTTTTATTTTTTATAACACAGATTTACCAAAAAACATACAAATTGGATTTTAAATTTCTAGTCTTTCGCGACTAATAATTGTTTAAATACTTAATTTTTCGCATAAAAAAATCCCCCTCTGCCTTGGCGGAGGGGGATTTTGGAATAATGAGCTGGCGATGACTTACTCTCACATGGGTAACCCCACACTACCATCAGCGCTAAGAGGTTTCACTTCTGAGTTCGGGAAGGGATCAGGTGGTTCACTCTTGCTATGGTCGCCAGCACAACTGGTATGCTTACTCGCTATGGTCTTATCTACGTTGCTTGCGCTTCGTTTGCCTAGCTTTCTTCAAATAGAATGCATTAACAGATGTATCTGAGTTGCAGTAGTTTGTTCGTTTAGCTTAACTAAATCAAGGCTTCGTCTGATCGTTAGATCAATATGAAATCAATTGATGCTTTATATACAACTGTTTGGGTGTTGTATAGTCAAGCCTCACGAGCAATTAGTATTGGTCAGCTTCACATATCACTATGCTTCCACATCCAACCTATCAACGTCGTAGTCTTCAACGGCTCTTTAGGAGACATAAAGTCTCGGGGAAATCTTATCTTGAGGTAGGCTTCCCGCTTAGATGCTTTCAGCGGTTATCCCTTCCGAACATAGCTACCCGGCGATGCCACTGGCGTGACAACCGGTACACCAGAGGTTCGTCCACTCTGGTCCTCTCGTACTAGGAGCAGATCCTCTCAAATTTCCAACGCCCACGGTAGATAGGGACCGAACTGTCTCACGACGTTCTAAACCCAGCTCGCGTACCTCTTTAAATGGCGAACAGCCATACCCTTGGGACCTGCTTCAGCCCCAGGATGAGATGAGCCGACATCGAGGTGCCAAACACCGCCGTCGATATGAACTCTTGGGCGGTATCAGCCTGTTATCCCCAGAGTACCTTTTATCCGTTGAGCGATGGCCCTTCCATACAGAACCACCGGATCACTAAGACCTACTTTCGTACCTGCTCGACTTGTGGGTCTCGCAGTTAAGCGCGCTTTTGCCTTTATACTCTACGCGTGATTTCCGACCACGCTGAGCGCACCTTCGTACTCCTCCGTTACTCTTTAGGAGGAGACCGCCCCAGTCAAACTACCCACCAGACATGGTCCTCGTCCCGGATAACGGGACAGAGTTAGAACCTCAATATTACCAGGGTGGTATTTCAAGGACGGCTCCATCGCAACTAGCGTCGCGACTTCAAAGCCTCCCACCTATCCTACACAAGTAAGATCAAAGTTCAATGTCAAGCTGCAGTAAAGGTTCACGGGGTCTTTCCGTCTAGCCGCGGGTACACCGCATCTTCACGGCGAATTCGATTTCACTGAGTCTCTGCTGGAGACAGCGCCCCCATCATTATGCCATTCGTGCAGGTCGGAACTTACCCGACAAGGAATTTCGCTACCTTAGGACCGTTATAGTTACGGCCGCCGTTTACTGGGGCTTCGATCAAGAGCTTCGCTTACGCTAACCCCATCAATTAACCTTCCAGCACCGGGCAGGCATCACACCCTATACGTCCACTTTCGTGTTTGCAGAGTGCTATGTTTTTAATAAACAGTTGCAGGGGCCTGGTTTCTGAGGCTGTCGGCCGCTCAAGGAGCAAGTCCTATCACAGACAACAGCGTACCTTCTCCCGAAGTTACGGTACCATTTTGCCTAGTTCCTTCAGCAGAGTTCTCTCAAGCGCTTTGGTCTACTCGACCTGACCACCTGTGTCGGTTTCGGGTACGATTCCTGTGTAACTGAAGCTTAGAGACTTTTCCTGGAAGCATGGTATCAGCCACTTCACTGTACAAGTACAGCTTGCTATCAGTTCTCAGCATAGAGTACCCCGGATTTGCCTAAGATACATGCCTACAACCTTCCACCTGGACAACCAACGCCAGGCTGACTTAACCTTCTCCGTCCTCTCATCGCATTACACAGAAGTATTGGAATATTAACCAATTTCCCATCGACTACGCCTCTCGGCCTCGCCTTAGGGGTCGACTCACCCAGCCCCGATTAACGTTGGACTGGAACCCTTGGTCTTTCAGCGTGCGAGTTTTTCACTCGCATTGTCGTTACTCACGTCAGCATTCGCACTTCTGATACCTCCAGCAGACTTCTCAATCCACCTTCATCGGCTTACAGAACGCTCCCCTACCACGCATAATAAATTATGCATCCGCAGCTTCGGCATATAGTTTTAGCCCCGTTACATCTTCCGCGCAGGCCGACTCGACTAGTGAGCTATTACGCTTTCTTTAAAGGGTGGCTGCTTCTAAGCCAACCTCCTAGCTGTCTATGCCTTCCCACATCGTTTCCCACTTAACTATAATTTTGGGGCCTTAGCTGGCGGTCTGGATTGTTTTCCTCTTGACTACGGACGTTAGCACCCGCAGTCTGTCTCCCGGATAGTACTCATTGGTATTCGGAGTTTGCATCGGTTTGGTAAGTCGGGATGACCCCCTAGCCGAAACAGTGCTCTACCCCCAATGGTATTCGTCCGAGGCGCTACCTAAATAGCTTTCGGGGAGAACCAGCTATCACCAAGTTTGATTAGCCTTTCACCCCTATCCACAAGTCATCCCCTGGCTTTTCAACGACAGTGGGTTCGGTCCTCCAGTTAGTGTTACCCAACCTTCAACCTGCTCATGGATAGATCACCTGGTTTCGGGTCTATACCCAGCAACTAAACGCCCTATTAAGACTCGGTTTCCCTACGGCTCCCCTATGCGGTTAACCTTGCTACTGAATATAAGTCGCTGACCCATTATACAAAAGGTACGCAGTCACCGGACTAAGCCGGCTCCCACTGCTTGTATGCATGCGGTTTCAGGATCTATTTCACTCCCCTCACAGGGGTTCTTTTCGCCTTTCCCTCACGGTACTGGTTCACTATCGGTCAGTCAGGAGTATTTAGCCTTGGAGGATGGTCCCCCCATATTCAGACAAGGTTTCACGTGCCTCGCCCTACTCGACATCATCATATAAGCCCTTTCGTGTACAGGACTATCACCGTCTACGGTCGCACTTCCCAGAGCGTTCCACTAGAACTTATATGACTTAATGGGCTCTTCCCCTTTCGCTCGCCGCTACTGAGGGAATCTCAATTGATTTCTTTTCCTAAGGGTACTGAGATGTTTCACTTCCCCTCGTTCGCCTTGCAACACTATGTATTCATGTTGCAATACCTACCTTATGGTAAGTGGGTTTCCCCATTCAGACATCTCCGGATCACAGGATATTTGCCGCCTCCCCGGAGCTTTTCGCAGGCTATCACGTCTTTCATCGCCTCTGACTGCCAAGGCATCCACCACATGCACTTAATTACTTGACTATACAACCCCAAACAGTCGTTTATCCTTACAAGTGGGATAAGCAACAGATTGTGATGATCTCTCATCACGCTCATACAGTTGGCGTTTCGTAGATTTAACTACAGTACAGCTTCAATTAGATTCATATACCAAAACGCTTGATTCAGTTAATTTCGCTAGAACTCATTTCTTGTAGTTGCCTACTTGAAACGAGTTTGAACAAATTATTTCAACTCAAATATATTCTGTTAATGATTTTTCCAGCCTTCGTCAGGTCAGGAAACTGTGATAAATCACAGAGGTTAATAACAACGAAGCGAATCATACGCCTCTTTCTTACTAAGCTCTATAAGCTATCTAGCTGTTTGTATGTTTCTTAGCTCATCTTACGTTTGCTTGATCATTTCAAGATCAATGTAAGTGATGGTGGAGACTAGGAGAGTCGAACTCCTGACCTCCTGCGTGCAAAGCAGGCGCTCTACCAACTAAGCTAAGTCCCCAGCTTATCAATAAGTCAATGTATCGTTCTGTTCTGTTTGCTTCAGCACTTTCATGCTTCGTTAGTCAGATTTGGTGGGTCTGACAAGACTTGAACTTGTGACCCCACGCTTATCAAGCGTGTGCTCTAACCAACTGAGCTACAGACCCTCAGATACATCGTATGAAGAACAACTTGTTGTGGATTCTTACCAATCGTCAATCTTTCGTTAAGGAGGTGATCCAGCCGCAGGTTCCCCTACGGCTACCTTGTTACGACTTCACCCCAGTCATCTGCCACACCGTGGTAAGCGTCCCCCCTAAGGTTAGACTACCTACTTCTGGTGCAACAAACTCCCATGGTGTGACGGGCGGTGTGTACAAGGCCCGGGAACGTATTCACCGCGGCATTCTGATCCGCGATTACTAGCGATTCCGACTTCATGGAGTCGAGTTGCAGACTCCAATCCGGACTACGATCGGCTTTTTGAGATTAGCATCCACTCGCGTGGTAGCAACCCTTTGTACCGACCATTGTAGCACGTGTGTAGCCCTGGTCGTAAGGGCCATGATGACTTGACGTCGTCCCCGCCTTCCTCCAGTTTGTCACTGGCAGTATCCTTAAAGTTCCCGGCTTAACCCGCTGGCAAATAAGGAAAAGGGTTGCGCTCGTTGCGGGACTTAACCCAACATCTCACGACACGAGCTGACGACAGCCATGCAGCACCTGTATGTAAGTTCCCGAAGGCACCAATCCATCTCTGGAAAGTTCTTACTATGTCAAGACCAGGTAAGGTTCTTCGCGTTGCATCGAATTAAACCACATGCTCCACCGCTTGTGCGGGCCCCCGTCAATTCATTTGAGTTTTAGTCTTGCGACCGTACTCCCCAGGCGGTCTACTTATCGCGTTAGCTGCGCCACTAAAGCCTCAAAGGCCCCAACGGCTAGTAGACATCGTTTACGGCATGGACTACCAGGGTATCTAATCCTGTTTGCTCCCCATGCTTTCGCACCTCAGTGTCAGTATTAGGCCAGATGGCTGCCTTCGCCATCGGTATTCCTCCAGATCTCTACGCATTTCACCGCTACACCTGGAATTCTACCATCCTCTCCCATACTCTAGCCAACCAGTATCGAATGCAATTCCCAAGTTAAGCTCGGGGATTTCACATTTGACTTAATTGGCCACCTACGCGCGCTTTACGCCCAGTAAATCCGATTAACGCTTGCACCCTCTGTATTACCGCGGCTGCTGGCACAGAGTTAGCCGGTGCTTATTCTGCGAGTAACGTCCACTTATCCCAGGTATTAACCAGGTAAGCCTCCTCCTCGCTTAAAGTGCTTTACAACCAAAAGGCCTTCTTCACACACGCGGCATGGCTGGATCAGAGTTGCCTCCATTGTCCAATATTCCCCACTGCTGCCTCCCGTAGGAGTCTGGGCCGTGTCTCAGTCCCAGTGTGGCGGATCATCCTCTCAGACCCGCTACAGATCGTCGCCTTGGTAGGCCTTTACCCCACCAACTAGCTAATCCGACTTAGGCTCATCTATTAGCGCAAGGCCCGAAGGTCCCCTGCTTTCTCCCGTAGGACGTATGCGGTATTAGCATCCCTTTCGAGATGTTGTCCCCCACTAATAGGCAGATTCCTAAGCATTACTCACCCGTCCGCCGCTAGGTCAGGTAGCAAGCTACCTTTCCCCGCTCGACTTGCATGTGTTAAGCCTGCCGCCAGCGTTCAATCTGAGCCATGATCAAACTCTTCAGTTTAATACTATGTAGCACCTTAAAGGGTGCCAATCTTGGCTCATCAATTTTCTGACAAATATTTCTCAAATAAACTTCGAGTAATTTCTACCATCAATCAATGAAAATAATTTCGATCAATCAATCAGTAAAAATCCACACAAGTTGTTCTTCATAATCTCTTAATGATCTTCTTGCTGATTCGTCACCAGCAAGCTAGGTCGGCTATATTACTCTCTATCTCTAGAAAGTCAACCAGTAATGAAAACTATTTTTCAAACTTATCAAATAAAACCCAACTCAATCAATCTCAACTAAGTCACTGTTTTATCAGAAGTTTTAATCTTCATCACCGCCGATGGATGTGCATTCTACAGGATTCCCAACCCAATACAACCCCTATTTTTAAATAATTCAGCAAAATCATCACGACTGTTTATTTATTCTACAAAAAATACAGGTTTTTCTATTTTTCACTCAAAATTTACTCAATTATTGATGTTTTAAAGTAGTTTATTTACTTATCAATGGGTATTTCTAGTTAATTTAATTGCTATATCTATCTAAAAATTTTTTATTGTCTTTATTTCAGATCAAACACAACAGATGAGTTAATAAAATAGATTGACTATGGAATCCCTTACCCATTTTAAAAATATAATCCTCATCCATCCATTAAAATTCCATTCAACAAGATAATCACTCTATAGATAAACTCTGGTTAAATTGTTGAATGATTAAAATTAAGAGTGAAGCAATGCGAGAAGAAAGCAATCTTCAATGCACAGTTTTATTAGATGAAAAATAATTTAATAGGGATTCGAGCATTCACCATGATAGCCACCGATAACAATTGTATATTTTTTATTCACATTGAATTTCAGGCATAAAAAAACCGCTTAACGCGGTATCTTTTATCTCGACCATCTTGAAGGAGATGGTCGGAGCAGTAGGATTCGAACCTACGACCCCCTGGTCCCAAACCAGGTGCACTACCAGGCTGTGCTATGCTCCGATTTCAACTTTAAAAGTTGGGGTGAATGACGGGATTCGAACCCGCGACAACTGGAATCACAATCCAGGGCTCTACCAACTGAGCTACATCCACCATCATTTTGATTCTTAACATCAAGCGACCAAATGGCGCGCCTGACAGGATTCGAACCTGTGACCATCCGCTTAGAAGGCGGATGCTCTATCCAACTGAGCTACAAGCGCGTTACTGATGCAAACATCATTTGCCTTGAAGAATTGGTCGGAGCAGTAGGATTCGAACCTACGACCCCCTGGTCCCAAACCAGGTGCACTACCAGGCTGTGCTATGCTCCGATTCATCTCAGCTTTCGTATCGAACATCGTTCGGTACGGTGTGCATTCTAGGCGCGACGCCCGGAGACGTCAACACCTATATTTAAAAAAAACCGAAAAAACGCTTCAAGCGTTTATTTATCAATCGCTTCAGACATTTTTTATACAAATTTTAACGTTTTAGTCCGGCACTAAAGTTCAGCATGCGATCTAGAGGCAGTTTAGCTCGTTCAGCAAGTAGCGGATCGACATGCACTGCCTGATCTTTATGCTGTAACACATGCAAGATACCATCCAGCTCGTTCATGGCCATCCAAGGACAATGCGCACAAGAACGACAAGTTGCCCCCTCTCCTGCGGTTGGTGCTTCAATCAGAATTTTATCCGGCACTGCCTGCTGCATTTTATAAAAAATACCGCGATCAGTAGCTACGATTAAACGCTGATTTGGCAAAGTTTGTGCTGCTTTAATTAATTGTGAGGTACTACCCACCGCATCGGCAATCTCGACCACAGACATCGGTGATTCGGGATGTACCAGAACTGCCGCATCTGGATAGAGCGCTTTCATATTGGCAATACCGCGTGAACGGAATTCTTCATGCACGATACAGGCGCCATCCCAGAGCAACATCTCTGCACCGGTTTTTTTCTGGATATAACGACCCAGATGCTGATCTGGTGCCCAGATGATTTTTTCGCCCAGACTGTCCAGATGTTCGATAATTTCCACTGCACAACTTGAAGTGACGACCCAATCGGCTCGGGCTTTCACGGCCGCTGACGTGTTGGCATAAACCACCACGGTATGATCCGGGTGCGCATCGCAAAAAGCGGCAAACTCATCGACAGGACAACCTAAGTCCAGTGAACAGGTCGCTTCCAAAGTTGGCATCAGCACGGTTTTATTGGGTGAAAGAATTTTAGAGGTTTCGCCCATAAATTTCACACCAGCTACCACAAGCGTTGAAGCTGGATGATCGCGACCAAAACGCGCCATTTCCAGTGAATCGGAAACACAGCCCCCCGTCAGTTCAGCCAGTTCTTGCACTTCAGGATCACAATAATAATGCGCCACCAAAACAGCATCCTGTTTTTCCAGCTCTGCCTTGATCTGTGCAAATTTGTCCAATTTTTCCTGCTGGCTCATTTGATGTTCTTGTGGAACACCTAAACGATCTAAATGCGCCTGCACAATCGATTTAGCTTCATTGGCTATTAATTTGGTCGCATCATTCATAACAACTCTTACTCTACCCTCATGGTTCACTATTCAATGAACCTTTCACCCTACATCCCGGTCATCTCTGGCGAAATGCTATTTTTGACCAGTCATTAAAAATCATTAAGTATAAAAAAAGCCCCACAACGGAGGCTTTATAAACAATCTGAATTATGAGCGATAATCTGCATTGATTTTTACGTAGTCATACGACAGGTCACAGGTATAAACCGTATCTTTTGCCTGACCTCGTCCAAGATCAACACGAATCGTCATTTCAGCCTGGGCCATCACACGTGCACCGGCTGCTTCAGTATAGTCTGCTGCCGCACCACCATCTTTGCAGATTTGTACATCATCTAACCAAACCTGAATTTTTGCAACGTCTAAATTTGGCACACCGGCATAACCAATCGCTGCCAGAATACGGCCCCAGTTTGGGTCAGAAGCGAAGATTGCGGTTTTGACCAGCGGTGAATGCGCAATGCTATAGGCAATATCGCAGCACTCTTGAGTATTGCCACCACCTTCTACAGTCACGGTAATGAATTTAGTCGCACCTTCACCATCACGTACAATCAGTTGCGCAAGGCGTTTCATGGTACGTGTCAATACGTCTAGCACCACTGCATAACGTGGATCTTCAGTCGAAGTGATTTCAGCACCACCGGCCTGACCTGTGGCAATAAAAATACACGAGTCATTAGTTGAGGTATCGCCATCAATTGTAATACGGTTAAACGATACATTGACTGTTTCAGTTAATAACTGTTGAACCAGTTCACGGCTGATCGGTGCATCCGTCGCAACATAGCTCAGCATGGTCGCCATATTCGGGCGAATCATGCCTGCACCTTTGGAAATACCGGTCATGGTATAAGTCACACCATCCAGCTCGAACTGTTCTGACGCACCTTTCGGAGTAGTATCTGTGGTCATGATTCCAGTCGCTGCATCGCCCCAGGCATCATCACGCAATGAATCCAGCGCAGGCTGTAAACCTGTAAGCAAACGCTCCATTGGAAGCTGCTCACCAATCACACCAGTCGAGAATGGCAACACTTCAGCAGCCTGTACGCCTGCAAGTTCAGCTAACTTGGCACAGGTGGCTTCTGCATTTGCCATGCCTGTAGGACCTGTTCCTGCATTGGCATTGCCGGTATTGATTACCAGGTAACGTGGATTTCCCGCTTGCAAATGTGCTTTAGATACATGCACTGGTGCTGCACAAAAGGCATTCTGGGTAAACACCCCTGCAACATTGGAGCCTGCAGCCAGTTCAAATATCACCAGGTCACGTCGGTTCTGATAGCGCACATAGGCTTCAGCCGAACCAATTTTAACCCCTTTCACCACATGCATCTGTGGCATAGATACGTCACCAACTGCCATTTTAAAGTCCAATATTGAAGTTTTAGAAAAATACAGCTTAGTTGATCTGCAACAAAAAATCGAGCCAAAGCCTGAGCCAGCCTGAGATTTGTTATGGATTTTCACAATAAAAAACCAGTCATCAAGACTGGTTTCTACATTTTTAAAATAAGATATTTTTAATTTTGTGCAAGTTGTCCAGATTCGCTTAGCAAAGCCTGTTTCGCCTGTTGTTGACTTGCAGTAGAAAGTGCCGGATTTGTAGCAACAATACGGTCTGCATTTGCCGCATTGGCAGCTGCAATCGCAGCCGTCTGCAACACAATCGGACGATTCTGGTTGGCAAAGGTATAACGGATGCCGGTACGTGGGCTTGCCACAGTCACTTGTGCATCGGTACGTTGTACTTGAGCAGTGTTAGTACCCACCGCTTGCTGAACTTTATCAATTGTTGTGGTCGCTGCAGTTTGTGCAAAACTTAAGGCAGGCATTGCCAAAACGGCAATCATGAGCGTTTTTAATACTTTTTTCATTCAGGTTATTCCACTTTGAGGTGTTGAATGAGCCATTAAATAGCATTTAATTCTTAAGACTGCAAACAGTATTCAATTTTTGAAAACTCTTCATACATAAAAAAATCAGAGCCATGTGGCTCTGATTTTTAATAGCGTTTAGATCTTGCCATGACACTGTTTGTATTTCAGGCCTGAACCACATGGACAAGGTGCATTACGACTTGCCGGTGCTTCAAAGACTGGTGCTACCGGATTGGCCTGAGCATTTTGCTCGGTCGTCACCTCATGTTCGCCTGCCAACAAGCCGTCAAACTCTTCATGAGATAACTGCAAACGCATTGCCTCAGCCTGTGCCTGCTGCTGTGCTTCCATTTCCGCCAGCTCTTCAGGGGTCGGTACGTGGATGCGTGACAGATCTGTTACGACATCTGACTTGATTGTACCGAGCATGTTTACAAACAGGTTATAAGCTTCTTTTTTATATTCCTGCTCTGGATTCTTTTGCGCATAACCACGTAAATGAATACCTTGACGCAGGTAATCCATCGCTGCCAGATGCTCTTTCCAATGACGATCCAGAGAATTCAGCATAAAGTGACGTTCAAGCGAAGCTGCAGATTCTTCACCCATTTGTTCACGACGTGAACGGTAGCGGTTCAGTACTTCATCGGTAATGCGCACCACCAAAGCTTCTTCATCCAGACGACGGTCCTGTTCCAGCCATTGTCCGATAGGAAGATCCATCGAAAGATCTTCACGCAGCGCCAGTTCCAGACCTTCAATATCCCACTGGTCATGAATCGATTCAGGCGGAATATAGTTGGCGATTACACCCTGCATCACTTCACGGATCATTTCTTCAATATAATCCTGCAGTGAATTTTCTGCCAGAATGTCGTCACGCTGACTATAAATGATCTTACGCTGTTCGTTATTGACGTCATCGTATTTTAGCAAGTTCTTACGAATATCGAAGTTACGTGCTTCCACTTTACGCTGCGCATTTTCAATCGAACGAGACACCATTTTGTGCTCAATCGCTTCATCTTCCTGCAAGCCCATAGCACGCATCATGCCGACTACGCGATCACCGGCGAAAATACGCATCAAGTCATCTTCAAGTGACAGGTAGAAACGTGATACACCCGGGTCACCCTGACGACCAGCACGACCACGCAGCTGGTTATCGATACGGCGTGATTCATGACGCTCAGAACCGATAATATGCAAACCGCCAGAATCCAGCACGGCCTGGTGATTAACATCCCATTCTGCTTTCAGACGCGTTTCATCTTCAGGAGTCGGGTTTTCAATTTTAGCCAGTAATGCTTTCCAGTTACCACCGAGCAAAATGTCGGTACCACGACCGGCCATGTTGGTGGCAATCGTCACTGCACGCGGCGCACCGGCCTGCGCAATAATATCGGCTTCACGTTCGTGCTGTTTGGCATTCAGTACTTCATGCTGGATACCTGCAGCTTTTAGCTTATCCGACAGAATCTCAGAAGCTTCAATCGTTGCTGTACCAATCAAGATTGGCGCAACACCTGCTTCATGCACACGCTGAATTTCTTGAATAATCGCGTTATATTTCCCTTCACGATTTAAGTAAATTAAATCGTTATGGTCTTGACGAATCATTGGACGGTGAGTCGGAATCAGTACCACATCCAGGCCATAAATTTCTTTCATTTCCGCTGCTTCGGTATCAGCAGTACCGGTCATACCGGATAATTTTTTATACAGACGGAAATAGTTCTGGAAGGTTGTGGTTGCCAGAGTCTGGTTTTCTGGCTGGATTTCCAGACCTTCTTTGGCTTCTACGGCTTGGTGCAAGCCTTCAGACCAACGGCGTCCCGGCATGGTACGACCGGTATTTTCATCGACAATAATCACTTCACCATCGTTAATGATGTATTGGACATTACGTTGATAGAGATAATGCGCACGAATCGCTGCAGTGGCATGATGCAACAGGTTCAGGTTCGACGCTGAATACAGGCTCTCGCCTTCTGCCAGCAAGCCCATTTCAATCAATTCACTTTCAATGGTTTCAAAACCCACTTCCGTAATTTCAACTGAACGCTGTTTTTCATCAATCCAGAAGTGACCGCCATCCGGCACTTTCTCTTCTTTCTGTGCCTGTAATTTTGGTGGAATATTATTGATGGCTGCATAAAGCTGTGAAGAATCTTCACTTTGACCGGAAATAATCAACGGGGTACGCGCTTCATCAATCAGGATCGAATCGACCTCATCGATAATGGCATAGGTCAAACCACGCTGCTTTTTCTCTGCTAGCGAGAACACCATGTTGTCACGCAGGTAGTCAAAGCCAAATTCGTTATTGGTACCGTAAGTAATATCGGCACGATAAGCTTCCGCTTTTTCCATCGGATTTTGCATGGAATAAATAATGCCGATGCTTAGACCTAAAAATTCGAATAATGGACGGTTTAACTCGGCATCACGTTGCGCCAGGTAATCGTTCACGGTAATGACATGTACACCTTGGCCACTGATGGCATTCAGATAACAGGCCAAAGTACCCATCAGGGTTTTACCTTCACCGGTACGCATTTCTGCGATTTTGCCTTCGTGCAAGGTAATACCACCGATCAGCTGCACGTCATAATGACGCATGCCCATCACCCGCTTCGCGGCTTCACGACAGACTGCAAATGCTTCAGGCAATAGTTTATCGAGGGTTTCACCCTTATTATATCGTTGTTTGAATTCTTCAGTTTTTGCAGATAAGTCTGCATCGCTAAGGGTAGATATCGTCGGCTCGAGCACATTAATCTTGTCTACGATTTTACGCATGCGTTTGAGTTCGCGCTCATTTTTGGTACCGAAGATTCCTCCGATCAGACTTGCCAACATGAATAGACTCTCTAAATCTTGCTTGTCAAATGAATATGTTCTTAGTCGTTATTATGGTGCTAGAAATTTGAACTACAAGGGTTTTGCTGTAAAACCGCTAAAAAAATCTGATCCTTAGTTCTAGCCCTAAGATCTAAGGCAAAGTAATGTAGCAAATTTTCCCTGTGCAACATAGTCAATTAAGTGACTGATTTTTGCGCTTCTGGATAGATGGATATCCTACTTATGCAATTTACTCATAAAGAAAGCAAAAAACACTATTTTTAATCATAAAAAAATTGATTCATATTAAATCGTATCTCGACACTAAAAGACCAATTGAGGCTAAAAAGATGAGTTTACGTCTAGGCGATACCGCACCGAATTTTGAACAGCAATCCAGTGAAGGCCTGATTAATTTTTATGATTTTCTGGGTGATAGCTGGGGCATTTTATTTTCACACCCTGCCGACTATACACCGGTATGTACGACTGAGCTCGGCTATACCGCAAAACTGAAAGATGAGTTTGCAAAACGTGGGGTTAAAGCCATTGCCTTGTCGGTCGATGATGTTGAATCGCATCATGGCTGGATTAAAGACATCAATGAAACCCAGAACACCACGGTGAATTTCCCGATCATTGCCGATCAGGATCGCAAGGTTTCCGAGCTGTATGACTTTATCCATCCGAATGCCAGCGAAACGCTAACAGTTCGTTCTTTAGTGGTCATTGATCCCAACAAAAAAGTCCGTTTGATTATTACTTATCCTGCATCGACCGGTCGTAATTTCCATGAAATCTTGCGTGTGGTGGATTCACTGCAACTGACAGATAGCCATAAAGTAGCAACGCCTGCAAACTGGCAGCATGGCGATGATGTGGTGATTGTCCCTTCATTGAAGGATGAGGAGGAAATCAAGCAACGGTTTCCAAAAGGTTATACCGCGGTTAAACCTTACCTGCGCTTAACGCCACATCCTGAGCAAAATTAAAAGGACTCCTTTTTAATTTTTCGCAAGACAAGCGAAGCGCGTAGCACAGGATAAGATGGAGCTCGTAGTAAAGAATAAGAGAAACTCTATTTTTCCAGATTTTATGTTTTATCGAATACGACATTGACGTGCCACGGATTCGATTTGTTGATACAACCTGTCTTCGGATAGGCTTTTTTATATTCAAAATTCCATATCCACTTTAAACTTGAAATAACAAAAACAACATCTATGCTCTGTATGAAAATCTGCATATTTCCAATCTTGATGAGCTGCCTCCTGACAGGTTGTATGACCACGCCGGCCCTGCCTGAACCTCAACGTCCTCAGCATTGGGGACAGCCCATTCATCAGAATCATAATTTTCATCAAATCAGCAATTTTGTCTATCGTAGTGAGCAGCCTTCAACTGAACTCATTCCTTTATTAAAAAAGCATCAAATCGATGTAGTTATTAATTTACGTTCACGGGATCAAGACAGCTTTGTTTTGAGCAATGAAAACTTTCAGCTACATCATGTACCCATACATACCTGGGCAATTGATCGGGAAGATTTATTGAAAATTATGCTACTGATTCAGCAAGCACAACAAAATCACCAAAAGGTGCTCCTGCATTGTTATCACGGTTCAGACCGCACTGGTGCAAGTGTCGCCATGTACCGAATTATTTTTGAACATTGGCCGATTGAGCAGGCGCTACAGGAAATGAAACATGGCGGTTATGGCTTTCATGCCATTTGGAGCAATATCGAAAAGTTATTCACGCCTGAAAATGTAAAATGGATTCGCGAGCAACTCAAGAATCCATCTACAGAAACTTTGATTAATACAAAGAATTAACGCTTATCCAGTGGCACCCAATCGTTCACCCAAGCTGATTTCATATTCAGGCTGGCATCAGACGCAATTTTCTTACGGAGTGCATCTGCAGTCTCACGGTCTTTGGACGGACCCACCATGATACGTACACCTTTAGACGTTGAGCTTTTGGTTACTTTATAACCTTTGGCACGCAGTTTGGCTGCTACAGCATCTGCATTGGCTTCATTCGCTGCTAGTGCCACCTGCACCATCCATTGCTTGTCCTCTTCACCTTCCAGTAACTTACGCGCCTGTTCAGCTTCTGCTTTCTTCTTGGCTTCTTCGGCTGTAGCCTTTTTCTTGGCTTCTTCAGCTTTACGTTTTTCGTCAGCTTTACGTTTTTCCTCGGCAGCTTTACGTTCAGCTTCTTTCTTTTCAGCCGCTTTACGCTCTTCCTCGGTTTTACGTTTTGCTTCAGCCGCCTTACGTTCTGCTTCGGCTTTTTGCTGTTGCTCTAACTTGCGTTTTTCTTCAGCGGCTTTACTTTCAGCAGCTTTACGCTCTGCTTCTTTCTTGGCTGCGTCAGTAGAACTATTGGCTTTTTGTTGGTCCAGCTGCTGCTGGGCTAACTTTTTTTCTTGCACCGCTTTTTCTTCAGCCAGACGTTTCTGCTTGGCCTGTTCATCTTCCACCAGTTCTGGTGGAATATTATCGGAACTTTGCTGTCCTAGGCGGTGTGCATTCAGGGCAGCATATTCTTCAGCCGCTTTACGTGCAGCATCTGCTTCAGCCTGCTGTTGCATCGCTAAAAATTCGGCTGCACGCGCCTCCTGTTCTGCAACCGCTTTTTCGCGATCACGGCGTTGCTGTTCAAGTAAACGCTTTTCTGTTTCTACATCGACCGTCAAAGAACCGAGCGAATGATTGCCTGCCTCTTTATTTTCAACTTCCGCAGCCTGTGCCGGATTTTGCTGACGGTCCTGATTGATTTCATCTTGGCCTTTCAGGAGTAATGCTGCCAATAAAACACCACCACCGAGTAAAACAACACCGCCCATCCAGCGCTGTTTGTTATTCATTGACATTCTTCCAAATACTCCCATACCGCTTCTAAGGTATGAAATGATCCACATACCAAAATCAGCTGATTATTATCTGTTTGATCCAGTGCTGATTTAAAAGCTAATTTTACATTATCAAATTGTTCTACCGCCTCACCGCTTAAAGCATCAGCCAAAACTGTGACCTCTGCCGCACGTGGGACGAATAATGGTGCAATTTTCCACAATTGAACCGTGTCTTTCAATAACTTGACGACAGAATTTATATCTTTATCTGCCAGCATTGAAAATACACAAATGACTTCATTATATTTTTGATTGTAATTTAAATAATCTCGTAATTGTTTCAGTAGAAATTCGACCCCATGCGGGTTGTGTCCTGCATCAAAAATCACGGTTTTATTCTGGATTTGACGGATTTCAAACCGTCCCGGCAATTTTGCCGTTTGAATGCCTTGTGCAATTGCCTGCTGGCTGACGTTTAATCCGCTCAGCAGAATGGCGGCCACGGCGGTAGAAATATTATCCAGTGCCAGCGAACCTGTTGGGAGTTTTAAGGTCGTACCCGATGAAGCAAAAGCCCAGCTTTGGCCATCTTCAAAGGCTTTATAGAAATAATCACGGTTGATTGCATACAAAGATGCATTACATTCTTGAGCTTTATTTAGAATGGCTTGCGGGATCTGTTGCTGTCCACCAAACACGACTGGAATATCCGGGCGAATAATTCCGGCCTTTTCAAAAGCAATTTTCTCGATGGTGTCACCAAGCCAGTCAGTATGATCCAGACCAATATTGGTAATCACCGCCACATCCGGATTGACCACATTGACCACATCCAGACGGCCGCCTAAGCCAACTTCCAGCACCCAGACATCACAGCATTGATCTTTAAAAATCACAAAAGCAGCCAGTGTCGTGGCTTCAAAGAAAGACAGGCTCAAACCGCATTCGCGACGAGCCTGATCGACCTGAACAAAAGCATCAATCAGCAACTGATCTTCCACTTCAATGCCGCGCAATTTAACACGCTCATTGAAACGGTACACGTGGGGGGATTGATATAGCCCGACCTTGAAGCCTTGCGCATTCAGGATCGCGGCCAGCGTGGTGGTGGTCGAACCCTTACCATTGGTTCCTGCCACCGTCAGCACTTTGGCCTCTGGAGATGTCACGCCCAGCTTTTCAGCCACAGGAATAACCCGTTCCAGACCTAAATCAATACCCGTAACGTGAACATGGCTCCAATAATCGAGCCATGTATTTAAAGAATCTGTTGCTAAGGGTGCTGTGTTCAATGCAAATTCATCAACTTCGTAACGATACGATAAACTGTATCACGTAATGCATGACGGTGAACAATCTGATCGATTACCCCATGATCAAGCAAATATTCCGCGCGCTGGAACGGTTCTTCCAGTTTTTCACGTACAGTCTGTTCGATCACACGTTTACCGGCAAAGCCAATCATCGCTTTCGGTTCAGCAATATGTACATCACCCAGCATTGCCAATGATGCGGTCACACCGCCGTACACTGGATGAGTCAATACCACTACATAAGGCAGACCTGCTTCTTTTAAACGCTGGATCGCAGCCGAAGTACGCGCCATTTGCATCAGGGACAACATGCCTTCCTGCATACGAGCACCACCCGAAGCAGCAAAACAGATCAAAGGTTGACGAGCTTCAATCGCATGTTCTGCAGCCTGAACAAAGCGGTCACCGACCACTGTGCCCATAGAACCGCCCATGAAGTCGAACTCAAACGCACAGGCAATCATCGGTACGCCTTTCAGCAAACCTTGAATTACTACCAATGCTTCGGTTTCACCAGTTTTCTTTTGTGCTTCCGCCATACGGTCTGGATAGGCTTTACTATCGACAAATTTCAGCGGATCTTTGGCTATAAATTCCTGACCCAATTCTGTTTGTACCTGATCAAAGAACCAGTTCAAACGCTCACGGGCTTTCATACGCAAATGCTCATCACATTGCGGACATACATAGGCATTGAATGACATGGCAGTACGGGTCACCAATGCATGACATTCAGGGCACTCAATCGTAGGCTCGGTAAATGTCGCTTTATATGCCGTTTGCTCATCGGGTACCTGAATGCCCGGAACAGTACGCTCCGTCCATGGGGTCGATGGGCTCAGAATTTTGCCTGATTTCACTTGTTGACTCATACTAACTCATCGAGCGCTGCTCGAAGCTCCTTGACTTTATTCACCGTCGCAATAACGGCTTGTTCTGGTGCGAGCGTTGCAAACTGCTTTACAAACGCACTACCCACAATAACTGCATCGGCAGCAACACCCATCGCTTTCGCAGATGCAGCATCACTGATACCGAAACCTACGCCTACAGGAACATCAGTCACAGCTTTAATCTTTTGAATGCGTGCAGCGGCTTCAGAAACATCTAAAGTTGCTGCACCGGTCACGCCTTTCAGTGACACATAGTAAATAAAGCCGCTGGCCTGTTTTGCTACATGTTGAATACGTGCATCGGTTGAAGTGGGTGCCAGCAGGAAAATCTGATCCATGTCATATTTTTCCAGTACTTCACCCAGACTTTTTGCTTCTTCTGGTGGCAAGTCCACCAGAAGTACGCCGTCTACTCCACATTCATAGGCATAAGCCACAAACTTTTCATAGCCAATTACTTCAACCGGATTCAGATAACCCATCAGCACCACTGGTGTTTCGCGGTCTTTCAAGCGAAATTCTTTCACCATATGCAGTGCATCCAGTGTATTGGTTCCACCTGCCAAAGCACGTTCAGCAGCTAGCGCAATCACTGGCCCATCTGCCATCGGGTCTGAGAAAGGAAGTCCCAGCTCAATCACGTCGACACCCGCCTCCACCATCTCATGCAGCAAAGGCACTGTGACTTCTGGATGCGGATCACCCGCCATGACATAAGAAACTAAAGCTTTACGCTGTTGAGATTTAAGTTGTCCAAATCGTGTGGCTAAACGTGACATAGGGTGGTATTTTCCTTAACGTGTTTCAAACTTGAGGCATTGACTATGTAGAAATACAAGACATCGCATTGTAACGCTATTTTTTGTCCAATGAACAGTCTGCGATACCGACCTCGAGTACTTCATTTCCTGTGCGAAGATTTCAAAACAATTCGGAAGGGTCTATTTACGATTATTTTGATTTTTTTCACAATGATCAAAGATGCCTAATTTTGCTATTACCTAAAATCTTGAATATTTAGATAAACTTATTTTTATCATATAAAAATTAATAAAAATGCAGATGTTAGCGCATTCATTTAAAGTTTTCTGAAATTGCAAAACCTGCTTTATACTAGTCCTATTCTCTTACTTTTTTATCTCCTATGCAGACTGATTCTGAGGCTACAGTGCAGGCACGCGCCATTGCACTGCTGCCGCTTATTGTATTTTTAACCATATTTTTGGGTAGCGGGATCTATCATTCCCTGATCGGAACCGAGTTCGCGTTCTATCAGGTGAAAGCGCCTGTCGCTGCCCTGCCTGCGATTATCTTGGCTGCATTAGTGTATCGCGGCAAACTCAACCAGGGCATTGAGGAATTCCTCAGAGGTGCCAGTCATCCAAACTTAATCCTGATGTTTATGGTGTTTATGCTGGCAGGTGCTTTTGCCAGCGTCAGTAGCACCATTGGCAGTGTGGATGCCACCGTGCAAATGGGCCTGTCGGTGATTCCACCCACATTTATTCTGCCGATGTTATTTGTGATCTCGGCCTTTATTGCTACGGCGATGGGTACCTCTATGGGCACCATTGCAGCCTGTGCGCCGATCGCTTTTGGATTTGCCGAGGTCACCGAGATCAATGTAGTTTATGCGGTTGGTGCGGTCGTTGGTGGTGCCATGTTCGGTGACAACCTTTCAATGATCTCGGATACCACCATTGCTGCAACGACCAGTCAGGGCGTACAACTGCGTGACAAATTCAGAGTCAATGTCTGGATTGCGGTTCCAGCCTCAATCGTGACTATTTTGATTTACGTGTTGAGTAGCGGTAGTAGCAATGCAGTGGAATACAGGGACTTCAACTGGCTTCTGGTCTTACCTTATATCGCCGTATTTATTTTAGCCTTTAGCCGTTTACACGTTCTGGCTGTGCTGAGCATTGGGGTGTTACTTTCCGGCTTGTTTGGCCTGTTTGCCACAGCTGAATTTGATCTGCTCAAACTGAATACTTCAATTTATGACGGCTTTGTCGGCATGTTTGAAGTGGCGTTATTGTCGATGTTCCTGGGTGGCCTGTCGGCGATCATGCAGCGTGAAGGCGGTTTACGCTGGCTGATCGAGCGTATTTATAGCCTGACCCGTCTGTTTAAAGTTGGGAAGCAACGTGCTGGCGAAATCGGGATTAGTTTTTTGGTGGTGTTTTCGAATATCTTTGTGGCCAATAATACCGTGGCGATTATTCTGTCGGGTGATATGGCGCGTGAAGTTGCCAAAGAATATGGCGTGGATCCTAAGCGTTCTGCAGCACTGATGGATATTTTCTCCTGTGTGGTGCAAGGGTTGATTCCCTATGGCGCACAGTTACTACTGGCCTGTTCCATTGCAAAAATCTCGCCGGTTGAACTGATTGGTGGTGTGTACTATTGCTGGATTCTGGCCATTTTTGCGATTGCGGCGATTGCATTTAGATTCTCCAAGATCAAAGCCAGCGCTTAACCTCACCATTTTCTTCAAATAAAAAAGCGACCTGTTTGGGTCGCTTTTTTTAGCTTCGCTGTTGGTGTAACTGCCTTTTGCGCTCTAACAATGTCTGTCCGGTGGCTGCCTTGTAGGCCCGTGCCAAAGCCGATTGATCAGAGTAATCCAGCTGCTCGGCGATCTCGCTCAGCCCCAGTCCCTGTTGCAACAGCAGCTCGCAACGTTTAATCCGCTGCTGTTCCAGCAGTTTTTTAAATGAGGTGTCATGGGTGCTGAATAAGCGCTGCAAACTCCGTGTCGACATCAGCAACTGACGGGCAAGCTGTTCAACTTTAATGGCCTGATGCCGGATACGGAGCTGTTCGGCAATCATTTGCTGGGCCTGCTCCAGATAATTCTCAAGTGGTGGCTTGGCTGCAATCGCCTGTTCTGCCTGATGAACCAGTAGCTGCAACAGCATTGGATCAGCTTGCTCAGACCGATGCGCCAGTCCTTGTAGATCCAGTTCTATGCCATAGTAGGCTTGGGAAAATATCACCTCGCTGGCGAAAAACTTTTGATAATGCATTTGTCCCCTATCGGGCGCATGGGCAAAGCGTACACAACGGACTAACAGTTGATGATCCTGCAAAATGACACGCCCCAACTGCACCATCGCGGCCATGGTCAGCTCATTGAGCAGATTATATTTTTCATCCAGATAAGCCTAATATAATTCAATACTGTGTTCATGTTGCTTCAACTGCAAAGGTACAAACTCACTGCCATCAATCACCAGTCGTTGAAAGCGAATGATATGCCGGATCATTTCCGCAACGCTGCTGCTTCGCGAAGCCATATAGCCGAGCACGCCAAAATGTTCTGGACGAATAACCTGCACGATCTCGAAAATTAGTTGTGGACAGTTTAAATGTTGCCGGGTTCTTAACAGAAGCTGATTTAATAATTCCAGCGGCACTTGCGTGGCAAAAGGCTGATCAATCAGGGGGACAAGTGCTTCATGTACATCTTGCAGAAAGTCAGCTTCCAAAGGCTCAATTTGCAGACTGCGCAGATAAGTCGCCCAAAGCTGAATATAACCATTGGATATTTTAATTTCTTGCATGCGCGCTTCCCGCTGCCTGCTTTAGTCTAAGCAGTTTTATTTTCATTTGGCATAAAATGTATAAAAATTGGCAAGCACTGTCAAAACAATTGCGACATTCCCCGACATACTGTCCGCATCGTCACAAAAAAGAATTCCTAAGATGAATGCAGTATTAAAATCTTCGATAAAGCCCGTGGTCCGGACCCAGCTTGATTTTAAACTGGATGAAATTCCGCGCTACTGGTTTGGCGGCGATCCCTTTCTGACCCGCATGTTCGATGCCTTGAGCCTGACCTTTCCAGATGGCGAGCGTTATTTTATTCAAAGTGTGCGCCTGTTCCGCGATCAGATCACAGACCTGGAACTGCAACAACGTGTGGCAGATTTTATTCGTCAGGAAGCACAGCACGGCATTGCCCATGAAAAGATGAACCAGCTGATGCGTGAACAAGGCATGCCCGTCGATGATTTTATCGAACGTTTAAATAATATGTTCGCCTATGACCTCAAACATCGTTCAGCACAGTTCAATATTGCAACTACGGCAGCGGCAGAACACTTGACCGCGCTGATGGCTGAAACTTTTTACGGTCAGAAATCCACCTTAAAAGACGGCCATCCTTATGTACGTGCCATGTTTGCCTGGCATGCGATTGAAGAAATGGAACATCGTGATGTGGCTTTTGACGTGATGAAAGAGGTCGCAAAAACACCTGAATGGATGCGCAAAATGACCCTGCTCAGTACGACATTTTTGATGTTTAGTTATACCGCCTATCGCGCCAATGTCATGCTGAAACATGATGGCTTCAGTGTCTTAGAGCGTCTGCAAATGAACCTGAAAGGACTGCCCTGGTTGTTTGGCCGTAACGGCACCTTGACCCGCATGGGCCCACAATATCGGGACTGGTTTAAAAAAGACTTCCATCCTAGTCAGCATCCGGTTATTGCGCAATATGATGTCTGGGTAAAAACCTTAGCCGAAACCAATGATCCAATTCAGGCCGGTGAAGCCTTCTGGCAGGCCGCCAAAGATTAAGCTCAAATCAAAAGAGCCTTCAAAATTGAAGGCTTTTAAATTAGGTCTTATGTCCTGCACTTTTACCATTTGGCATAATGCTGTTCAAGCAAGGCATATTCATTTAGTAAAATAATTTCCTGATCATCCTGCTGAATCGTTCCGGAAACCTTGGCTTGCCACTGACTAAACTGGCTCCCGACCAGACGCAGGTTGAGATTTTCATAACGGCGCCAGCCTGTGCTGACCATCAGATTCAATCTTTCATCCAGCGACTGAATCGTCCATTGGTTTTCCGATTCCTGTTGAAACAGCACATCGGCCAAGGGATAAATTTTCCCATTGATCCACAGACAGTTTTCGTTACCGAAGCTTTCATTTACGCCTGACGCCAGATTAATACCAATCCGGTTCTGGTTCAGATCCCAGAAATTACAGGACAACCAGAACCAGGCGGTTTCCGGGCGCAAAAAGCCGCAGGTATCATCCAGAGAGGCAAAGCTGCGTTCATTAAACTGGATGGTTTCACCTTGCTTGTTAATGAAAAAACCTTCACAGCCCAAGGTGGTTAATTTCTGGGTATAAGTCCAGCCATTTATGCCGGTCGGACTGCACATACTCAGTGGATCAGTTCCGGCACAAAAAATTCGCGCACTGAGTTTAATCTCGCCATATTTGCTGACATTGATATAACGCACGCCGTTGGCATGCTGGATATCGATCTGAAAAGGTGAATTATGGAAATAACTATGATTAAACAGTGGCTGTTCATCCAACACGGTGTTGCGTGACAGGAAATTAATCGCATTCCATTCCAACACTTCATTGGTCATATGGTTATAGACATAGACAAAACCATGCCCTGCCCATGCAATATCGGCAATCGCCAGTCCAATCGTATAATGCTCGTGCTGAATACTACAGAATTTGAATTTTTTATATTTTAGATGCTTACGCCAGCCTGACAGCACATGACCATAAGGATTTTTGTATTGATATGCCTGATAGTCAATACTTTTTGGAAGCTCCTTGAAACGTCCATAACGTGGTTGTCCATTTGCCTGAATTAAATCCATTTAAGACATTCCATCTCAGTCAAAACTGTTTTTCCTTGGCAGTATTATGCCAATTATTAAATTTTGATAAAGAGATTTTTTAAACCGCTTATCGAATCATCAAGCCAGCCGCAAGTTTAATTCAATCACAAACCGCTTTAAATCGTGAGATAGGTATTTTCCCAGCGATTGCCGCTAAAACTACCTTCTAACAGTTGTACGTAGTGGCCATAAACCTGATCGATGGCAATACAGTCATCTACATCCAGCACGCGGTCGGTATGCTGTTTTTGCCAGTGCCGGGCGAAGTAAGCTTTACCGCGCTGTTTAGCGACCATAGCATTCTGCGCAACCACCAACACATAACGATGTAACTCACCAAACTCACGTGGATCATAACCACCCAGATTAATCAGCCAAAGTTTTTCATCGGATTGCTGTGGCTGTGCATCAGTAAATTGCAGCGCATAGGACCTGCCTTCAAACTCTAGCCCATTGATTTGCGCCCAGGCATCAATATGCAAGCCTTTCTGTTCCGCAAACCAGGCATTTTTCAATTGCGCATAGGTATCTTCCAAACTCTCTCCTATTGCCAAAACCACATCATGAACTTCTGTATTGGCACGGGCATGACGACCACCGAGCATCACAATAAACAGGCTGGGCATTACATTTCCTTGTTAGCGTCAATCTTTAAGATCATTTCATTGATGCTTGCCAGTATAGCGCAAAGCTATTCCATGATGATGTAGCCCTCTGCCAAGGACAAATTTGCATCTTCAGCCTGACTGAATTTTCGCAAAACAGCATCCAGTCAGTCGGTATCGATATCCATATCGAGGATCAGTTTAAGCCTGTGTCAGGATCAAAAAACCATTTTCAGTGAATACAATTGGCTAGCGAATCATTTCCGATCATTTTCATCAGGATTTACAGCGATAGAGGATTATTTTTTTGTACAAAATACAAACACGGCTAAACCGCACAAATCTGTATAAATTTTCGCCCAAATTTCAATCTAAAGGCATATTTCGTTGACTGAAATGCGCTGAAAGACGATACTCTCAATGTTTTTATTTAAGCAAATCGGTTCAAAGAGGCTGGGCCAAAAGTTCGGTCCTCAGAAACTCAATCCAACGCAAGGGGCTATATATGGCTGGTGGAAAGTCAACTATCATTTACACACTGACCGACGAGGCGCCATTACTGGCGACTTATTCTCTGCTGCCGATCATTGAGACCTTTACTAAGCCAGCTGGCGTTGAGATCGTCAAAAGTGACATCTCTGTAGCTGTGCGCGTGCTCTCCGAATTTACAGATTACCTAAGCGAAGAGCAAAAGGTGCCTGACACTCTAGCTGAGCTAGGTCGTCTTACACAAGATCCAGACACGAACATTATCAAACTCCCAAATATCAGTGCTTCTGTTGGCCAGCTAACAGCGTGTATCAAGGAACTTCAGTCTAAAGGCTATGCAATCCCTGACTATCCTGAAAACCCGACCACTGAAGAAGAAAAAGCAATCAAGGCACGTTATAGCAAATGTCTTGGTTCAGCAGTAAACCCTGTTCTACGTGAAGGTAACTCAGATCGTCGTGCGCCTGCTGCCGTTAAAAACTACGTGAAAAAACACCCTCATTCTATGAGCGAGTGGAAACAGTGGTCTCAAACTCACGTTTCACACATGGACGAAGGTGACTTCTACCACGGCGAAAAGTCGATGACTTTAGACCGCGCACGTGATGTGAAAATGGAACTGATCACCAAGTCTGGTGAAACCATTGTTCTTAAGCCAAAAGTTGCGCTTCTGGACGGCGAGATCATCGACTCAATGTTCATGAGCAAAAAAGCGCTTTGCGACTTCTATGAAAAAGAACTGGATGACTGTAAAGAAGCAGGTATCCTATTCTCTTTACACGTTAAAGCAACCATGATGAAGGTGTCTCACCCAATCGTCTTTGGTCACTGTGTAAGAATCTACTACAAAGAAGCATTCGAAAAACATGGCAAGCTTTTTGATGAGCTTGGCATTAATGTCAATAACGGTATGGCCGGTCTTTACGAGAAAATCGAGACACTTCCAACTTCTCAACGTGAAGAAATCATCCGTGACCTGCATGCTTGTCAAGAACACCGTCCAGCACTGGCAATGGTTGATTCAGCAAAAGGCATCACTAACTTCCATTCTCCTAACGACGTCATTGTAGATGCTTCTATGCCTGCAATGATTCGTGGTGGCGGTAAAATGTGGGGCGCTGACGGTAAACCTTACGACTGTAAAGCAGTTATGCCTGAATCTACATTCGCGCGTATTTACCAGGAAATGATCAATTTCTGTAAGTGGAATGGCAACTTTGATCCAAAAACCATGGGTACTGTACCGAACGTTGGTTTGATGGCGCAAAAAGCTGAAGAATACGGTTCACATGACAAGACCTTCGAGATCTCTGAAGCTGGTGTTGCAAACATCGTTGATCTTGAAACTGGTGAAGTGTTGATGTCACAAAACGTGGAAGAAGGCGATATCTGGCGTATGTGTCAGGTGAAAGACGCACCGATCCGCGACTGGGTAAAACTTGCAGTTACTCGTGCACGCAACTCTGGCATGCCGGCAATCTTCTGGCTTGACCCGTACCGTCCACACGAAAACGAACTGATCAAGAAAGTTGAAAAATACCTGAAAGATCATGACACCACTGGTCTTGACATCCAGATCATGTCACAAGTACGTGCAATGCGTTATACGCTTGAACGTGTTGCTCGCGGTCTAGATACTATTTCTGTAACAGGTAACATTCTGCGTGACTACCTGACTGACTTGTTCCCGATCATGGAATTGGGTACATCTGCGAAAATGTTGTCAATCGTGCCATTAATGGCAGGTGGTGGCATGTACGAAACAGGTGCAGGCGGTTCTGCTCCTAAGCACGTACAGCAGTTAGTTGAAGAAAACCACTTACGTTGGGATTCACTCGGTGAATTCATGGCGTTGGCGGTATCTTTAGAAGAAATGGGTATTAAAGAAGGCAATGACGACATCAAGTTACTTGCTAAAACTTTAGACCAAGCGACTGGTAAATTGCTAGATAACGACAAGTCTCCTTCTCGTCGTACTGGCGAATTGGACAACCGTGGTAGCCATTTCTACCTGGCGAAATTCTGGGCTGAAGAACTTGCTGCTCAAGACGAAAATGCTGAATTGAAAGCGAAATTTGCACCACTTGCAAAAACTTTAGCTGAAAATGAAGAGAAAATCGTTGCTGAGCTTGCAGAAGTTCAAGGCAAATCAGTAGACATCGGCGGTTACTACGCAGTTGATCAAGAAAAAGTAAATGCAGTGATGCGTCCAAGTGCAACGCTGAATGCTGCTCTTGCTTCTATGTAATGAGTTAAAAAATCGATTTAACCTTAGGTTAAATTGATTAAAAAAACCGGCACTGACGTGCCGGTTTTTTTTATGTCCAATTCATGCAGCGCAATCACTGAAGCAATCCATTTTTTAAGCAGTTCTATGCAGTGTTATTTTCACAAGCTATCTTTTAAATCAAGAAGATAATTTTGAAGAGCAGATAAAAAGAAACAGGTTATTATTTTTCAGCCAATAAAAAACCCCAAGACTGAATGTGCTTGGGGTTTTTTAGAATTTTGGTCCCGAGGGTCGGACTCGAACCGACACGTCATCTCTGACAGCGGATTTTGAGTCCGCCGCGTCTACCAATTTCACCACCTCGGGAGTGGATGAAAGGTATAATACGCGATTTCTCAGCACTGTCAACGCAGAATATTTGCATTTGTTTATTTTTAAAACAAATCGCATTTTTTCGTTTTAAAATCGAGCAATTCCCGCCACAAAAAAGAAAAAAGTTTATACTAGCCGCAGTTTTTTTAGCGTAAATCATCATGCAACTTTCTGATTTTAATTTTGATCTCCCTGATGAGCTGATTGCTCGCTATCCACTGGAAACACGCAGTGCCTCTCGCCTGCTGCACCTCGATGCTCAAGGTCAATATCATGACCATCAATTTACCGACATTTTGGATTTACTTGAAGACGGCGACTTATTGGTATTAAACGACACCAAAGTTATGAAGGCCCGTTTAAAAGGTAAACGTGCTTCAGGCGGTGCAGTAGAAGTGCTGGTTGAACGTATGCAAGATCGCTTTATTGCCTACTGCCATATCAAGGCCAGTAACACTCCGAAAGCCGGTGCAGAACTTTTTATTGGCCCAGATGCTGTTAAAGTCACGGTACAAGGCCGTCATGAAAACTTGTTTATAGTAGAATTTTCACAACCAATTCTAGATGTGCTGGATCAATACGGCGCCTTGCCAATTCCGCCTTATTTCAACCGTGAAGCGGAAGAGATTGATACTGAACGTTATCAAACTGTATTTAATGACCCGACCAAACTGGCCAGCGTTGCAGCACCTACTGCCAGCCTGCATTTTGATGCCGATCTGTTGGCAAAATTGGAAGCCAAAGGGATTCAAAAAACTTTTGTGACCCTACATGTTGGTGCAGGTACTTTCCTGCCAGTGCGTACCGATGATATTCAAAATCACATCATGCACAGCGAATGGTGCGACGTCCCTGAAACTGCGGTCGAGATGATTCGTCAGACTAAAGCCCGCGGTAATAAAGTCATTTCTGTAGGCACGACTGCCACCCGTGCAGTCGAAAGTGCAGCACAAGCACATAACGGTGAACTGGCAGCCTGGACAGGTGATACCCAGATTTTCATCTATCCGGGTTATCAGTTTAAAGTGGTCGATCGTTTGATCACTAACTTCCATTTACCAGAATCGACCCTGTTAATGCTTGTGTCTGCCTTGTCCAATCGTGACAATATTCTCAATGCTTATAAGCATGCAGTAGACAGCCAGTATCGCTTCTTCAGTTATGGCGATGCCATGCTGATTGATCAGGCGAAATAAGCGAGAACCATTGCCCATGCCGATCGAGTCTGTACAACAGTCCATTCATATTCGCCGCAAGAAAAATGCAGTGGTGTTTCAAAATATCGCTCGGCTTTGGGATCTGGGTCAACAGGCCAAAACGCATCAGGAACTGCTAGACGGATTGCATCCCTGGAATGGCCCGATTACGCTCAAGTTTGAAAATAACCTGCCACTCGCGCTTGCCGGAATTGGGCTTTTTCTGATTGGCAGCATTTTTATTGCGCCGGGAAATATCTGGATTCAGGGCAGTGTTTTCCTCGGCTGTCTCTGCATCTTCTGGGCCTATATTTGCTATGAACAGCAGCAGCCCTTAGAGGAAGTCATTGCTTTTCTGGAAGAACAGGCATTGGCCAAGAAATATCAGCTTGCCTTTCAAAAACAGCCACAGCATATTTCCATGCCACTCAATCCCCTGCACTTTGTCCGGCATTTAAAACAATTATTTCCAGTATTCAATCAAGGTTCGTTGAGTAATGAAATTCAACGTTATGCCAGCACGGTCTGGGAAGACGAAAATGGCCAGCAACATCAGGTACTACTCTTCCAATACCACTATATTGATGAAGTGCAGGCCCGAAACAAGGAAGGTCAGCCAGTCAAACTGATGCAGGTCCATAAAGACCTGTGGGGCGTGTTTGTGTTTGATATCCAGATTCAGGGACTGGCCGTTACGACTTCCAGAAAGAAATTTTATTATCCTTATAGCCATCCCTGGCACAGCAGCGATATTCGCACCAATCAGCGCTTAAGCTTTTATGGTAGTGATCCGCTGCAAACTGCCAAATTACTCAGTCCAGGTTTTGTCCTACGACTGGCCGATTTTTTTGAACAGCGTCAGGGTGATTTACTGTTTCACCCGGAAAACAAGATGCTGTGCTATCTGGGGCCACATGATTTATTTCAGGTATCGAGCAAGCAGCAGAATATTAGCGATATTTCCACATTGCGCGGTCACCTGAGAACGTTTAAATTAAAACAGCTCGAAAACTTACAACATGATCTGCTGCAGTTTTTAAAATAAATTTTTCGCATCATTTTTTAAATATAGATATAGCTTGGGGAGATCTCGGATGGGATTTTTGATTTTATGTTTGGTCATTGTGGCACTGATTGTCGCGATTATCATGATCCGCAACAGTATTGTCCGTCATCATAACGCCACGATTCGCGCCTGGTCGGATGTCGCCAGTTATGAACGGCAAAAACTGAAAATTCTGGATGGGCTACAACCGCTGGTCGAGCAATACTCGAGTTTTGAAAAAGGTACGCTTGAAAAAGTCACCGAACTGCGTCAGAACATCATGAATCTGAATATCAAGGATGCCGATATTGGGCAGTTACAACGCATTGAAAGCCTGAATAAACAGTTGATGCATAGCCTGAATGTGGTGATTGAAAATTACCCGGAGCTGAAAGCCAATGACATCTATCTGAAAATGATGGCTGAAATTGAAGAACAGAATGAAAATGTCGGTGCGGCGATTACCATTTATAATCGCAATGTCGAGCTGTTTAACAACCAGATCCAGATTTTTCCGCACAACATCATTAATAATATGTTACTCAGAAAAAAAGTGGTACGTCCATTCCGTGATCAAAGCGTGACACAGAATTTTGATTACCGTCCGAACTTTCACTGAGTGAACAGCAAGATCTGATAAAATTTTGCATCCTTGGCGCATTAACTTATTATAAAAATAGCCAAGGATGCGGCTGTACCTATCTAAAACTTATAATATAAAGAATAAAAATTATGCTGGATTATTTAGAGCACTTGCAACAGACGCTGGTCGAGGAATTTTATCGGTTATACGACCATTATCAGGATGATCAAATCTATGCCTGTAGTCTGGTCTTTGACGAATTTTTACTGCTGGATGATCTGGCCATTTCGACTGAACGCAGTATTTTTAAAGATCCGGAATATCTTCAGCAATATCTGGAGGAACAGGATCGCTGGAATGTCCGGAAATGGCGTTATCGGGCACATGCTTTGCCCCACTCTGGACTCATTCCCTTTAAAACCTTGCTGGCCGATTATTTTAAAACCCAGCACAGCTTTGGCCATCCGGTATTGGCACAGCAAAAACAGCTGCACGCGACGCATCTGGATTTATTGCTGGAGAGTTTTAAACAGGCCAAACATCGTCTTTCTGAGGCCTATGGTCTGGATCTGGATAGCATCCTGTTTTTCATGAGCCTGCCGACCCAAGTCGAATTTGAATGCCAATCTGCGCAGACCCTGAAGCCTGAGCATATTCATTTACAGAAATTTCTGGCATCCAGACAAACTACTCATTTACCTGCCATGCAGAAACGCTTGAAACTCTCGCAAAACGACAAGGATATTCTGATTGATCTGGAGCAGATGCTGGTAATGGAGCCTTATGACTATCTGCAAGTGGCGCAAGATGCCTATTTGCTGACCTTGGAATCCTACTTTGTCGATAGCAATATTTATATCCAGAAACTGATCCAGCATATCGCTGCAATGGCCTCCGAGCCGGATGGCAGCTGCGCCCTTAGCCGGGAAGATATCCAGCAGCGCTTGCAGCAGTTTTCTCCACATCCGCCAATATCTCCGGATGTTCCTTAGCTTCAGCGATAAATAAAATTACAGAGCGAATGCTCTACAATGCTGGCGTTTAGTGTAAGAATCAAGGAAAATAGCGCCCTTTAGCTATAACAATCAGCGAACTGTTTTTTCGCCTTGATGTGGAACTCCTATGAAGTTTGAAAAATTAGGTCAGTCGGGCCGTGCCCGTCGTGGTCGTTTAACGCTTGAACATGGTGTGGTTGAAACCCCGATGTTCATGCCTGTGGGTACGTATGGTACGGTCAAGGGCCTGTTGCCACGCGACATTAAAGAGATCAAATCTCAAGTCATTCTGGGCAATACCTTCCATCTGTATCTACGTCCAGGACTGGATGTGATTCGTGAACATGGCGGCCTGCATGGATTTATGAAATGGAATAGTCCCATTTTGACCGATTCAGGCGGCTTTCAGGTCTTCAGTCTGGGCGCAATGCGTAAAATTAAAGAAGAAGGTGTGACCTTCCGCTCACCAATCGATGGTTCAAAAGTATTTTTATCTCCTGAAATTTCAATGGATATTCAGCACACGCTGAACTCTGACATTGTAATGATTTTTGATGAATGTACCCCGTACCCTGCGACGCATGAAGAAGCACAAAAATCTTTGCAACTTTCTTTACGCTGGGCCAAACGCTGTAAAACCCAGCATCATGACGTGCTGAAAAACCGTAATGCGCTGTTCGGTATTATTCAAGGCGGTATGTATGAAGATTTACGTGATGAGTCTTTAAAAGGCCTGCTTGAAATCGACTTTGATGGTTATGCGATTGGCGGCCTGTCGGTGGGCGAACCAAAAGAAGAAATGATCAAGGTCCTGGATTATCTTCCAGAAAAAATGCCTGCAGACAAACCGCGTTATTTGATGGGTGTCGGCAAGCCTGAAGATATTGTGGAAGCGGTGCGTCGTGGTGTCGATATGTTTGACTGCGTGATGCCAACCCGAAATGCACGTAACGGTCACTATTTTGTGACAGACGGCTTGGTGCGGATCCGTAACAGTAAATACCGTCATGACCAGAGTCCACTCGATCCGCATTGCGACTGCTATACTTGCCAGAACTTTACCCGTGCCTATTTATTCCATCTTGAGAAATGTGGAGAAATGCTCGGCTCTATGCTCGGTACGATTCATAATCTGCGCTATTACCTGCGTTTGACTGAAGCGATGCGTGATGCATTAGACAACGGTACATTTGACGAATTTGTTCATGACTTTTATGCCCGCCGTGGCCTGGAAGTGCCACCTTGTCCGCAAGATTAATCCATCAGCATTTGCGCTGAGGAAAAAGACAATGTAAATTGCAAGAATATGTCAATTTATTATCGAGTTGATCACCAGTTTTTTATTTTAGGAAAATGTAATGAGCCTTTTTATTTCGACTGCTCACGCTGCAGGTGAAGCTGCACAACAACCAAGCATGATGGCGAACCTTTTGATGATTGCTGTTTTTATTGCAATCTTCTATTTCTTGATCTGGCGTCCTCAATCTAAACGTGCCAAAGAACACCGTGCTTTGGTCGACAGCCTTGGCGTTGGCAGTGAAGTGGTATTTGCAGGCGGATTAATGGGCAAAATCACCAAGATTGAAGGTGACTTCGCAGTGGTTGAATTGAGCCGTGGTGTAGAAGTCAAAGTTCAACGTGCAAGTGTGATTTCAGTCCTCCCTGAAGGCACTTTAAATAACCTTTAATCAAAAATAGTCGTGCCCTCGCACGACTTTTTCATTTTAAGAAGAAAACGAATGCGTTACCCAGCATGGAAATATGTACTGATCCTGGTTGTCCTAGTGATCAGTACCTTATATGCCCTGCCAAGTTTGTATCCAGATGAACCTGCTGTACAGATTTCGGGTGCCAAAGCCGGTACTCAAATTGATGCAAGCATCGTACAAAAAGCAGAGCAAATTTTAAAAACTGAAAATATTGCCACCCATGACAATAGCTTTGGCAACAATGCAGCTTTATTACGTGTAGATTCAAGTGAATCGCAGCTTAAAGCTAAAGAGGCTTTACGTCGTGGTTTAGGTGATGATTACGTGGTTGCATTGAACCTCGCCCCGACCACCCCAGAATGGCTGCAAAAAATTGGTGCCAAACCAATGAAGCTCGGCCTGGATTTACGTGGTGGTGTTCACTTCTTGCTTGAAGTGGATATGGACAAGGCCATTTCCCAGCGCATGGAAACCTCTGCGACGGATCTACGTCGTCAGTTGCGTGATAACAACCTGAAATTTAATAGCCTGAATTTAAGCAACAACACCATTGTGATGCAGTTTGCCAACAATGATGATCGTTCTGCAACGATGGACTTCTTGCGCCGTAATGGCAATGAGTTTACCCAGCAGGCTGTTGCGACCGAGACCGGTTCGACCTTACGTCTAAACTATACTGATGTGCGTAAGCAAGAAATTGAATCTTATGCTGTCAATCAGAACTTGACCACTTTACGTAACCGTATTAACGAGTTAGGTGTGGCAGAAGCACTGGTTCAAACTCAGGGCAGCAACCGTATTGTGGTTGAGCTTCCTGGTGTGCAGGATACCGCTGAAGCGAAACGTGTCTTAGGTCGTACCGCGAACCTCGAGTTCCGTCTGGTGTCTGACCTGAATGATCAATATATTGATCCATATACCGGTCAGGCAACGGGTGCATTGCCACCAGGCACAGAAGTCTTTGCTTATGAGTCACTGGACAGTGGTCGTCAGCTCCTCTTGAACCGTAACCGTATCTTAACCGGTGAACGTGTTCAGAATGCATCAAGTGGCTTTAGCCAAGACACAGGCGGTGCTGAAGTTAACATTACCTTGGACAGCGCAGGCGGCAAACTGATGTCGGATGCCACCCGTAATGCGGTCGGCAAACGTATGGCCGTCTTGTTCATCGAGAACAAGCAGCGCATTAATTATGTGGAAGACCCTGCGACCGGCACTCAGACTGAAGTTCGTACCCCGTATACTGAATCTGTAGTCATTAACGCTGCAACCATTCAGGCAGTACTGGGTTCTCAGTTCCGTATTACTGGCCTGGACTCGCCGCAAGAAGCTGCTGAACTTGCCTTGATGCTGCGTGCAGGTGCGTTGGCTGCGCCAATGTATTTTGTTGAAGAACGTGTAATTGGTCCAAGTCTGGGTCAAGAAAACATCGATAAAGGTGTACTTTCAACTCAGATCGGTTTCCTTCTGGTCGCCATCTGGATGGTGGTATTCTTCCGTCTGTTTGGTGTGATTGCCAACTTTGCCTTGGTCTTTAACCTGGCGATGATTCTGACAGTCATGTCTTGGATTGGCGCTTCCCTTACCCTTCCGGGTATTGCCGGTATCGTCATTACCATTGGTATGGCGGTCGATGCCAACGTACTGATCTGTGAACGAATACGGGAAGAAATGAAATGGGGGGCTTCGCCAAAACAGGCGATTGTTGCTGGTTATGATCGTGCCTATAACACCATTTTCGACTCGAACTTAACCACATTCCTGGTGGCATTCATTCTGTTCGCGATTGGTACAGGTCCGATCAAAGGCTTTGCCGTAACCCTGATGATTGGTATTGTCTGCTCGATGTTTACTGCAATTACAGTAACGCGTGCCGTGGTACAGCTCATTTATGGCAAAAAACGTAACTTGAAAAAGTTGAGCATTTAAGGAGATCACTGATGACTGAAAATACTCAACTGAATCAAAAACAGTACGGTCGCCCGGAAGACGAACGCATTATTCCGTTTATGAAGATTGCGATGCCTGCGGCATTGTTTTCAATTCTCTTAACCGTTGCGAGTATCTTCTTTATTGCCACCAAAGGCCTGAACCTCGGTTTGGACTTTACCGGTGGTGTGGCAGCCGAATTAAACTATACCAATCCGGTCAAACCTGAAGATGTCTCCAAGGCATTGAACCAGGCAGGCTTTAATGATGCTGTGGTACAGACTTTAGGTTCTGAACGTGACCTGATGGTGCGTATGCCAGTTCAGGAAGATATCGAAGCTGAAGACCTGACCAAAGCTGTTACAGCAGCGGTTCAACTGCCAAATAATGCGGCAGAAGTACCGAAAGTTGATGTGGTCGGTGGCCAGGTCGGTAATGAACTCTATGTCCGTTCTGGTGGTGCTGTGGCACTTGCGCTCATGCTGATGCTGGTCTATGTCACCATCCGCTTTGAGGTCAAGCTGGCTATGGGTGCAGTATTGTCACTGTTCCATGATATCGTCGTTACCCTGGGGATCTTTGCGATGATGCAGTGGCCATTTGACCTCACTGTACTTGCAGCACTCCTTGCAATCATCGGTTTCTCACTGAACGATAATATCGTGGTCTCTGACCGTATCCGTGAGAACTTCCGTAAGATTCGTGGTGCAGAACCGGTCGAGATTATCAACATTGCCCTGACTGAAACGCTGCGTCGTACCATTCATACCTCTATGACCTTATTGCTGGTGGTGCTTGCCATGATGCTGATGGGCGGCGATGGTCTGAAATGGTTCTCGATCGCGATGTTTGTTGGTGTCTTTGTCGGGACCTATTCGTCCATCTATATCGGTACGGCCTTTGCCTTGTGGCGTGGTCTAAACCGTCAGGACTTTATTGTTCAGGTGAAACCAGAATTTGAAGACGAGAACCAGATTCCATAATCTGTTCTGTTTCATGTTCATCGTTCAGCCCGTCTTATGATGGGCTGAATTATTTCTGCCGTTTGAATATGTGGCAGCGGGAATAATCGCAATGACTGGATGGATTTTCTCAATATCAGTTTTCTGGAAAACCACCTTTCTGCTTTCATCCAGACTTTGAAATTTATAATGATCCTGAGTTTCACTGACCAGTTGCAAAATGAGCTGCAAGCCATTGAGCAGATACACACAGAGTATGCCTGCAGTGGATAACTCGGCCTGTTTGTCACAAACCAGCCACCAGCCCGGTTTTAAGCTGGGAAAATAATACGGCCCTGCTACCCAAATCGCATAATGCTGTGCTTGCAGATGAAAAATATCCTGATTGAATGAGAGCGCTGAATCCAAGGAGATAAGTGCGAATGCCTGCTGTTGCACCACCTGCATTTGCAACAGTACACCTTGCGCTGGAATTGGAGATAATTCAACTTTTGGTTCAGTCGACTGATCTAGAATGAGCACATCTAGACCCAGTTGTTGTTCCAGCTCCCTTGCTGCTTTCTCGCCGATCTGGCGTTTGCTATTCAGCAATTGAGCGATATACGATGCAGACAAGCCGAAATGCTCACAGATCTCTTTGCCGGTTTTAAATTGCTGCGTCTCGATCAGCAGATCAATCACCTTGGCCAGATTATTTCGTCTACGTTCAAATATTTCGGTCGCGCTCATCTTGGTTTTCTGGTCTATTTTTTATGCATGTGATTCAAATACCTTACAATAAAAAAGCCCGCAATTAAATTGCAGGCTTTTTAAACTTACATAACGGGAATTAAGTGCCCTGTACCAGACGGCGCGCGCTGATAATTCCCGGCTGCTGTTCTAGACGGGCCAATAGCTTGGAAAGTTGTGCCAAACCTTTGACTTCAATCAACAGCTTCATATTGGCAATACCATCCGCTTCCGAAATGGTATTCACCTGGCGGATATTGATCTGATCCGAGAAAATCACTTGCGTCAGATCTTTGAGCAAACCGCGTCGATCATAAGCTTCCACCACAATCTGTACGCTCTGACCGCGAGTCGGCTGCATTTCCCAATCGGCTTCTACCGCACGCTCAGGCTCTTGAGAAATCATACGCACATAGTCCGGACAAGCGACCTTATGAATGCTCACCCCCCGATTCAGAGTGATATAACCTGCAATTGACTCACCATGCACCGGTTGGCAACATTGCGCGACATGCAATTCCACGTTATCCAGACCGTCGATCAGAATCCCGTGCGCTGACAGCGTATGACTGGCACGCGGGTTCAGGGCAGGTTTTAGCACCAGTTCAGGTTCGTCCTGATCCAGATGCATATGGCGGTTCACCTGATTAATCAGAGCATGCAAGCTGATATCGCCATTGACCAGATTCACCAGAATGTCATCACCGGTTTTGACATTGAAGTGGTTGCAATAATCACTCAGATCAATCGATTTCGGGTGAATTGCCAGACGTGATAGTTCCTTGTTCAGTACTTCACGGCCAACTTCCAGATTCTTGCTGCGATCCTGCTGGCGGAACCAGTGGCGCAGCTTGTCCCGCGCACGGGCAGTTTTGATATAACCCAGCGAATTAACCAGCCAGTCCCGATTCGGTTCCCGGTCTTTTTTGGTCAAAATCTCGACCTGCTCACCAGTTTTCAGAGTGTAGGTCAGCGGCACATAGCGCTGATTCACCCGTGCGGCATAGCACTTGTTCCCGACCTCGGTATGCACATGATAAGCAAAGTCGAGTACGGTCGAATCACGCGGCAGCTCTTTGATATCGCCATCACGACTAAACACATAGATCTTTTCGAAGCCTTCAAAATCTTGAATATGCTCAAAATTCTCTATTTCATCTTCAGATTCTTTATGTGCACTGCTTTCATTACGTTCTTGATAATGCTCAAGTACCGCACGTAAGGAATGCAGACGATGGTTAAAGGAGCGATCTGTGGTTTTCGCGCCTTCTTTATAATTAAAGTGTGAACACACCCCAAGTTCAGCTTCGTCATGCATTGCATGAGTACGAATCTGCACTTCAAGTGACTTATTCTCGGCAATCACCGCAGTATGTAAAGAACGATAACCATTGGCTTTCGGATTGGTAATATAGTCATCAAACTGATGCGGAATATGGCGCCAGATCTGATGCACAATACCTAAAGTGTGATAACACTCCGGCACACTTTTCACCAGTACCCGTAAAGCACGAATATCATAGAGCTGGTCAAAGCTCAGGTTCTTGCTTTTCATTTTTCGATAAATCGAATAAATGTGTTTCACCCGGCCATTAATTTCAGCTTCGATACCATGCTCGGCCAATTCATTGCGTAATTTATCAATCACAAACTGAATATACTGTTCACGCTCCAGACGCTTTTCATTCAGTAAGGAAGCAATTTCTTTATAACGTTCCGGCGCAAGATAACGGAAAGCCAGATCTTCCAGCTCCCATTTCAACTGGGCAATACCCAAGCGGTGTGCCAGTGGCGAGTAAATGGTCAGAATTTCTCGGGCCACCCGTTCCTGACGCTCACGCGAGGAATTGGCCAGTTCACGCAAGGCATAGGTACGTTCGGCAAGCTTGACAAGAACAACACGTACATCTTCGGTGACCGAGATCAGCATTTTGTAAATGCCAGACAGATGTTCACGCTGGTTATTATTGAAATGATCTTCCAGGCGTTTATTTTTTTCGATCAGCTCAGACAGCTTACCCATGGCAAGCGTACCTTTGACCAGGCTATGCACCTGTTCGCCGAACTGTTCCAATACTTCACTGAGTGGCATGACGCCTTCACGAACAGCACGATACAACATGGCTGCGGACAAAGTATCTTCATCGACATGCAGATGCGCCAGAATATCCGCCATCTCAATACCAGTATAAAAGGTATTGGAGCGGTGCTGAACCGTACTTTGCAGCTCTCTTTCTAATGTTAAGTGGGCGACTTCTTCGAGCTGCGTTAAAGGTGCGCCATCTAATATGCCACGAACCCGATCCAACCATTCAGTCAGATCCTGGTGTGCTTGTTCGGCATGTTCTACAGTCGTCTCCTGTGACAACTCATTGAGTCGTCCAGGGAGTTGCTCACGTACTGTGACCATACCCGTCTCCTACTTTTAAAAACATCATTTCTTTAATCGTTTATTTGATTTTCTTTTTCGAACAATGCGATTGATTCAACATGTCCAGTATGTGTAAACATATCCATCACACCCGCTTGGGTGAGACGATAGCCCTGTTGTACCAAGAGTCCTGCATCTCTGGCGAGTGTCGCAGGATTACATGACACATAAACGATTCTTTTAGCTCCAAACTGAGGGATATAATGCATCACTTCTTCTGCCCCGGCACGTGGCGGGTCGATTAATAATGCATCAAAACCTTGATTTGCCCAAGTGTGGTGCGAGAAATCTTTGGTTAAATCTTGTGAATAGAACGATATTTGTGCAATACCATTGTTTTTGGCATTTTCCGCACCACGTCGAACCATTTCATCACTTCCCTCGACCGCAATCACCTGACCCGACGCACCAACACAGCGCGCAAGAGGTAAGGAAAAGTTTCCTAATCCACAAAAGAGATCCAGAACCCGTTCACCCTGCTGCAGTTGTAGCAAATCACATGCCAATCGTACCATTTGCGGATTGATGCTTGAATTTACCTGAGTAAAGTCCAGAGGATTAAAGCCGAATTTCACATCAAAGTCATCAAGACCATAGTGTAAGCGTGCAGATGCTTCTGTATCATCTATTCGCGAAAGCGTTTCTTTGCCGGCAGGCTGCAGATACAGTTGCCAGCCTTTCTGTAACGTAAATTCGCGCAATTGGTTGACATCATCGGCAGATAATTTTGCAGTTTCACGCACCAGCAGCGCAATGTCCTGATCCCCCATGGCCAATTCTATATGACCGATGTCGGCCTTACCATTCAGACCTTGCAGCAATTGTTTAAGACGTGTAACCGAGCCAAACTCGCGATCCAAGATCATACAGCGATCAATCGGTGTCAGTTTGTTGGACTGATTCTCACGAAAACCCACCACCAGCTGATCCTTGGAAGGTAGATAACGCACCCCAATCCGGGCTTTACGGCGATAATCTTCACGTTGTGAACGTAAAGGCTGTAGCCATTGATCAGGCTGGATTCCAGCAAAATGCTGAAGATGCGATTTCAGCACATTCTGTTTCAGTTCAATCTGCGCATCCGCAGCAATATGCTGCATATTACAGCCACCACAGATCCCAAAATGCGGACACACCGGCTTCAAGCGAATCTCGGAAGCGTCGCTCAACAATTCAAGACTGTCGGCTTCTTCAAGTTTTTTGACTTCGCGGGTAATGCGGGCACGCACGGTTTCACCCGGCAAGGCATAACGGATAAAGACTTTCTTGCCATGTTTATGCTGCGGATGATCCGGATGTGAACCATAATGAGCGATGCCACGTCCCTCATGCGATAGTGACTCAACCTGAAAAATGTACTCGGGTTGCTGGATAGGACGTGCTTGTGCTCGATGTTTCATGAAAACCTAGGGTATGGAGATGGGAAAATCAAATTGGGTAAATTCAGTTCGTTGCGAAGTCTCACGCCAAACTGATAAAAAGTCCGCATGCTGCGGTTGAGTCTGCAAATATTGAATCGTGCTTTGCAGCAGATGCTGATAATCCGGCAGTAACAGCTGGCCTTTTAACAGCAACCAGCGGATATACACCAGCCAGGTATTCAGGACATCACCTTCACAATAAGACGTCAGTTCGGTCCATTGCTGATTGCGGACATATTCCGGAACCCGATAGGCTCCGTCACCGCGCTTGCCTGGATAACCCAGCAAATGTGCAACATCATCCAGCTTCTGGAAATGACGGGCATGAAACATGGCCATCACATCCATCAGGTCAACATGACGATGATGGTAACGATTCTGGTAGTTATTATAACGCTTTTGCGTATCAATTTCGCCCTGATCGAACAGACTCGGTGCAGAGAGTCCATGATACATGGCGCGGTATAAAATTACTGGTAAATCAAACTGTGAGCCATTCCAACTCACTAGAGTCGGATGTCGCTTGTCAAAAATGGACAAGAATTTTTTCAAAATTTCTGCTTCAGAATGCTGTTCTCGACTAAAGGAAAACAGCTTCATACCCTGTTCATCCATCCATAAACCGGAAATACAGACAATTTCATGCAGCGGTAAACGCTGAAAATCAGAGCCTGAATCCTGACGGCGTAATTTGGTCAGGGCCTGATCCAGATCTGCTTCGGGCAGGTCCAGACCAAACAGATGCGCGCCTGATTTGAGATCGGTTTGGGTTTCAATATCGAAAGTTAAAACAGGCAGGCGCATAAAACAGTGCTCAAATAATTATTCAGGATCTTGTACAGAGAATAACCCTGTAGACAAGTAACGGTCACCACGGTCACAGATAATACACACAATCAATGCATCCGGATGTTCTTCCGCCAGTTTAATCGAGGCCCACACTGCCCCACCAGAAGAGGTTCCGGCACTGATGCCTTCTTTCTGTGCCAGCTTGCGCATGGTTTTTTCAGCTTCGATTTGTGGAATATCAATAATGCGATCGACTCGGCTGCGGTCGAAAATGGTTGGCAGATATTCTTCTGGCCAGCGACGGATTCCGGCAATGCTTGAACCATCAGATGGCTGTAAACCGACGATCTGAATATCAGGATTCATTTCTTTCAGGTATTTCGACACACCCATGATGGTGCCGGTGGTCCCCATTGAGCTGACAAAATGGGTAATTTTACCACCGGTTTGTTGCCAGATTTCTGGACCCGTGGTCAGGTAATGCGCTTCGACATTGTCCGGATTTCCGAACTGATTCAGCACCAGACCCACACCATCATTCTGTATTTGAGCAGCAAGATCACGTGCACCTTCCATGCCCTGCTCTTTGGTTACTTCAATTAGCTCGGCACCATACGCACGCATCGCGTCCTTACGTTCCTGACTCATATTGTTCGGCATGATCAGCTTCATTTTATAGCCACGCATTGCTGCGACCATCGCCAATGCAATCCCAGTATTTCCGCTCGTTGCCTCAATCAAGGTGTCACCCGGTTTGATCTGCCCACGCTTCTCGGCCTGCATGATCATATTATAGGCCGGACGGTCTTTGACCGAACCTGCTGGGTTATTGCCTTCGAGTTTCGCGAGTACTGTAGCTTGAGTGTGACTTGCCAGACGCTGTAAACGCACCAGCGGCGTTTTGCCTACATAATGGTCTAACAAAAATTCATCTGCTTGAAAATCAGGGATGGTATTACTCATTATTTGCACCTATATCGAGGTGCGGCTATTGTATGAAAAAATGCTTTTCCCTGCACCCATTTAGCAAGGCTTTTTCAGAAAACTCACTAAAACTCACACACTATCAAGCCATAAACTACATTTCCCGATAATTTAGCCAGGTGAAGCAGCTCGCTAATGAAGATGAAAATACTATTTCAGTCTGGCACTTTTACAGATTGAAATTTCGTGCGTCTTAGTCTTGCTGTACCTGAGCAAAATTAACTGAAATCTCTTGTATTTTTAACTGCTAATCCGAAGCTTTATAAAAATTATGCTTAAATTTTAACTGTCGATTTAAAGCATGCTAATATGCCAGGCATAAAGAAAATACTGCTTAAATCATGTCAACGATCAACAAAAAGCTGTTTAAACGCCTACACTTAAATCATGCCTATGGACAGCTGATTGCGCTGATTTTTGTGCCGATTACCATTTTGGCCTGTGTCGGTGCCATGCTGGTGTTGACTGAGACCTCGAATGCCGCACGTGCCCAGCAGAAGCAGATGGCCATTGCGATTCTCACCCGTTTTCAAGGCACCTCAGAATATGCACTGGATATCTTGAACCTGTATCCATGGCAATATGACCAGGCTCACAACGCCATGCAGAACATGCTGAATGAAAAGCATCTGGTTCGGGCAGCGGTTCTGGACGAAAATGGCAAGAGCCGTTTGGGCATCGGTTTTCAGGAACAGGCGCCTTGGCCAGAATTTGAGAAAAGCGGCAATTTTGTTGGTCCGATTCTGCATCAAGATAATCATATCTATGCCATTAAAGTGAATGAAAACACTTTTTCTACCGGCTGGCTGGCGATCGAACTGGATAACCAGCCGCTAGCAATTGCCCGTTACCGAGTACTGATCGTACTGATTGCGACCGGATTACTGACCTTATTATTGTTATTACTTTGCTTGAATTTCTACTCACGGCGCTGGATCGCCCCAATGTATGAGATTCGCATGCAATTGCAACGCCTGAATGCCGATACCCTCGGCCAGCATATGGTGATTAACAGCACCGGCGAGCTGCGTTTATTGCAACGTGATATCGCCAATGTGGTGAAACGTTTGCATTTCAGCTTTCTGGAACTGCGTGAACATACCGAACAGACCGAAGACGATTTACGCCGCACCCTCGACACTTTAGAAGTCCAGAATATTACCTATCGTCAGGCACGCGACCAGGCGATCTCGGCCAACCAGGCCAAGTCGGTGTTTCTGGCCAATATTTCCCATGAATTGCGCACCCCGCTGAACAGTATTGATGGTTTTATTCATCTGTTGTTACGTCAGGGCAATCTCAGCAACGAGCAGAGCCTGTATTTGCAGACCATTCGTAAGTCTTCGGCGCATTTGCTGGCACTGATCAATGATGTTCTGGATTTTTCCAAAATTGATGCCGGCAAACTGGAACTGGAAACGGCACCTTTTGATCTGGAAGAAGCGATTTTTGATGTGATGGACATGTTGTCACCTCTGGCAGCACAAAAACATATTGATATGGCCTTCTATTATGCAGATGGTGTGCCAAAACACATTATTGGTGATGCGCTACGATTTAAACAGATTCTGACCAACCTGATTTCCAATGCGATCAAATTCACTCCGGATGGAGAAATCATTGTCCGGGCACGCATGGAACATGATGGAATGGATCAGTGTGTGCTGCATTTTAGTGTACAGGATAGCGGCATTGGCCTGAGTGGTACCGACCGTAAAAAGCTGTTTGAGTCCTTCTCGCAGGGTGATACCTCGGTGACCCGTCAGTTTGGCGGTACCGGTCTTGGTCTGGCAATTTCCAAACAGCTGGTCAGCCTGATGCATGGCCAGATTGGTTTTGAAGACAATCAGGAACGTGCTCCAACCGAAAAAGGCTCTACTTTCTGGTTTACTGCCCAGTTCCTGGTCGATGAAGATACCGTGATTGAGCATCCAGATTTTAGCGAATTGACCGTGGTGTCTTATCTTGCACACCCGGCAACTGCGAATGTGCTGCGGCATTATCTGGAAAATTATCAGGTTAAACATATTGAATGTGCATCAATTCTGGATCTGTTTAGCCGTCTGAATCATTTACAGAATAGCGAAAATACCTGGCTGATCGTCGATCATAGTGGTGACAGTGAAGTCTTGTTACGCGAAATCCGTTCACGTTATCAGGGTCATCTGGCTGTCTATGGTTATCAGATGCAACTGGATCCAAGCATGCTCAATGACCATCGTGCCCGTGCCCTGCATCAGCCACTCAGCCGCAGCGCGCTGATTCAGTTACTCGGCAATCAGCCGGTCTTCGACCAGGAACAGCATGAAGAATTTAATGGTCAAGGCCTGCATATTCTGGCCGTGGATGATCACTTACCTAACCTGATTGTTCTGGAAGCCTTGCTGGGTGAACTCAATGTCACCACGACCAAAGCCCTCAGCGGGCAGGAAGCGATCGATATTATTCAGCGCCGTTATGAACAGGAACAGCCAGCATTTGATCTGGTGTTTATGGACATTCAGATGCCAGTCATGTCGGGGATCGATACCACCCGTGCTATTCGCTCGCTGGAATCAACTTTTGAAAATCATAGCCGCCTGCCGATTATTGCACTGACGGCGCATGCACTTTCTGATGAAAAACATAAACTGCTGCAAAACGGCATGGATGATTATGTCACCAAGCCGATCCAGATCGAGCAGATTATCCAAATTTTGACGCACTGGACCACCGAGCATTTTAAACGGATTCCGGTACTGGAACGTGCCAATGTGATTGATGCTCTGGATCCAAATATTCTGGACTGGCAGCAAAGCCTGCAACTGGCAGCCAATAAGGAAGATCTGGCGGTAGATCTGTTACGCATGCTGGTGGACAGCTTTGCGGATGAACTCGATGAAATGCAGCAACTGATTGAACTGGAAGATTTCCCACAACTGGAACATGTGCTGCATCGTTTATACGGCGCGACCCGCTATGTCGGTGCACCGACTTTACAGAAAGTCACCGGTGGCTTTGAACAGTTCGTTTCAACCCTGCGCAAAGAACGCCGTAAGGCCGATGAAAACTTTGTTCAGGACGTGCTGAAATATTTTGATGAACTCAAAGCCGTGGTTGAACAGGTTGAACAGGCTGCCCAGCAAATTTTGAAGCAACATTTGAATTAAACCTCTGAAGTGGCTCAGTCCATGACTTAAGAAGTGTGACTGAGCTGTCATGCAAGCCTAAAGGCTGCATGCTATGCTCAAGCCAGGAAAAATAAGGAAGAATGCCATGTCACTCGTGCGCTTGGAAAAAAATAACGGCATTGCCACTGTTACACTGAATCGTCCGGATAAACGCAATGCCATGAGCTTTGCCCTGCTGCGCGAACTGGTCGCGACTGCACAAAAAATCAAAAAAGATAAAAGCATCCGATGTGTGATTTTAACGGGAGAAGCCCAGGTCTTTAGTGCCGGTATTGATCTGGCAGATTTAAATAATCCTAAAAATCGTGCTTATGCCGCATGGGAACTGATCCGTCCGGGTCAAAGCTTATTTCAAAAAGCATTTCTGGTCTGGCAGGAATTGCCAGTCCCGGTGATTGCAGCGATGGAAGGCTTCTGTTTTGGTGCCGGCATGCAGCTTGCTCTGGCCGCAGATATCCGCATTGCCCATCCTGAGACCAAAATGTCGATTATGGAAACCCGTTGGGGACTGGTGCCTGATATGGGACTCAGTCGTTCGCTGAAAGGCCTGATTGGGATTGATCAGGCCAAAGAGCTGACCTTGACTGCCCGGATTTTTGATGGTGAATATGCCAAAGAAATCGGTCTGGTCACCCATGTCGATGAACAGCCACTAGGAAGAGCACAAGCCTTGGCTGAGGAAATGCTGCAACGTTCTCCAGATGCGCTGATGGCCTCTAAATTTGTACTGGATGCCATGCAGCATCGTCCGAATAAATCCCTGCGTATGGAAAAAATCTGGCAGCTGAAATTATTACTGGGTAAAAACAGTCAATTGGCCCGTAAAAAAGACAAGAACCCAGAGGTTCAGTTTGTACCACGCCAATACAAATAAGTCGAGTCTGAATCAAGGAAAGGAATAAACCAAAGCATGCTGTTGAATCGCGATACTAAAATTGCCTTTTTAGGTATGGGGCTGATGGGCACTCGTATGACCACACGTCTGCTTCAGGCAGGTTTTCAGGTGGCAGTCTGGAACCGCACACCATCTGCCTGTGAGCCCTTGCTGGATCTAGGTGCAACTACGCTATCTTTGGATAAGATTACAGATTACCCGGTGATACTCACCTGTCTGGCAGATGATCAGGCAGTGCAATCTGTTTTTGCTCAGATCGAACCGTATTTGCTTACGGAGCAAGTGATTGTGGATTTTTCCAGTCTTTCGGTACAGCAAACTCAAGCACTTGCCGCGCAAGCACAGGCCAAGAAAGTAATCTGGATTGACTCTCCAGTTTCAGGCGGTACCGCCGGAGCTGAACAAGGCAGTCTGGTGATTTTTGCCGGTGGTAATGCCGCGACTATTGAAAATCTTAATCCGATCTATGCAGTACTTTCACAACGCGTGACCCGCATGGGTGATACGGGTACCGGTCAGGCGACTAAAATCTGTAATCAGCTGATTGTGGCTGCCAATAGCACCTTGATCGCAGAAGCGGTCGCCCTTGCTGAACTTGCCGGGGTGGATACACGTTTACTGGCGCCTGCGCTGGCGGGTGGTTTTGCCGACTCCAAGCCTTTTCAGATTCTGGCACCGCGTATGGCCACGCAAACTTTTGAACCGGTGCAATGGAAAGTACAGACCTTATCCAAGGATCTGAATAATGCCGTGCAACTGGCACAAAGCTTTGACCTGGATGTTCCGGTGGCGACTCAAGCTTTAACGCAGTTACATGCTCATCAAGCCCAAGGCTTTGCCGAAGCAGATCTGGCTACTGTAATCCAGCAACTAAAACATTCATAACGCTTGATTGATGCGGCCTTGAATCTTGAAGAGAAAGACATGATTAAACTTGCCGTCAACCTGTCGATGATTTTTACCGAAGTGCCGCTGATCGAACGTTTCGCGCTGGCTCGTGCACAGGGCTTTAATCATGTGGAAATCCAGTTTCCTTATGAACTTACGATTGGCCAGATTCAAAACCAGCTCAGCACCCATCAGCTAAACTTGTGCCTGATTAATGTGCCGGCAGGTGATTTAATGCAGGGCGGTCATGGTCTGGCTGGCATTCCAGGACAGGAAATCGAGTTTCGTCATGCGGTTGAGCAGGCTATCCAGTATGCTACCGCATTGAATGTACCTCGGGTGAACATTCTGGCAGGAAAACAGCCTAGGGATTGTGATCTTTTACCCTGCCTGAATACGCTGGCGAGTAACCTAAAAATGGCCTGTTCAATGCTGCTTGAGCATCAAATTGAACCGGTCTTCGAAATGATCAATGGCACCGATATGCCACGTTTTTTGATTCAAAATGTTGCCCAAGCCCAGGAAATGCTGGAAGCGGTACATCATCCGGCCTTAAAAATGCAGTACGACTGTTACCACATGGCAATGATGGGCGAAGATGTCTTAGAAACTTTGCAAGAAAATATTGCCTCGATTGGTCATATCCAATTTGCGGATTGTCCGGGACGGCATCAACCCAATACGGGTTCAATTCAATATCATGATATATTTCAGTGGTTAAAACATAGTCAATATCAAGGTTATGTCGCTGCCGAGTATAAACCTAGCGGACATTCCAACGATTCCTTTGACTGGAAAGCCGAGTTCTTTCCGGAGCATGACTGAGTGGACTGCGGCTTCATTTGAAATTCAGGACTAAAACCGCTATATTAGACCATGCATAATTGTTAGGAAATTACACACCCCATGAATTTAGAACCATCGCCCAGCGCTTCTAATTCTCACGATCTTACTATGAATTCAAATTCTCAAGCTGTACAGGACTGCTTAAAAATCGTACATGCTGCACTTGAAGATGTAAAAGCAAAAGAAATTGTTGAGCTTGATGTTAGTGGTATCAGTAATGTTGCTGATGCTATGGTGATTGCAAGCGGTACATCGACTCGTCATATCAAATCATTGGCCAATAACGTTGCTGAAGAAGCACGTAAAGCTGGCTTTCGCCCTCTTGGTATTGAAGGCGAACGTGATGCTGAATGGATCCTCATCGACCTCGGTTATGTTGTGGTTCATTGTATGCTTCCAACAGCGCGTAAATTCTATGACCTAGAAAGCTTATGGCGCAATCCTGCAGATACAGATTCTGTAGCGTAAAAACCGAATATTCAAAAAAGCGACCTGTGTAGGTCGCTTTTTTATTGCCTGCGCATCGGACTTTATAAGCCTTAATACCACTGAACCTATAGCTATTTTTCTTTAATTTTTACCTGCTCTTATGCACCGATTTAACTGCTGTTTTAAGCTCAATTCATCATAAACATAGAAACCCGATGACTGCGCAACAATCCTTATAACACGATATAAAATATTGCAGCATAAAAACCACCCAGGGCGGTTTTTGTTTAATCCTCCCCGACCCTTCTTTTTCAAAGGAGGGAGCCTTTAGCAAAAAATCCCCCTTTATTAAAGGGGGACTTAGGGGGATTCTAATGATTTAAATGATTAGTGACCCGTACCATTAATGGCTTTGGTCATATCTTCCACCACTTTCTTGGCATCACCGAAGATCATCATGGTCTTGTCATTATAGAACAAGTCATTGTCGAGACCTGCATAACCGGTTGCCATAGAACGCTTAATCACCATAATCGTACGTGCCTTATGCGCTTCCAGAATCGGCATACCATAAATTGGCGAGGTTGGATCATCTTTCGCCGCAGGGTTCACAACGTCGTTCGCACCAATGACCAGCACCACATCTGTTGCCGGGAAGTCCGAGTTGATCTCATCCATTTCCAGAATGTCTTCATACGGTACGTCCGCTTCAGCAAGTAGTACGTTCATATGACCTGGCATACGACCTGCTACAGGGTGAATCGCAAAACGAACCGTTACGCCCTGCTCTTTTAGCAAGTTAGCCAATTCTTTTACCGCATTTTGTGCACGGCCTTGCGCCATACCATAACCCGGTACAATCACCACGCTGTCTGCATTTGACATCAGGAAGCCTGCATCATCTGCCGAGCCAGAACGGTGATTACGTTGAACCTGTTCACCTGCTCCTGCTGTCGGCGCAGCTGCACCGCCCATCGCACCGCCAAACAAAACGTTGATGATAGAACGGTTCATCGCTTTACACATGATGTAAGACAGAATCGCACCTGAAGAACCCACCAGTGAGCCTGCAACGATCAACATGTTGTTTTCTAAGGTAAAACCAATCCCCGCTGCTGCCCAACCCGAGAATGAGTTGAGTAGCGATACCACCACTGGCATATCACCGCCACCGACTGGTGCAATCCATACCCAGCCGAATGCCAGTGCAAGACCTGTCATTGCCCAGAACGAAGTCATATTACCCGTCAGGAAGAAGTGAATACCAAAACCTAACATTGCAATAAAGATAATCGCCTGAACCGGTTTCACCCATGCACCTGAAATGGTTTTTGCCCATTTCTTCGCGGCCAGTTTGCCATAAGCAAAGACTGATGCTGTAAAGGTAATCGCACCCACGAAACAGCCCACAAACAGTTCAAATAAATGAACACGGCTCATTTCATGGAAATTCACACCATTGGCAGCCAACAGGTCTGGACCAAGTTCGATCAGTTTGTTGTTGTGAATAATGGCAGCGACAGCAATCAGTACCGCAGCCAGACCCACCAGTGAGTGCATCAACGCTACAGTTTCAGGCATCTGGGTCATTGGAACTGTACGTGCACGGGCAATACCCACGATTGCACCCAGCACCATTGCGCCAATGATCATCCAGACGACTGGATTCTCAGCTACAAAGAAGGTGGTTACGACCGCAATAGCCATCGCGATCATTCCGTAACGGTTACCGGCAATCGCAGTTTTAGGACCTGATAAACCACGTAGCGTCAGGATAAAAAGAACGGCACCAATCAGGTAGAACCAATCCGCATACTCTCGAATCATTTCCATGGATTAACCCTCTTTTTTCTTTTGCTTAGGTTTAAACATTTCCAGCATACGAGCAGTCACGGCAAAGCCACCGAAAATATTAATGCTCGCCAGGAATACTGCAATCGCGCCAAGTACGCTCACCACGTTAATGGTCTGGAAATCCACGCTACCTTCAACGCCAATCACCGGCAGGCCAACAGTCTGAATCATTGCACCGACAATAATGATCGATGACAAGGCATTGGTGACCGCCATCAACGGCGTATGCAATGCTGGTGTTACACCCCACACCACGTAGTAACCTACGAAAATGGCAAGGACAAAAATCGTAATTGTTTCAACCATGAGTCTTCTCCTTAACCACGTTTCAGCAGCACTTGGCCGCCATGAGTGACGAGTAGGGCTTTTTGAATTTCTTCTTCTTGATTCAGGACAAAATTCTTATCTGCATCAAATAGTGTTTCAACGAAGTTAAATACGTTACGAGCGTATAAAGCAGAGGCTTCAGTTGATACAGTCGACGGAATATTTGGAATGCCGATAATTTTGACGCCATTGTCGGTATGGACTGTTTCGCCACATTTCGAACCTTCGACGTTGCCGCCAGACTCTACTGCCATGTCCAAAATTACTGAACCTGGTTTCATTTTCGCAACTGTTTCAGCACGGATTAAACGCGGTGCATCACGGCCCGGTAAAAGCGCTGTGGTAATCACGATGTCAGCATTTGATACCGCTTTATCAACAATTGCAGCCTGATCGCGGATGTATTCTTCACCCGGCATCCAGCCATAACCATTTTTGGCAGCATCTGCAGCTTTTTGCTGCTCTTCAGCAGACATCGGCACGTCTAGCCATTTACCGCCCAGAGATTCAACCTGATCTTTGGCAGTTGGACGCAAGTCCGTGGCTTCAACGATGGCACCTAAACGTTTTGCAGTGGCAATCGCTTGCAGACCCGCTACGCCGACACCCATAATCACCACACGAGCCGGTTTAACCGTACCCGCAGCAGTCATCAGCATCGGGAACATGCGCTGGTATTCAGCCGCAGCCAAAAGCACCGACTTGTAACCTGCAAGGTTGGCTTGAGAAGACAAGACATCCATGTTCTGCGCACGAGACAAGGTTCGTGGTAAAAGTTCCAATGCAAATGCAGACACGTTTTGTGCCGCGAATTGGTCAAGCTCAGTATTACGGTAAGGATCAAACATTGCCACGATAGTGGTGTTCGGGTTGAGTTTTTGAATTTCATCACCTTTCGGTGCACGAACTTTTAAAATCAACTGACTGCCGGTATAGGCATCATCCGTAATTTTGGCACCAACTTGTTCATAGGCACTATCGATATAGGCAGCTTTAACCCCTGCACCACGTTCGATAATCACGCTATGTCCTGCGCTGATCAATTTCTTTACTGTCTCTGGCGTCGCAGCGACGCGATTTTCACCGACAACAGTTTCGGCTGGAATTCCGATCTGCATGAGCGTTCCTCAAGCTAATTTTTCTTAAGTAAACATCGTGTAAACGATGCTTCCCCTCAGGATGTGTTCTTGTTGAATTTTTGGATTCTAATCAAACTGTTTGAAATTACCACCTACTATTTATTTAATAAATACCTATATTTTGAACTGATGATTCATAAAAATGATGCTGCAATAGCACATTTATTTAATTCTCTAGCTATTCATATTCGATGATTTTATAAACGATATTCATTCCACTGAATGAAATATCCAGATTTTGCTGGCGTAAATAAGCGCGAATTTCTGATTTATTTTGTTACATTGATGATTCTGACAATGATTGCTGTATTTCTTGATTCAGAAGCAGACTTTCAATTTCTCTAGTCCCTATAGATAGCGGCACTTTAGCTGCGTCGTTTTTTTAGTTTTGACTTTTTTGACAGATTTAGTACTCAAGCAAGAGCACTGTTTTTAGATGTTAAAATCGTATTTTATGAAATGATAGAATTTGTTTTGAGCAGATCTTCATCAGACATAATTGATACATCTGACAAAAAAATAATCGCCAAAATTTTATAAGACCCAAGTCTCAAACAGTCAGATAAAGGGTAGAAAAAAACCTTGCGTACTATTTATTATATTAATGTACTGAACTTGATTCAAAATGGGAAATCCCATTTTTGCACCAAATTTGCGCAACAAAATAGAGTAAATATTCCACTTTTTTTGGCTGAGTGCTCCTTTTTTATTGTTTCTAGATCAAGCTGCGCTTTAATGAAGCAACCCCCTCATTAAAAGATAAAAAATTCTGTAAATATTCACTCATACTTTCTATTTGAAATTGCACTTCTTTCATTAAGCTGCCTGAGTTCTGACAATTTTCAATGCTGGCAATATTTCTCTACTTTTAAAGCAAGAACTTCTGGCCTATAGTGCCCTCAATTTGAACATTATTCTAATTCCTCATTTAAGTTCTTCCGGTCTGAATACAAGGTTAGCCCTATGCACACGCCCCTCGATATTAGTCAAAATAAGCCCTTATTATGGCTGATGGCGATTGCATGCGGCTTATGTGCCGGCGCTAACTATTATTGCCAGCCGCTGATTTCATCGATTCAGCAGTATTATCAGGTACCTGAATCACAAGTGGCGCTTACTGTCACTTTTGCTCAAATCTCTTATGCCCTGGGCCTGCTTTTTATTGTACCTTTAGGGGACATGCTGAATAAAACCAAACTGATCCCTTTCCTCATGCTGGGTGCAGCAGCAGGTTTATTTATTTGTGCCAGTGCAGTGAATCTGCCAATGCTCTGGGTCGGCACTATCATTGCCGGACTGTTTTCCGTAGCTGCACAGATTCTGATTCCCTTGGCCACCATGGCGGTCAAACCGGAAAAAACTGGAGAAGTGGTGGGCTTCCTGATGAGCGGATTACTGGTTGGCATTCTACTTTCGACCAGTATTGCCGGATTACTTTCCGACCTGTTTCACTGGAAAATGATTTATATCCTCAGTGGCATAAGCATGCTGGCCTTAAGTTTTTATTTGAGAGGAAAACTACCGAGCCTGCCACGTCTGAGAATCAGCTATGCAACAATTTTTAAATCTATGGGGATATTACTCAAGCAGGAACCACGACTGGTTTTGCGTTCACTTACAGGTGCGTGTGCTTTTGCTGCCATGAGTATGTTGTTCTCCACCATCGCTCTGCTGTTGACGCAAGAACCTTTTCAGCTTTCTGATGTCATGGTCGGACTGGTCACGCTGGCCGGTGTATTTGGCGCACTTTCTACACAGTTCATTGGTAAATGGGCCGATCGTGGCCATATCAAAACACTGAGCTGGATCGGCTGCTCTATCCTGATAGGAAGCTGGCTATTTTTATATTTTGGTGCAGTATCTTTGCTCAGTTATATTCTGGGTTATGGACTGATAAATCTTGGGCTCGCAATTACGCACAGCTGTAACCAGAACGTAATTTTCCGCCTGCGCCCGGATGCCAAATCACGGGTCAATTCACTGTATATGACCTTGTATTTTATTGGCGGTGCCTGTGGTTCAGCCTTAGGGGTTTATGCCTGGCATCACGGTGGCTGGAGCATGACCTGTCTGGCAGGACTTGGGCTAGCTTTGTGTGCTACCTTATTTGCCCTGCTGGATCAATGGTATCAGGCCCGGACAACTGCATAAGTATTTTGACTATATTTAGCTGACTTGCGCCGCCGGATAATAAGGCTTATTCAGATCAAGAGTGTGTGAATTTTCCAATAAAATACAGATAAAAACCGGCAATAAGGCTGCCAGAATCCGGCAGCTTTCCTCTAATGATTTATAATTCAGCGAGCTGTGATACGTGGCGCCACCCTGCATTATCTGATGGTGCAAGGTAGATAAACGCTGAAATATTCCAGCTAAAATTTCAACAGAATTTCGTTCTTTTAAAGCATGCTGTATATTTTTTTTCTGTGTTTCCAGATCAGCTTGACAGCTTTCCAGACTAATTTTCTGATGGCGATAATCCCAAAAGCTTTGTTCCACATAGGGATTGGCCAAGAGTGAGCGAATCGGCTGGTGGTATTTGTCCCAGAGAATATGATTAATTTTCTGATCCAGATCCTTTTGGCAGAGTGTTTCCAGAAACTGCTGCAGCTTGCTTTGATCTTGAACTAGATCACTCTCATCTGCATAAATCGCCTGAAAGCTGATCCACAGGCTGATAAACTTAAAATCCAGATCCTGATCCAAGTCTAGCGATTTTTTAAACCAGCCTAAGCCCCGATGAATTCTTAAATTAAAATGTGCCGAATTTTGTGCTTTATGACTTTTATAAATTTCCTCCAATAACAACATGATTATTCTCCTTATTTCTAAAATTTTTATCTTCATCTTTCTCCTATCAAAATATACCATTCCAACTTGACTGGGAATTCCAATTTTATTTCTTTTTTCATTCCCTGGATTTACCGGGCTAGCTCAAGTTCGCCGGGTGGTTTTTCTGATTTTATGCTAGTATTACGCCCTCTTTTTGCGACGTCAGCCGATCCGGTTTTAGCCAAAAACCAATCGCTGAGTGCTCGCATGAATTGCTTCTTCTTTCTTCCATTTCGTTAAGGCGTGATTTTGAATGACTGATCTGACCACCATTGAAAATAAACTTCAACCACGAATCAGTGTTGCGCCGATGATGGATTGGACACAAAAATAAAATATTTACATAAATTATAATAAGTTAAAGACAAATAAATATATTAAGGTGTAAAAATGGTGTAAAAGCTATTTGCAACAAAAACAGTAGAAAATTTAATTAGGATTAGGAATAATCGCCAAAGTTCTGCTGGTATCGACTTCTAGACTTCCAGCTTTAACTAGAATCAATATCCTCCTACATGCAAGAAAAAATATAAGTCTTAAACAAATGAATACTATCTCCATAATCGATATTGATCTACCCGATACCATAATACAGTCGTGAAAAATAAGAAATCGTTTGCCCCCAATCTACTTTCTACTTTGATTAGTCTACCCCCATAATACGATAAGCTTACTCAGCTGCAGAATCACATATAGTTGATAAATCTCTCAACTATTCACTTTAAATTTTATATATAAGAAATTTTGATAAAAAATGCATAAATATTAAATTTATCAAATCAAAAAAATGTATTAATCTCTACAAAAAATGTTAGGTTTATTACATGATAATTTCAATTTTAGTCTCATCATTACCCAGTCATAGTACGACTGCTAGGATGCGAATATGGCGCTCCCTGAAGGCTCACGGAGCAGCTACATTAAGAGATGGGGTATATTTGCTGCCTTCACTTTATTCTTCTAAGTTCGAAGAAATTGTGACTGACCATTTAAATGAGCATGGTAGCGCATATATTTTTGAATCGGAAATACCTGATAATTTAGATCTCTCTACTTTATTTGATAGAACTGAAGACTACCAAGCCATCAGTAATGAAATTTTAGAACTCAGCAACAATCTTGACCCAGACCAAAAAAAAATTATTTTAAAACAAGTTCGTAAGCTTAGAAAAAATTTAAACACATTAGTTGATATCGACTATTTCCCCAATACCTTACAAATAAAAGTATTGAATGAATTAACTCATTTAGAAGGAGTGATTGCGAGATTAGGAGAAATTGATGAACCACACACATCTTCCAATCTCATTCCTCTTTTACAAAAGTCTGATTACCAAAACAGAATTTGGGCTACACGTAAACGACCTTGGATCGATCGCTTAGCTTGTGCTTGGCTCATTCAGAAATTTATTGATCAAAACCCAACTTTTGTTTGGCTCAACAATATTAACGATTGCCCACCAGAGGCAATTGGATTTGATTTTGATGGTGCCACATTTACCCATGTTAATGAATTTGTATCTTTTGAAGTTTTATTGCATAGCTTCAATCTTGCAAATCATGCACTTAAAAAAGTTGCTGAAATAGTCCATTACCTGGATGTTGGAGGAAATGAGCCGCCTGAAGCTATCGGCTTTGAAAAAGTATTGCATGGATTAAAATTAAGCATCACGGATGACAATCAGTTCGTTCAACTCTCCAATCACATTTTTGATGGTCTTTACACCAACTTTAGTGGTGACAACTCATGAATAATCTACAAGAAGATAAAACAGAAACTATTCCAGACGTTAGCTTTAAAGCAGCGTTTATATTTTGGCTAAAATTAGGATTTATCAGCTTTGGAGGCCCAGCTGGTCAAATCGCAGTCATGCATCAAGAGCTTGTTGAACAAAAAAAATGGATCTCAGAAAAGCGCTTTATGCATGCTTTGAATTACTGCATGTTGCTACCAGGGCCTGAAGCACAGCAATTAGCGACTTATATCGGCTGGTTAATGCATAAAACCAAAGGTGGTCTTATAGCCGGATTATTTTTTATTCTGCCATCGCTCATCATTCTTATCACGCTGTCTTGGATCTATGCAAAATTCGGCAATCTACCCGTTATTGCCGGGCTGTTTTATGGTATCAAACCCGCCGTGACAGCTATTGTCTTTCACGCAACCTATCGAATTGGCAGTAAGTCGCTAAAAAATAAATATATGTATGCTATAGCGTGCATTGCCTTTGTTTTAATCTTTGCCTTCAATGTTCCCTTCCCTTTAATTGTTTTACTTGCAGCAATGAGCGGTTACATGCTCAGTAAATTTGATCCAAGCCTATTCATTGGAAACACTCATCAAGGCAGTTCTAAAACTTACGGTAAAGCCATCATTGATGATGACACTCCAACACCTGAACATGCGATCTTTAAATGGCCCAGACTCATTAAGCTTCTAATCATTTCTGCCCTGCTCTGGTGTCTGCCTATATTGCTACTTACGTCAATTTACGGCTGGACTCATGCTTATACACAAATGGCGTGGTTCTTTACTAAAGCAGCACTTATGACCTTTGGCGGTGCTTATGCAGTACTACCTTATGTTTATCAAGGTGCTGTGAATTTCTATGGATGGCTTAAACCCACACAAATGATTGACGGTTTAGCATTGGGTGAAAGTACACCTGGCCCCCTTATTATGGTGGTCGCTTTTGTTGGGTTTATGGGGGGATACAATCTGGATCTGCTAGGACCAGATCATAAGTTTTTGGCTGGTGCATTGGGAGCAACCATTGTGACATGGTTTACTTTTCTTTTTTCATTCATTTTTATATTAGGTGGAGCGCCAGTGATTGAATCAACTCATAATCAGATTAAGTTTACAGCTCCACTTACTGCAATTACAGCGGCTGTAGTAGGTGTAATTCTTAATCTCGCATTATTCTTCGCATATCACGTATTGTGGCCAAAAGGATTTGAAGGACAGTTTGACTATATTGCTGCATCCATTACTTTAGCAGCTTGTATTGCTCTATTTAAATTTAATCAAAGTGTATTAAGAGTGATTGGTTTTGCTGCTGTTTTAGGATTAATCATCCAACTCAACATATAAAAAATCTATGAGCAGGACATTCATCTTGCTCATTTTATTAGTTGATTTAAACTGCTGCTGAAAGCTTGAAATTGCTATTAATTTCTACCGACACATGAACCACTTCTTCATGAATTGAAAGAGCTTTACGCACTACATCTGCTGTAATTGCTGAATTCTGACTATCTAAAGAAAGAATACAAGAAAACTTGCCACGACCAACTTTCCATACATGCAAATCAGTAATCTCAAGCTGAGGATCAAGCTCTTCAATCACTTCTCTAATTTCATCTACGACAGGATGCTCCATTTCAGCATCAAGCAAAGTTTTACCTGTATCTCGAATCAGTCCCCAAGACCATTTTGCAACCAGTATTGCACCGACGATACCGAGCACTGCATCTAAAAAATCCCATCCAAAATACTTACCTGCAAATAAGGCAATAATGGCAAGTACAGATGTCACTGCATCTGCGACTACATGTAAAAATGCAGCTTTTTGGTTTAAGTCATGCTCTTCATTTTCATGATGTTCATGCCCATGGTGGTGATCATGATGATGGTGGTCATGATCATGACCGTGATGATGGTGATGATGGTGATGGCCGCCTTCATGTAATAGCCACGCGCAGACAAAATTGATAATCAAACCAATGACGGCGATTGCAATCGCTTCATTATAGTGAATATTGACTGGGTTAAATAATCTTTCAATTGATTGGATTCCCATAAACACAGCAACGACCATCAGCAAAATTGCACTCGAATAACCCGCTAATATTTCAATTTTCCATGTGCCAAAGCAAAAACGTGGATCATCTGCATATTTACGTGCTACACGATAAGCTAAATAGGCTAGTCCGAGTGCTAACATATGAGAACTCATATGCCATCCATCAGCGAGCAAGGCCATGGAATTAAAAAACCATCCTCCAAAAATTTCAAACACCATCATGACACCAGTCAAAATGGTCGCAATTAAAATTTTTTTCTGTGCCAACGGATTGCCCTCATCAAATTGATGAGAATGTTTACGATTAATTTCAGTCGATGATTGCATTTTAGGTTGCTGTCAATAATACTCCCCCATAGTATATTTTTTTAAGTTGAAATACCATGTCCCATTTAACCGAAAATAAAAAAGTTCTTAATCGAGTACGTCGGATACAAGGTCAAACTCAAGCCATAGAACAGAAATTATTGAACCCAGAAAGTTCATGTATAGAGGTATTACAGCAAGTTGCAGCGATTAAAGGCGCAATCAATGGTTTGATGAATGAACTTATAGAACAGCATTTACGTGAACATGTTTTGGCCAATCAACATGAACATGTCAATGAAGATGAATTACAGGAGTTTTTAAAATTAATAAAACGCTATTTATAAGACACAAGCCTTAGCACTTCTTTTTGAAGTGCTAAGGCTGATCAAATTTTTAATGACAATGATAATCACCAGTTTTACTATTGGTATGACAGCCTTGAGAGTTAGTACCACCAGAGTGTGCGCTAACTATTGTGGTCAATGATGTTAATAAGCAAAGTATTAAGATCTTTTTCATTAGTATTATCCCCGTTAAATGACTTAAAATTAGAATTTAAATTGTACACAATTTAACCAAGATAAAAAGTTAAATAGCAAAAATATTATAATAAATGAGATAAATGACGAAATACCGCCCACCTTTAGCTATCGTAACTATAATTAAAAACCGAATAAATTTTTCCTTCAAAATTCCACTGACCAATGTTGCTGGATCACCAACGATAGGAACCCAGCTCAATAATAAAGTCCATGATCCATATTTTGCATATAGTGCTTGAGCATGAATAATCTGTTCCCTTTTTACAGGAAACCAACTCTTATCCTTATGCATTTCAATTTTTAAACCTAACCACCAATTTACACATGAACCTAGAACATTACCAAAGGTAGCGACCATTAATAGAAAGCCCACTGAATATGTTTTCATAGAAAACAGTCCGACTAGGACTGCTTCTGACTGTAAAGGTAGCAAAGTCGCTGCACCAAATGCACTCAGAAATAAACCGATATAAACCAACATTTTCTAATTAAATAAATTGATTAAGTACGATAACGGGCCGAACGTGCATGGGCATCTAAATTTTCCTGTTGAGCGAGAATGTCAGCGACGTGTGCCAGTGGTTTAACACCTTGCTCAGAACACATGATCAAACTGGATCTCTTTTGAAAATCATATACTCCCAAAGGTGATGAAAACCGTGCAGTTCCTGAAGTCGGCAAAACATGGTTCGGTCCAGCGCAGTAATCACCAACGGCTTCGACAGTATACTTTCCAATGAAAATAGCCCCCGCATGACGAATACCCGCCGTCATATCTTGCGCAATTTGTTGCTCAACACAGAGCTGGAGATGCTCAGGAGCAATTCGATTAATCACATCAATGCCCTCTGCTCGATCCCGAACAAGAATCATTGCTCCACGATTATTAATCGATTCTCGTGCGATATCTCCTCTAGGCAGTACTTCTAAATGCTGATGTAAAGCAGTATGAACCTGTTGCAATACCTGTTCATCATCAGTAATAAAAATGGCCTGTGCTACAGGATCATGCTCTGCTTGGGATAGCAAATCCATGGCAAGCCATTCTGGATTACAGTCCGATTCAGCATAAACCGCAATTTCAGAGGGTCCTGCAATCATATCTATCCCCACCTGCCCAAATACAGCTCGTTTTGCAGCAGCTACATATTTATTGCCCGGCCCGGTAATTTTATCTACACGAGGAATACTTTCAGTGCCATACGCTAGAGCCGCTACGGCTTGTGCACCGCCTATAGTAAAGACCTGATCAACACCTGCAAGATAGGCCGCCGCCAATACCAATTGATTCAGTTTTCTTTTAGGTGCAGGTACAACCATAATGATTTCACTAACACCAGCAACCATTGCAGGAATCGCATTCATCAGCACTGATGAAGGATATGATGCTAAACCTCCGGGTACATAAATCCCAACACGATCTAAAGGAGTCACCTTTTGTCCCAAGGTATTACCAAATTGATCTTCAATCGTCCAACCTGACTGTAGTTGTGCTTCATGAAATTTTCTAATGCGTTGAGCAGCAAATTCCAACGCATTTTTGACCTCATCCCCCAATTCATCAAATGCATTTTTTAGCATCTCTGGTGACAAAACCAGTTCTGAAAACTCAAGTGCCGGATGCTGATCAAATTGCTGCGTATATTTTAATAACTGATCATCACCTCCCACTCGGACTGCCTGGATAATCTGATCTACGGTAGTGACCAATTGAGCATCGGTAACGGTTTCAAAACTGAGTAATTCTGAAAGTGAATTTTCGAAACTTTGATCTGTTGATTTTAAAATTTTCATCACTGTATCTCTCTAACAGGAGCATATTTGAGTACTTGAACTAGAATGCAAAATAAGAATTGTATTTTTTATTCAAAGCACATTTTCTATCTTTTAATCTATTCAATAAGCTTAGCTTATTTCGGCCAATGCTGATGGTAATGATCGACCATGAATTCATGTTCATGTTTACCATCCTTATTATGTTCGAGGAGATGTGCATGATCTGGTGGTAAATCTGCATGATGATGTTCTTTCACCTCATCATCTCTTGCTGACCAAAGTAAGCTTGCTGCAATGAATGCAAGAACAGCAATAATGGCCATTGGAATAAAGGTAAATAATGTTCCAAAGTTGGTACTGAGCCAGCCCACCAAAGGATAGGTAATCAGCCAGCAAGCATGAGAAAATGCAAATTGAGCTGCGAATAATGCAGTGCGGTTTTCACTGTCTGCAGATTTACGAATTAAACGTCCTGTCGGTGTTTGTGCAACTGAATAGCCAATACCTAAAATAAACCACAGCACCAATAAGTTATTAAAATTGCCAATGAAATAGCCCATAAATAAGCCAATCACAAGGATAGCAGTACCTGCAAGCATTACTTTGCGGTCTGCAAATTTATCTATAATTTGGGGTAGGATGAAAGCTGAAAGCATTGAACCCAAGCCAAACAAACCAAATGCTAATGTAGTTGCATGTTCTGTTAATTTAAAAGTGGATTGTACCAATACCACAGTATTTACAATGACCAGCGCGCTTGCTGATGCAATAGCAAGATTGAGTGCCAAGAGAGCTTTCAAGCGTGGGGTATTTAAATAAATTTTTGCCCCTTGCTTAATACGGTAATACACGCCTTTAAATTCAGGAACTTTAGCCCTAGGAAGTTTGGCACTCACGACAAATAATGCTGAACCAATAAATCCAATTACAGTTCCTAAGAATAAATTGTGATAACTGATGTAGGTCAATAAAAATGCAGCCAGCATTGGGCTAATAATATTTTCTAAATCATAAGCTAAGCGAGATAATGACAAGGCATTGGTATATTCTTTTTCTTCTGGCAGTACATCAGGAATCATGGCTTGAAAAGTCGGGGTAAATGCTGCTGAAGCTGATTGCAAAATAAAAATAAGCACATAAATTTGCCAAATTTGCGTCACGAAAGGTAAACACAATGCTGTACAAGCCCGAATAATATCCAGAGTAACAAGTACTTTTTTACGTGGCAAACGTTCTGCAAAAGCAGATGCAATTGGTGCAACTCCAATATAGGCAATCATCTTAATGGCTAAGGCGATGCCTAAAACCTCTGCGGCTTGACCTTTGGCAATATCATAGGCTTGTAATGCAAGTGCAATCGTAATCAACCCTGTACCAACAAGTGCGATCACTTGGGCCAAGAACAAATGTCTATAGGTTGTGTTTTTTAATACTTCAAGCATTTTAGAGACTCCTTATTCAGAACCTAACCATTTATGCCAATTAAGATCTCCTTGGACTAGTCCAAGGAGATTATTTCAAACTTAAAAAACTTTTTTCATCTCGCTAAACTGACCTTCAACATTCAGTGTTACCGTCACGTTCTGCTCTGTACGATTGCGCCAGAACCAACCATGAGAGCCATCAAATGCTGCTGTTAAAGTACCTTGTTGTGCTGTTTCATTACGACCTTTTCCATAACCATGGTAAAAATCTTTAGGTGCATTTACAGGATCACCGTGAGAATCGTAATTCAAGCCACCACCATTAGTTTTCCAATCAAAATTCACGCTGGCACCTTCAGGCATTTTTACTTTGACTTCAGTTGCTTGACCAGGTTTAAGTTCAATACTAATTGAGTCTTTCATAATTCCGGGCATAACCGCTGTCTGAGCAACAATATCTTCTTCAACTGGACTTACCACTTGAGCATTAGAATCTACAGTTCCATCAGTTGATGAGCTTTCTGTCACACCCATACCATTTTCAGACTCTTCTGCAAGTGACTGCTTAATCTCACCCATATTGGTTAAACCAAGTACTTTACCTATACCGGTAGGATCAATGGCATATTCTGCTGGCATTACACAGGTCACGAGAACCACGACTGCGCTCACAGCTGCAATAATGGTAGATTTAATTAACTTTTTAGATGATGGAAGTTCAACATCTTTTGGAATTTCATTGTTATACATTGCTTAAAACCTTTTATTGAGTGAAGTATCCAGTGAGCTGAAGACCCACCAATAGAAAACCAAGGAACATGAGAAATACGTTACTCTGATATGCCGTTTTGAAGAAAAAAGAGGTCTTTCTCCACATGGTCATTAACAATAAAATGATACAGAGCGCCATAAATTGACCTAATTCAACACCAATGTTGAATGAGATTAAGTTGGCTAATAACCCATCTTCAGGCACTTCATATTCTTGAATTTTCACGGCCAAACCAAAACCATGGATCAAACCAAAGATTAGCGTCGCAATCTTTGTATTCGGTTGAAAACCAAACCAGCGCTGGTATGCACCAAGGTTATCCAAAGCCTTGTAAACAATAGAAAAACCAATAATGGCATCAATAATGTAAGCATTCATCGAAATGTTGTAATACACACCAACCAGCATGGTGATTGAATGCCCAATGGCAAACAGGCTGACATACAGGCCAATATCCTTCATTCGATAAAGGAAAAAGATAATCCCAACCAAAAAAAGTAAATGGTCATAGCCAGTCACCATGTGTTTAGCGCCCAAGTAAATAAATGGAATCACATGGACACCATATATTTCTTGGATATAGCCCTTATCCCCTTCGGCAACACCATGTGCCAATAAGACAGGACTGAATAAAATCAAACTCAATACCACAAATAGTTTCAAGCCGATTTTGTTCTTCACATATTGTGAAAAATAATTCGTCATCAATTTAAACTCCAAAAAAAATAAAAGAATCGAAAAAACCTTTAATGTTTTTGGTGGTTTAAAAATTCGACTGGCCATCAAAAAGATATAACGCTGAATACGATCGCGTATTTTCCCTGTAGAAAGCAGCAATATTAGTGCAAGAAGTTTTATAGCAGCATATCCCACGACATGCTCATAGAGGTTATCGGTATGCATATGCATTTGCACAGATTCATGCTGATGTGCATGAGCTACATCAAGATTTGAATAATGTTCAATTACACTTATTTCTGAAGCATGCTGATTAAAATGCAAGCACAGCACGAGACTCAAAATACAGGCCAGCCAGATTTTGACAATTTTCAGATTTTGATCTCGCACTATACTCATCATGGGTCTATTCCTGAAAACGATTATTCTGAATATGGAATAGGTTGAGTAGGTTCTTTTGGTCTTCGCTTTTGATTAAACCAGACATAAAGTGTTGGCAGAATAATCAAGGTTAATAAGGTCGAAGATATAATCCCACCGATGACCACAGTAGCGATTGGACGCTGAACTTCTGAGCCAATCCCGACGTTTAAAGCCATTGGGATAAAGCCTAGAGATGCAACTAAAGCTGTAATTAAGACTGGACGTAATCGCTCCAATGCCCCTGTTTTAACTGCAGAGATAAGTTCTTGACCTTGTTCAAGTCGTCTTTGAATGGCTGAAACCAGAACCAACCCATTTAAAACAGCGACCCCTGACAACGCAATAAAACCAACTACAGCAGAGATCGATAAAGGAATATCGCGCAATGCAAGTGCAATCACACCGCCTGTCAATGAAAATGGAACACCTGTAAATACCAATACACTATTACGAATGTTACCAAGTGCCATGTAAATCATTACAAAAATCATCAGTAATGCGATTGGCACGACAATCATTAGGCGATTGGTTGCAGACTCCATTTGTTCAAACGTACCCCCCCATGAAAGCCAATAACCTTCTGGCAGCTTGAAACCTTCATCAATCTTTGCTTGTGCTTCAGCAATGTAGCTACCAATGTCAGTACCACGGACATTGGCTGTGATTACAATTCGACGCTTACCATTCTCACGAGAGATTTGGTTTGGACCTTGAATGGTCTTTAGTTCAATCAGTTCAGATAGCAATACGCTGGTTCCATTTGGCAAATTCATCGGCACTTGGTATAGCTTTTCTAAATCTGTTACTGAACTTTCATCCATCCGTACAACAATATCGAATTTTTTATCACCCTCAAAAACAAGACCTGCTGTCTGTCCAGTAATTAGACTCGCAACTTGGTTTTGAACATCTTCAGCATCTAATCCATAATTCGCAATCATGTCTCGTTTTAATTCAACTGAGACCATAGGCAAACCTGTCATCTGCTCAACTTTGAGATCAGCAGTACCATTAACGCCTTCTAAAATTTCAGCAACTTCTTCACCTAATTCAAGGAGCTGATCAAGATCATCACCAGAAATTTTGACAGCCACATCCGTACGCACACCTGAGATTAGCTCGTTAAAACGCATCTGAATCGGTTGAGTAAATTCATAGTTATTACCGTAAACAGCTTTGGATACACGCTCAATTTCGGCAACGACTTCTGATTTCTCTTTATCAGGATCAGGCCATTGATCTCGAGGTTTTAGAATAACGAAATTATCTGCCACGTTTGGTGGAACTGGATCTGTTGCAATTTCAGCCGTACCAACTTTGGCAAAAATAGTTTTAACCTCAGGAATTTCCTTAATTTCTTTTTCAAGTGCATACTGCATTTCAATCGCTTGAGTTAAAGAAGTACCAGGAATACGTAGGGCATGTAACGCAACATCACCTTCATCTAAAGATGGAATAAATTCAGAACCTAAGCGTGTCGATAAACTTGCACTAAAAACAAAGAAGATAGCGACAAAAGCAATCAGCTTATAGCGGTGATTTAAAGACCAATCAAGGATTGGGTTATAGAAGTTTTTGATCCAGTGTACAATTTTGGATTCCTCATCTTTCACTTTACCTGAAGTCACCAAAGCAACCATAGCTGGTACAAATGTGATTGAAAGAATCATAGCAGCCAAGAGCGCCATTACCACAGTCAACGCCATAGGGGTAAACATCTTACCTTCAACACCAGACAGCGTCATGATCGGCAAATACACCATGATAATGATCAGTTGACCGTACAAAATTGCTTTGCGTGATTCACGTGTAGCTTCGAACACTGTGGCAAAGCGTTCTTGACGCGTTAGAACTCGACCCAACTCTTTTTGTTTTAGCGCAAGTTTCGCCAATGATGCTTCAACAATAACAACTGCACCATCTACAATAATACCGAAGTCCAAAGCCCCCAAGCTCATCAAGTTGGCACTGATCTTTTGGTTTACCATCCCTGTAATAGTCATGAGCATAGACAACGGAATAACCATGGCAGTAATTAATGCAGCACGGAAATGTCCAAGGAAAATAAACAGGACTACGATAACGAGAATTGCACCTTCTAGAAGGTTCTTTTTCACTGTTTCAATGGTGGCATCAACCAGAGTAGTACGGTTATAAACAGCAGATGCTTCTACACCTTCTGGTAGTGATTTTTGGACTTCTTTTAACTTTTCATCAACAGCATGTGCAACATTTCTCGAGTTTTCACCAATAAGCATAAAGGCTGTGCCAAGCACAACTTCTTGACCATCTTTAGTTGCTGCACCAGTACGGAGTTCATGACCAATCGAAATTTCAGCAACATCACTCAAGCGTAGGATATAACCATTACTTGTAGTTACTGGGATATTCTTAATTTGCTCGATAGAATTGATTTGCGAGTCTGAACGAATTAAATACTGTTCACCATTTTTTTCGATATAGCCTGAACCTTTGTTTGAGCTATTCTTAGAAATCGCTTCCACAATATCTTGCTGATCTAAACCAATGCTACGGATATAAGCATAGTTAGGGCGCACGACAAATTGCTTAAGATATCCACCAATGGTGTTGATTTCATTGACACCTTCGACATTTCGTAATTGTGGTTTAATCACCCAATCTTGAAGAGTACGAAGTTCTGTTGGCGATAAAGGATTTGGACTATCTTTACTGTTTTCCACGGTATACATGAAAATTTCGCCAAGACCTGTAGACACAGGACCCATCGATGTAGAAATACCACCCGGTAAACTTGCAGTTACACCTTGTAGTTTTTCATTCACCAATTGGCGTGCAAAATAAATATCAGTGCCTTCATCAAAGATTGCAGTAACTTGCGATAAACCATATCGAGACACTGAACGCGTGTAATCAAGATTTGGAATACCAGCCAAGGCTGTCTCAATTGGATAAGTTACTTGAGTTTCCATCTCAAGTGGAGATAACCCTTTTGCCTCACTGTTAATCTGAACCTGAACATTGGTAATATCAGGTACGGCATCAATAGGCAGTTTAAAGTAGTTATAAACGCCTAATGCACCAATCAACAAGAAGGTCAAAAGTACAAACCATCGACTTCTTATCGAGAATTTTACAATTTGATCAAACATAGTCGCTCCCCTTATCAGTGATCATGAGAAGCGCCAGATTTACCTAGCTCAGCTTTTAGTAAATAAGAATTGCCTGCTGCATAAAGTTGTCCAGGTTTTAAACCTGATTTCACCTCGATGAAACCATTAAATTTATCCCCCAACTCTAGTGGACGAGCTTCGAAATCATTCCCTACACGAATAAACACCACATCCCAATCCCGGAAGTTCTGTAAAGCATCTTCACGAATCACCATGGCTTTCATACTTTCTTTTTCAAAAATATGAGCGCTAATCAACTGACCTGAACGCCATTTAAACTGATTCGGAATTTCGACAAAGATTTGTGCAGTACGAGTTTTAGGATCAATAACATCACTAATATATTTAATACGTCCTAGCGCTTCTTCCGTATTCGGTGCTTCAGCTTTTACTGTTACTTTGTTATTTGGGTTTATCAAATTCAGTTTATCTGCTGGCACATTGACAACAGCCAAAAGCTGAGATGTATTGGCTATCTTGAAAAGTGGTGTTGATGGGTTCACATTTGCCCCCACAGCTCCAAGAACTTCTAGGACTGTACCCGACATAGCAGCACGTACTTCAATCGTACCATTTCCTGCCCCGCCATAAGAACGAATTAAACTGTTTTGTTCATTCACACGGACAAGTGCATCATCGTATTCACGCTTCGCATTGATATAGTCAACTTCTGGTGAAACACGTTTTTGCCACAAGCTTCGCTCCTGCTCCATTTTTTTTCGGGCAAATTGTAAATTATCTTGCGCAATTTTTTGTTCTGCAGAGATACGAATCAGTTCCTGACTTTGCACCACTGCTAGCAAATCACCTTGATTGACTTTATCTCCAATCGAGCGATAGGTTTTCAGCAATGTGCCACTTGCTTTTGGTGTCACAAAGCTTTCAAAATTATCTGGAAACTTCAATTCACCTTTGAGCTCCAACGCAGTTTCAAATTGCATTGGCTGAACCTTCAGCACCTCTAATCCACTGCTTTTTAAACTGGAGTCTGGTATCGTGACACGGCCTTCTTTGGTATCCCATTTCCAGCTATGTTTTTTGCCTTGATAACTCACATTAACGATCATTAGAAATGAATGTGGTTCATAGACAATTTCATTGCCAATCAAGTAATCACTTTCTGGTGTAAAACTGATGTTTTGCTCGGCATCTAAACGCTTAATATAAATATTGGCTTGCAGCTCAGATGGCTTTAATGGTTCATCCTTGAAATAACCATACACACGCAAGTGTGGCTCTACACCTTCTTCAAAGATCTTCACCTCTGCCGCAAAATCACCATCACGGTATAAGCGACCGCCATGAGGCCCTTTTTCATCCCCAGGAACTGCCGCTTTTTCTTCCACAGCTTCCCCATGTTCAGATGTCACAGGCTTGTTCGATGTTTTGTACCAAGCAATCGCACAAAGCACCACCAGTAATGCAATTGCCCCTGAAGCAATCAATATATTCTTAGGCTGATTCATTGTATCTCCCCCTTATTCCTTCGCTAAATCAGTGACATAATTGCGTTCAACTTCGGCAATTTCATTTTGCAAAGCCAACCACAGGTCATAACGAGCCAAATGCTTATCTAGCCAAATTTGTTTAATGCTATTGAATTCAAGCAGTGAAATTTTCCCTGCCTGATAACCCATTTCAGCAATACGAAGACTTTCATTGGTCGCGGGAAGCAAGGTTTTGTCATACTGATGTATGGCATCAATCAGATTTGAAATCTGAATTTGTTTATTTTCTAATTCAATTTTTGTGTTTCGAGCAGTGAGTGCAGAACGTATCTCCGCATAATTTTGCTCTGCTTGAGCAATAGCGATTTTGCCGTTATTACGGTTAAACACGGGAAGCGGTATGGACGTTGACACTAGAAATACCTTGTCATTGGTTTCTTGATAGTTCCGAACACCAACACCTACCGTGATATCAGGTACAGCTTCTTTTTTTGCTAACTCAAATTGAGATTTTGCAAGCTGACTTTTTAAGCTTGCTTCACGCTCGCTTAAACTGGTTTTGTCAGAAAAGTTAATTGTTAAAGGAACTTCAACGGCTTGGTTAGGTAAATCTGGGATGAATTTAGAACATAAATTTTTCTGATACTGAATCTTTTTTAGCTCATTGGAATGACGTAATTTAGACTCAGAAGACAATGCTGAACTTAGTTGAACTTCAGAAGGAATGACTCGACCGAATTTCAATTTTTCATTCAATACATTTGCTTGACGTGCATTGAGTTTACTTTCTGTCGCATATATCTGTGCACGTTGTGATGCAACAAACCAATTTGACATGCAAATGCGTAAATCAGCTTTTAAGTCAGCCTGTCTTTTTACGATTTCATATTCGTTGGTATTGCCTTGAAAACCTGCAACCTGCTGACGCAATGCACGTTTGTTATTGAGTGGAATCTCTTGCGATAAGCCAATCATGGTTGAAGGACCATCTAACTCCTTCAACTTGGAATTTCCAAGATTATCCAATTCGGCATTGAATGTTGGATTATTCAATTTGCCAGCAAATTTTTGATTTACTTCAAAAGCAGTTTGGGAATTCTGCAAACTCTTTAATATAGAGTCATTTGCTATGACCTGTTGTTGAAGCTGTGCATAATTTGACGCTGAATTTGCGTATATCGATACTACAGCTAGACCACAGGCTATAAAAAGCTGTGTTTTTTTAGACATAATTCTACCTATACAAAAAAATGAAAATTATTTCTTGTATAGGAAAATCAATTTCTAAGGACGATTAATGACTTTGAATATGTATAAGAATTACATAAAAAATCCAGTCTCTTTCTGACATCAAATATTCGAATCAGACGTTCAAAATAATGCAGGAAAAACAGGATAAGAGGTAGCAGAAAGCTAATGAGGAAAACAGGATCTATAGAGACTTGATCAACTGCTTGAATCGGTTTTACAGTATGATGAAATTGCGGTTCATCATAACTTTTCCAGCTGTGATTTTTTGTATCTTCTTGCGCTGTCGTTGGCTGATCATCAATATGGGCTAATGACCATTGGCTAGAGTCTGCAGCAGTATCGGCTGAAATAACCACTTCATGATGATGATCGAGATTTTTAACCAAAACTGGCGCCCACGTATAAATCCCCGTCGTTGTTATAGCAAACAAAAACAGGACAAACACAATAATAAGTTTTGTAAACTTATTGGTGAGCATCATCAATGGAATCTCTTAAATCTAATGAAAGGATACTCAATCAGATTTCAAATGTAAATCAATGAAACACCTTTTTCATTTTTAGAATCTAATTTATGCTTCAAATATAACAAAGCTCTTGAGTGAGTAAATTCTTCTGCATGTTTATTGTAGTAGCCTATTGTTTTCATTCAGAACACTTAGGCTAAAAATCAAACTCAGTCTACAAGAAAACAAAAAAATAAGGGAGCCTAAGCTCCCATCTTATTCACGGCTCGCCAGTTTACTTTCAATCCATTGATGAATTTCTAAAACAGACCAAGCTATTATATTTTGGGTAATTTTCACTTTCTTTGGGAAAGTTGGATCGTAGTATGGCGAATATTGATCCATCATGGCGTAAATTGTTGATCGACTCAAGGCAGTTACTCTAATCACCTCTTTCTAGGATATAAAAATAGGCACCTATTGATGCCTTATCTCTTAATTCAAAGTCTGAACACTTTCCTGCAAACCCTTCTGAATATCCTTCCATTGCGTTAAGTCATTAACTTTTTTCTGATCCTGCTGTTGCGGGCTTTCAGCATAAAACTCCTCCACCAAATCTAATCCCTCTTCAGCATTCACCTCAAACCGTGCATTACTATAACCCTGCCGTGCCATCTGATCTAAAGCATGTTGATTAAAACCTCTTTGCTTACTTTGCTGATCTATATCTTTCGCCACTTGAATCGCTTGTTGCAGATTGACACCATCCCTGAGTGTTAAATCCACGTAATACACAGGTGTACGATAGCTTTGTGTCGTCGACTTGCCTCTCAAGGTCAATTGCAATGGTAGGCAGGAAAGTAAGCCATTGGAGGCAGCATGGTAGTAGCTCAATCGAGCAGCTAAAGTACGAATACTATTAAAGCCTGTAGTTCTAAAGATAAAGGTACCTAGTTCATCCGATTCATCTAAATTCACATGCAAACGTCCATAAGGTTTACAGTTGCCGCCTTGTGCCAATGGACACAAATCAGGGGATGGGCATGGATGTTGTTCTACCCCTTGATTGGTCAGTCGCTGACAAGTTTCACCATTCCCTACACAAACGGGACGTCCTGTCTGACGATCAAATAAACTGTATTCCGCTCGTAGATTCAGTTCAGGATCGTTAAAGATCATTCTGACTGGAATACTTCTGAGCTTTTGATTGGGTGCTTTAGAGCGGAGCTGTTCATCCAGCGGATGTTTCACCCATCCACTTTCCTTATTTTGGATTTGTGAGGTAATGGTAAATTGATCGTCTTTTTCGGGCAGACGTTTACCATTCTTTTCGATAACACGGCCAATACTGATACGACCAAGCGTAGGCGGTGTGATTGCAAGACCTTTAATCATATTTATTCCTTCAATAAAAAAGCTCCCTATCTAATATAGAGAGCTGGTGAATTTTGGTTGTTTAGTCTGTATAGATGTTAAAGCGACGACTGCCCTGCTTTTCCAGTGGGTACTGCTCGATCAGATCAGGTTGATGCTTTAACACTGCTTTGAGGTTTAGCCCCACCGAGTCCTTAGCTTTCTTCCAGACAACTGAGCCACGGGCAAACACTGCTCGCTCCTTATCTTCCATCATCATTTGGATTTGATGCTTGAGCTGATCAAAGCGTTCTTGCTGATGCTGAATCTGTTCTTTGAGTTTGATGAGCTTGTCGAACATGAGGTTGGCATTCTCATTGGCTGAGAAGTCCTCAACTGATAGTGGCACATGTGCTGGATATAATTGCTGTATTGCTTTGGCTGCTGATTCACTAGCATCAACCGATGGTGGTGTATCGGTTTCCACACATTGCCAAAAGTAGCGTTCTGCATTGATGATGTGTTCAATCACGGATTCAGAACGGGTCACTTTAAAAATCTTGGTTTCATGACCACAGAGCAAGACACAGACATGAGCTGATTGTTTACCTGTGACAGCCAACTGATGTTGTATCTGACATAGCACATATAGAGGCACTCCATCACGCCAGAGTTTTGCACCACGCTCGCCTGCGGTTTTACATTCCAAGATTTGTACTTCATCACTGCCTACCACGGAGTAATCTAGGTTAGCTAACATGAAATGCTTATCTGGATCAGGATGTTGAAGCACGGCATTGACACGACGTACCTTATTGTTGGTGTGCATGCTGTAATACTCAGCCACTAAAGGTTCAAGTTGCTTGCCCCAATACAACGGTGCAACACCTGAGCTTTCATCCTCAATGGACTGTTTCTGACGACCTGTTTTGATCAGCCATAGTTCTAGCATCGACATATAGGGGTTCAAGCCACATGCCGTTGCTGCATCACTGCTGCCAATACCTTGTTTACGGACTTCAAGCCAATCCTGATATTCCATATTTTTAGTATTCACCAGACGCTTTGCGCCACTGCTACGTTTAGTACTGAGGTTTGAGGAAATGACTTTTGCTGTCATCGTGTTGGTTGATGGTGAAATTGGTGTCATTTGATTCATATTTCTACCCTTATAAATCTGAGTTGTTGTAAAAAAGACAGGCATAGAAAAGCCATACCCGACACGAGGTCGGGTATGGCGCTATACATGGTTTATGCTTGTTGGATAAATTGAGAGAATTACTTGAGTGCTGTGATCAGCGATTGTTGGGACTACTTGCGGGGTAAAGGTTAAGTTCAGCTTAGGCGATTAAAGACAGAGCCTGTTCTAACCCTCGTTGCTTGAGTCCTGCACCTGCACCAAACCAAGCTGAATCTAAACGATGATCAGTACTCATGGCACGACGTTCATGATCAACAAATTCAGTGATCGAACACAGTAATCCATAAGCAGTACCTTTAGCAGAAGAGAGCTCCGCACCTCGACCTTGACCATTAAACATCTCCAAAGCTTTAGTCATGGCTTTACCATTGGGTTCAGCTTTGTTTTGCGCTTCGGCATTTTGTGCCACCTGACGATAGAACTGGATAATGTTCTCCTCAGGATCAGCGATTGACATGGTGCTATTGTTAAACACCGCATCAAAGTAAGCCTTAGCTTCTTGCTGACTGACCTTACGTTGTGTGAGCTGTTTCATTTCATACATGTGTTCATCCCATGTACGCACTGAAATGCCAAGTTGCTGTTTGACCTTGTCTGAATCGAAACGGGTGCTATGCGGCACTTTAACCACGCCTGCGCTGTTGCGTTGATCTCTTAAAGCAATCGCCAATGTGTTATTACACACCACACGGATATTGGTAAATTGTGCTGTAGTTGCCAATGTTCCATCACATGCGGTTGCGAGAAGGATATAGCCATTGCTGATATCCTTGCCCTTTAAAGCAGTGCTCTGTCCTGTTCTTGCCAAAGCCCAGAACTTCTTACCACCCTTCAACACACCAGCAGTTTCTAATTCAAAACCCGATTGTTCAGTAAGATCCCGATAGAACTCCAGAATTTCCATCGGCTGAACTTCCTGATAGCGTTGGCTGACGACAGACAGCGGTGCATGTGTATCAGAACGATATAAGACCCGTTGTTCTTCAAAAGGCATGATAATGCTTTGCCCACGCTCATTCTGTGCCATGTAGCTAACATTGGATGATTCAATGCGCCAATCCATGCCTGCCTGCTTTGCCCAGACCTCCAACGGCTGGTTCTGACTCAGCTGATTGCCAAGACCATGCCAAGGTGTTTGTCCGACATAAGCCATTTGTTCAATTTGATGTGCCATAGTTGTATTCCTTTTAATTTGAAAAATGAAATTTGAATCGGTTTTGATACAGTTCAATGCTTATTGCAAAAGGTGGGTCGGAAATTTTTGGTAGCAGTTACTGCAAAAACATAAATTCTGCTGAGATGGTGCTCTTTGCTCGGTAAATGAATTCAACACACTCCCTAGTACCGTTCCTGCAATTCCACCGACAATCGGCGGTAGATTGAATGTCTTCGCCACGGTAGTTCCCAAAGCTGCTAATGTTGCTGGTGTCCCAAGACTAGATAGTGCTGTATTTGATGGTGATGTATTCGTCTGAATAAAGATGACACTCGTTGAATGACAAAAGGGGCAATTCAAGCTCATAGCTCGACTCCAAATTTTGGGCATAAAAAAACCTGCACGATGGCAGGCTTTGTTTTCATATTTTCATGTGTACTCAAAAGAGTTTCATGATTCTCATTAGGATGTTATATATCTGAAATAAATTAGAATAGGATTCTAACCATTCACAGAATGAGATAATGAAGGAAGGACATAATTATCAAAATTCTTATGTTTTTAAATAATAACGATACATTTGACTAAAAATAGACAAAGCTTGCTGCTCTAGTTGATGCAGCCGCCCTTCTCTCAGCGCGTACCAGAATTATTCATCAAGACACTAATCTTTATAAACTTATTTAAAAAAATAAAATAAATTACTGTATAAACTCATTTTTCAAAACAACTAACTTTACTACCTATCAACTGCATATATTCATTAAAATCTTCAATCATCTGTTTTTGATGATAGCTGATTTCATGTTCATGCCAATGATCATTTTTATAGATTTCTTCTAGCTTTAAAGAAACCCCCTTACCCTTATGGCGTTGTTTAAACTTTTCTTTTTTAACACTAAACCCATCGTTACTTAGCTCTGAGTTAATGCTCTTAGTCACTAATGCCAAGTTACCAAAGTTATGCAATATTTCAGCTGGAATTTCATCTTGCTTTTGCCCAGGATTTTGTGGAGTAACATGCTCAACTGAGTTTTTAGAAGTTATCCGGAAATTATCAACAAGCCGACTATTCATTCTTTTATGTTTGAGATACAACACATATTCCAACTTATAGAACCAATAATGCGGGTATTGAGTACCATTTTCATATTTTTGATCTAAACTTTCTTTTGCATCAATAAGTTTTTCTTCATGCCATAAGTTTTGTAAAAAGCGACGCGTCCGATCTATAAGTGATTCATGAACTCGACTGCATAACAAATGATTATCAAGATGCTGTAAATAAAGCTCCGCACCATCTGAATGATTTTCCAATAAAAATTTCAACAAAGGTGTTAACCAATACTGCGTTGTCATTTGCTGTGAGTGATAGAGCATACTTTGCAGTAATGCAAAATCTGGTGAAGCATCAGCAGTTTCGCGCTGTAGATAGTAAGCATCTTGCTTCTTGTTGTAATTAATACGCATGCGACGGATCGAGTGTTGTTTTTCTTCCTCAACCAATATCCATTTAATGACATGCTTATCGAATTGATATCTCACCTCCCAAAGCAATTCAAAAAACTGTTTAACATCAGTTTCCTTCGGCTTCTCATCAAGCCAGTATTCTTTGAATATGAGCAACAAATCTTTGTCAGAAATTTTCTCAATATCCTGATGTTTGGCCATGTTATTCTGCTGCAAGTAAATCCTTAACACATGCTGCAACAGCATTGAAAATGTGATGATACTGGTGACTCTATCAGGTAATCCTGAATCTATATCTTCACCTGGATCATTTTCTGAAGTCGTAAATATTTCTGTTTGATTCAAAATATCTTCAAGCTTCATGCTTTGATCATCTGAAACCTTAGTGATTTCTCTCAATTCATCTAAAACGGCTTTTGCATTAGCCAACTGCTCTCTTTGACCATTCTTAAAATCTACTTTTCTTTCATAAAGAGAAACCGTATCGAGTTTGGTTGTTGCTTTTAAATGACGCTCAACATAGCCATTCATATTGGCACAAGCATCCCACAACAAAGCATATGCTTCGCGTTCCTGTGAACTAATATGTTCTAATAGCTTGGCTTTTAATATTTCATGGTGTTGTAACTGTACACCTCGATTGTTGATGACTTCAAAAAGCTTATTCAAATCTGTGTGTTCTGGTACTGTAGTAAGAATCAGTTGTACCTTATTTAGAATAAACTTAGAAAGTGACCGCTTATCTATTGATGCTTTTTTATCAGAGTAGTTGTCAAAATAAGCTTGAATTTCTTGCAAGGCATCCTCTAATTGCATTGCTTCTGGCAAGCTAGCTGGTAAACCTTCACATACTTTTTCAAAGAATTTAGTCACTTGTGGCCGAATTGAAAAACTAATACGTTGACGCTTACCCTGTTTGGTATCCACTTGTGTATAAGCAGCCAAATGCTCTCTTAAGACCACACCAATAAGCCATAAAGTGGTAAAACGTTGCTGCCCATCGATCAAGTCGAAATGTCGTATATCCTCAAGTTCATTCACAGCTCGCTCAATAACTAAAGTACCACCCAAATAAAACTCGTTTTTACCCTCCAACCATGCAGTAACAATATCGTCTAGCAAAGTATGAATTTGCTCTTTACCCCAAACATAAAGGCGCTGGTAAATTGGAATGTTAAAAAAGTATTGTTGATCAATAACATCCTTCAAAGTAATTAAGTTAGATTGAAACTCAGACATGAGCAGCTCCTTTAAACCTTGAATCAATTTGTTTTTTTTGTTTAGACAACTGGCTTTCTACAGAACGCTCAATACACTCTGCTGTTTTCTTTTCCAAGCTTTCAATGCTGTAATATTTGGCAATTGCAGCAACATAACGTTCTTGTACAAGTCGGTTGCTTTTAATGTGCTTCAACCAACCCTCATGCAAACTATAAGTTTTGCTTACATCCACTTGTTTCAAAAAATCAATGACATCATCACACTCATAAGCATAGGCAATAACATCAAGCAAATTACGTTTAGGATCTCTTAAAAATTTAATAGGGGTCTCTCGCCTAATATCATCTTGAGATAAACGAATTCCACCAATCCTGTGATCAAGCCATAAAGCAAAACGCAATAACCCTTTGCTACCTAAACGATCAAAATAAACCAACAAACACAAACGGAATAAACTTTGTAAGTAATCAGAAAGAGTCTTCACTACCTGATTGTAAAATTGCTGCACGGCTTGGATTTCAAGATCTATACTTGGTTTGTGCAAAAGCAAATTAAGCATTGCTGCATATTTTTCAGCATATAAGAAAAAGCCTACACCGCGGCTGATCGGTTGGCGTAGTGCAAATGGTAAATATGCCGATTGCACACCTAATTGACGACTGACTGGAGTTAAGTAAAAGTCATTAGTATGGTTAAGTCTAAGTGACTGTCCCCATTGGTTTGTACCTGCAGGATACAGTATGACTTCTCCCAATTTTGTGATTTTAGTACGCTCTCCAAAATGAGAAAGCATTTCATTTTTACTTGCTAAATCAGCAACCTGATTTCCAGTCCAGTTGCGTGCTCGCCATAAATAATAGTGAAAAAGCTCAGGTGCACAGTCATGATTGGAACTAAGTTTTCCAAACTCACCTTGTACTTGCACTTTTTCCCAACGTGAAGCACAGTGGCTTTGCAATAGCTCATCTATTTGTGCATCGTCACTATGAATAGCACGTAAATGAAAAGATTTAAGTAAATCTGTACTGCCTAAGGGCACACCACGATTATTCTGTGTATCAAAAAAAGTAAAAGCGAGATCTTCTCTAGTTACGATGATTACAGTGAAACAGAGACGATCAAATACACTAACTAACTTATCCATCTCTAAATTGTTTTCAGAAAGCCAGTGTTGTATTGCCTGTTTCGCTTTCTGAACATTGACCATTGAACGAGATGAGCGAAATGAGAATTGAATATGAGAAGGTAACTGCTTGTTTAGAAACCAATACAATACAGCAAGTGAGGTTAGGCGCTGTTGCCCATCAATCACGCACAAGGCCGTCTGTTTTTCACCAATTTTCCGATGTAATAATAAAGTGCCCATGTAATAGGCATCGTCATCGCGACTCTCTTGAATAAAAGACAACAAATCATTTAGAAGTTGGGTAACTTTATCAACTCCCCAAACATAAGCACGCTGATAGTTATCGAGTGTAAGGGGACATTCCACACTAGCTAATTTTTTAAAGCTCAATAGTGCTACCGATACATCTTTTTGATCTTGAATCTTTAAATCATTCGCAATTCTTACAGCTTGTTCAATTACCACATAAACCCCTTTTACTTCGAATAATCTTGAGAAATATAGCCTTGTCCTTGTACAAAATGGCTCTCACAAATATTTTCTTTAATTAACTGTTTAAGTAATTTTTCTGCCTGAGTATGCCCAATTAAAAACTTACGTTGCAAACTAGACACCGAAACAACACCAACTTCTTCAGTAAATAATTTGGCACGTTCAAAAAGATCATCTGATTGCATAATTTCCCCATCACCAATAAATTAATTTTTTGCTCGTACTAAAACCATGCTGACATTGTCATAGGCCTGCTTCGAATGTAATAACTCTTTCATTTCTAATAGCCACGTCCGGAGTTCCATATCTGCTTTTAAAGAAGGCCATTCCGTACACTCCATCACGTCATGTACGCCATCAGTACAGACCAACAGGACATCATTTTGAGTTAAGAATTCTTCTGCTATTGTAAAGTCCATCACTTCATGTAAGGGATCAGCACAAAAGTATTGTAATAATGCATCATAAATACTGGCATAGTTTTCTCCTTCCTTTACTTCACCATTTTCTCTTAATTGTTCTAGGTAATTATGATCTCTTGTTAGGCAGTGCCATTTTTGATCATGCTGACTAAACAAATATACTCGGCTATCCCCAATATGTTGAATAGTCACAAAACCTTGTCTGGTGTCATTATGAATTAATGCCAGTGTTGAACTGGCTCCCAAACTACATTTTTGATTTGCCAATTGATCTACAAGATATTGCTGAATAGCGAATGCTTGATATTGTTCTAACTTTCTATTTTGCGTTAAAGCATTTAAGACCGTATAGGCTGCTTGATCAGCTGTTGGACTATTGCTAATCCCATCTGCCACAGCAACACACCATAATTCTGTTTCAGAATGGCTGTAAAGTTTACTGATCAGCCCATCATGTTGAATAACCTTATTTTCAATCAATATGGCATCTTGTTGATACTTCGATCTTGCCTTCCATGTCAGACCTTGCATTTCAAAATTACTCATCACACCGATCTCACACGTGGTAATGATTTTATTTTTACCAAACCCCAATAACACAATCAAGAAAAATATTAAATAAATTATTGATTAATAATAAATTTTTTATTTAAAAACTTACTTTACGCTTTTTGATTCTCATTCATGTCTAACTACTTAAGCAAAGATGTAATAAAATATTTTTCAAGCTAAATCATGATTTAAGACGATACTTTTGTTTCGGACTTTTCGGTTTATCTGGAATAGTACGTTCAATCAAATCTGCTTCTATTGCAGGATTTAAGTAATTCCTTTGGAATGTTGCTCGATGAGTTAATCCAACCAATTGCATCAATTCAGCTAAAGTATAATCTTCTTGCTTCATTGCCGAAAGTAAACGCTGAACTTGGTCGCTCACTTGTACGTTAACTTGAGCGGTAACATGATCGCTATCTTGAGCGGTATCAGTTGAACTAAGAATGGCATCTAAAATCATGTGTAAGATGAATTCTATAAACGGGGCTGAATCAGTACGACCTGTACTTGCTTGCAATGCTTCGTAATAAGCTTTTTGATTTTGGTAAATCAAGCTTTCAACTGGAATATTGGCAAAGATTGGATTCCATCGGCTAAGAATCAATGTTTGCCATAGTCTACCCATTCGACCGTTACCATCAGCAAATGGATGTATAAACTCAAATTCATAGTGGAATACTGAACTCTGGATCAATGGATGCTCTTCACTATCATTCAACCACTCCAGCAAATCAATCATTAAGCGTGGTACTTGATTAGCTGGAGGAGCCATATGTACTACGCGATCACCTGACATCACACCAACACCACCATGACGGTATTGACCGACTTCATCAATTAAGCCAGTCATTAAAATTTGATGCGCTTGTAACAAGTCTGCTTCTTGACTCGGTTTCCATTGCTGAAAGGCTTCATAGGCTTTAATGGCATTACGAACTTCTTGTACTTCTTTCGGAGGTGCAATTACGGTCTTACCATTCAGGATCGCCGTGATTTGTTCGGTACTGAGGGTGTTACCTTCAATCGCCAGTGAACCTTGAATGGTACGGATACGATTAGCTTTTCGTAGTTTTAAGCTGTCTTGGATTTCTTCTAAAACAGTCAAGCGCCCTATATTCTCACTAATCTGTGCAATTAGATGAATGATTTTTGAGGTGATGGTATAAGGCGGTTGGTATTTCATAATAGACCTACTTTGGTAAATTTATTTTTGAATGAAGTTCACAGCTTTCACCCCAAGCAATTAAGCGTCCTTCAAACTCAGGAACTAAAAATTCAATAAATTGATTTAAATCATGTTTATAAATTTTAAACTCTTCTGGCTGTTGAACATATTTTTTATAACGCTCTTTCCATTTACCCGAACTATCTCTCTCGTTTAATAAATCGGGTTTGCCTGTTACTTTTAAAGTAAGCATCAAATGCTTAATGTAAGCTGGATGATGTTCCATCAAGTTATGAGCTACACTCACCATATCATTAATATTGTTACCTACAACGTAACCAAATTTTGCACTTAAAATTGAGTTGACCACTGTTTTATAGGGTGCATGTAAAATGTATTTAGGTGTACTAATACCCATTAGCTCAAGCTCTTTACGGATGGAAAACCACTGAAAGTTGAATTGACTATCGGTAAGGTAATGAGTTTTTATCCATAGTTTAGTAAACTCGACCAATAATTCAGATTTAGTTTTTGATGGAACTTTTGTATCAAGATCAACCTGTTCTAGTGATTCGATATATTTCTGAACTTTTAGTTTATCTTTTTGATTCTTACTCTCTTGTAAATAACTATGACGTAAGCCTAATTTTTGCTTTAGCTTTTGATATTCAGCTTCATAATCAAAAAAGTATATTTGCTTTGTAGCTTCGTTCTGGACTAAGTTTTGGAATTCGACGAACTCAGTATTCCACTGATTAATGATTTGATTATTCTTTATTTCAGGCTTTAAATAATGACACTCTAAAGTAAAAACTTTTGTTTTAATTGATTGAGCGACTGTAGAATCATTCACTACAAAGGCATTTGCATTATTGTTGTAGTAAATATCTTGCATTGACTGCTTCTTCGCTTTTTCTGTTGGTTCAAAATGATTAAAAATCCACATTAAGCAAGCATTGTTATCTTGATAAAAAATCTTACGATCAATAATCACATTCAAAAAAGTTGTAGAAAGTTGTCCTTCAAAAACAACTAATTGCTTTTTATATAATGAAGATACATCTGGTCTACGCCATTGCTTTAGATCAATACTTTTACGAACTTGCTCAATATGAATATCACTAAAAGCTTCATCTACTTGAAGGCTTTTATATATGTTCTCTTTCAGCAATTTATGTTGTTGAGTTTCTTTCGCAATTTGATACTTTAGAGCAGTTTTTTCTTGCTCTGATAACTGTTTGATATGCTTTACAGGACATTGGAAGTTTGGATTATTTTCCAACTCAGGAATATGTTTAAAAAAAAATGTTGCCGAGGAATTGATCTCCATGTGATCTGTACGTCTGGCAAGGGTCACTGGGGATTGGCACCAAGCGCAAGTAAAATGAGGCTTGTTTTTATCCCGTTTATATCGCTCCCTTATTTGACTACGCCATTGAGTCAGCTCCATTTCAGACTGTTGAAAGAATACATTCACATCAATCCACATATTTTGATCTTTATCAACAATATGAACCAACTTCATGTATCCCCTCAACTTGCTTATCAAGCCAACATTAATATTGCCTTTAATCTAACCTTTACTAGCCTTTTTACCAATAACATTTTTAATAATTTCAACGACTTTCTCACTCTCAAATTGAGTTTTAAAAACAACCTCTACATCATCTCTTACATTTTTAAATAAAAGCTCAGCATGTTTTATCTTACGCTGTTCTTCTTCCGATAACGTATAACTAGCCTTATCCTTGGTTTCAATTAATAAATTCAAAGTTTTCTTACCACTTTCATACTCAACAATATAGGCAAAGTCTGGAGAATAGGTTCCACCACCTGCTATAGGAATACGAATTGAGTTTTTAGGAATCTTTGTGAATACAGACACTTCAGAAACTTTTTCACAGATATTTTCTTTTTCAAGAGGTGAATCATAAAAGAGTTCATTGAATAAATAATTATCTGCAATATTTAAAGCCTCAGTCATTCGACCTAAATTGGCACTTTCTATCTCAACTAATGGCTCACCTTCTTCATCAGTGAATACAGTAGGGTGGACTGTATTTGAAACATCAGTTAAACCTATTTGATAACTTTGGAATGACTGTTTTAATAAATAATCATTAAAACCACTTCGAATAGAGCGAATTGTACTTTGGCTTAGATATTGATTTATATCCAAATGCTTATCTGGACTTTGCAATAACTCAATAAAAACCTGATGTAGTGTATTACGATTCACTTTTAAAGAGATAGCTAACTCATGTAAGAATTCACCATAGGTCATGGTTTGAATCGGTAAAACCTCTTCATGAATCGAATGCTCAACATGCTGTGATGCCAAATTATTTTCAATAATCAAAGTATGCTTTTTGGTGAAACTTCCTGTCTTTTTAAAGCTATCTAAATTCGCCGCAAAATAACCTTTGAGCAAAGCATGAAATTGCTCTTCAGAGTCGATTTTGTATTCCAAAATCACTTTACGGTTAAGAGTTTCCCACATTTCTTTAAGCTCAGCATACTTAGCAAGACGCATAGTTGCTTTCTGCTTTGTATCTCCAGCATTACGTACTTTATTTGCTTTTAGACCTTGAGCAAAGACTAGAGGGAACTGTTGCTTTAACTTCTCCAAACCGCCTTCTTTAAAGTCATTATTACGCTTAATTGCATCAAGATCATCTAGGTGCTCTAGTAAAGCCTCTTCATCTTTGAACTGATTTGAATATTTATCCAAAATTTGAGCAATTAGATCATCAGTCAGCTTAGTTTCATCAAACTCAACTAATGATTTGCTGTTGATATCTTCTACTAACTCTTTTACAAAATCTTTTTCTGTAAAATCAACATAGTAGTGCAACTGAAAGTTTTCATTTTTAACGCGTTGCATAAACTCATTTACTGGCAAACGTAAGCCACGACCAACTTCTTGCAGCTTACTAGTTTTACCACCACTAGAACGCAATTTACAAATCTGGAATACATTCGGGTTGTCCCAACCTTCGCGTAATGTCCATTTTGAAAAAATGAAACGACGAGGGTTGTCTAAACTGAGTAAGCTTTCTTTATCATGCAGAATTTCTTCAATCTCTTTCTCGATTTTGTCATCTTTTTCAGAGTTATCTTGAGAAAAATAACCCCCGTGAGACTGAGAAACATCTTTTAAAGTTTTCTCTAAATATTCTCGATACGCTTCGTGCTTTTCAGTTTTTAAAAGTCGAGTGACATGCTGTTTAATTTCATCTTCAACAAATTCAGCTAAAGTCCCTTTTTCTCCTTCTTTACCACGATAACTTTCAATATTATCAATGAAGAAAAGGCTTAACGGTTTAATCCTAGCAGATGGGCGAGTCATTAATTCCTTTTCCATTTCGAAATGATTCGTAATTGCTTTACGTATCATCTTCTCCTGCAATGTTTCATTGTAGGAATATGGATCAATGACATCATTTTTTTTCAGTTCTAAACCGTTAGATAATACCACTGTGGTTTTATTTAGGTTATCAATGGTTAAGCTACCAAAATTCTGATCGACCTTACTCAAAGACTCATTTTTAAGTAAATGAACGTTTTTGGAAACCTTTCCCTTTTTAATTTGGAAAATTGCCTCTTCTTTCTTCTTATTACTCGTATCAATATCAATGAGTTTAATAGAAGTGTCTTTCGCACCTTCAAATTCTTCAATATAAGCCACTACACCTTTAACCAAGTCTTGGTTAAAGGCATCTACAGCGGTTAATTGATAAATAAGATTATAATAATCATCCTTAAAAGTTGCTCCATAACGAACAATAAATTGACCACCGAGTTTTTGAATATTTCCCCAAGTCTTTTGTGCAGTTGGAAAGCGATGCGGTTCATCAATAATAACCATTGGTGCAATTGAGGCGATTGCATCTACAGGTGTGCTGAATTGATCGAATACAGCTCGGTCATACTTCTTACTGAGCGTATCTGAGTTAATCATCCCTGCATTGATTACAAGTACGTGAATAGTTTGTCCATCATCAGGTGCTTGAACAAAATCTAGGATGCTTTGAGGCATAAAATCTTTGTTAGATTTCTTACCTGACTGACTCTCAACAACATGACACCGAATTGACTTATTCTGGTAATTCGTTTCGAAATGTTCTTGTGACGCTTGAGACTTTAGAAAATTAACTGTACCTGCCTTAATCGGCAGAGTAGGTACAACGACGATAAATTTGAACAGTTTCAGTCGTGCATTTAGTTCAAACATCATCTTGGTATAGGTATAAGTTTTACCTGTACCTGTTTCCATTGAAATATCGAGTACATTGCTTTCAGGTTTAGCTATATGTCCTAAAATTTCATTGTGTTTTTGCACCGCTTCAATAGATTTCGCATAGGCTGATAATCCCAGTTGCTTATCTTTGGGTGCTAATGGATTACTTACTAAAGCCATTTGCTGATTAGGTTTAGTAAATGTTACCGTTTCCAGCACAGCAAGAATACTATCTACCGCACGTTGTTGATGTGGCAAGTTCCCTTCAAAATGAAACTGTTTTGTTTGCTGTGTTGCAAATAAAGGTAATGTTGCATTCATTATTAGTATCTCACCACAACATCAACAGGAATCGACTTTTTATTATTGTAGTTTTTCATCGCTTCATCGATTTCACGTTGAGATTTACTATCAAAGTGATAACCGAGGATGACCAATTTAGAAACTTGGAATTCATGTTCATCATCAAGTTTTTGAATCAAGTCTTTTAAGGCATCTGTGTTAAAGCCTTTATTGACCAAATACAAGACATGACCAAAACTATAGGTTAGATAATCGCCGAGACTTACAGTATTGAGATTTTCAGACAATAAAATTTTATCTGCACCTTTCCATGTTGTTAAAATATCTTGCAATTGAGCATCATCAAAACCAGTCGTAGATGGAGGAGTATCAGCTTGAGATAAAGTCAATTGCTTTAACTCTCTGTAATTCGATGATGGTAAAAAATTATCGCAGGTTTTAAAAATTTTGAATCCCACTAGCTCTTCACTATTATGAAAAACACTATTTAATCGATATTTAGTTAATTCAAAAACATTAGGACGTAATGAGTTTTGAGTACAAAAATTTAGTGATTCCTTATTTTCTTTAACTGTTTTTATTTCCTCATCTAGTTGAACTAATATAAAGGATACTTTGGTATTATTTTCAACATTATAATCATGAACAGCATGACCAGTTGTCCCACTGCCACCAAAAAAATCTAAAATAATGTCATCATTTTTTACCTGTAAAGAGAATAGTAAGGTTTTTATCAAGCTTGTAGGTTTAGGGTAAGGAAAAACTGATTTTTTTCCAAATATTCTTTCTAATTCTTGTCCCCCATCACTCTTAAGTGAAATAATAGATCTCAATAAGAAATATTCAACGTCTTTTAAATATTTGATTGAACTAGGTTGTGTATTTTCATCTCTGGCAAACCAAATATTTTTTGTACGTACGCTACCATCATGCAATACTTGTACATCGGTATATTCACCATTAACTCGTCCTGACTCTTTATCAAAGGTTCTTTCAACCCATCTCCACCCTCTTTCTGGCACTTTTACATTTTCACCAGTTAATGGATGTTTCACATCATACTTATCACCAACAGTATTAGCATTAGGCCAACTAAGGTTTATTTTCCCCCATAGCTCATAATTGTCATCCAAGTTATTATACAAAGTTATTCCTCGGTCATAACTTTGTTTTTTATAGAATTTTTTTAACTGTTTTTCACTTTCTTTAATATCAATATTATCTCTTTTAAGTTTATCAATATATTCATAAATATCATCTAAGCCATGTTTAGGCATGATAAATTCTTTTTTTTCAGTAGAATTTTTTGTATAGACTAAAATATACTCATGAATATTACCTATACCTTTATCATTTTTGGGAATTCTTTTATTCCAAGTGATGCATTCGATAAAATTAGACTCACCAAAAATCTCATCACATAAAAATTTTAGCTGTGATTGTTCATTTTCATCTATTGAAATAAAAATCACCCCATCATCTTTAAGTAACTGTTTTGCTATATAAAGACGTGGGTAAATAAAAGTGAGCCATGCACTATGACTATTAGCATTGCTTTGTGTGAAATCTAAAACTCGTTTAGCCTCTTCCAAGTCTACACCTGCAAGCGCAGCAAATTGTTCAGGCGTAAAGCTACGATCATCTTGATATACAAAACCATCTGACCCCGTGTTGTATGGGGGGTCAATGTAAATCATTTTAATCTTTTCACTATAAGCCCCTTTCAGATGCTTTAACACCTCAAGGTTATCGCCCTGAATCAATAAGTTATGACTGTTTTTATTTTGTTCTTGTTGATTATGCTCAATATCTTCCGACAGCATAGTTCTGATCGGTTCATTAGCTAAAACACGTGCATAAGACTTGCCTAACCAATTTAAGCTATAACTTTCACGACTAAGATCGACACCATCTGCTTGCAAAATTTCCTGTAATTTTGAAACAATAAATTTACCCTGTTTATCGAAACACTGAGGGAAATTACTTTTTAAAACAGCCAGTTGCTCACTATTCGCTGTGATTTTTTCAGTGGGTAAGGTCTGTTCGGTTTTCATATAAAATGACAAGGTACTTAACACAAATTTGCAAATATTCTAACATTTAAGAAGAGAAAATATTTGACTAATTTACAAGCAAAATATTTGAAAATTTTGTAAGATAATTTAAATATATCAATATACTAATGCTTTCTGCACTTATAGAGTAGAGGAAAATTTATTTTGGCAGAAATTAAAACTATAAAAACCGCAAACCCTTTAGCTGTTGTTCAACGAGAAACAGCAGGTGCTAGCACTTATGGGAAATACGAATATCAATATCATTGGGCTTTAGGTCGAGTTTTAGATGAGCATTCAAATTCAACTGACTACGTTGTTTTTATCGAACTGCATGAAGATGTTGTTTATTGTTCATCAATAGATGGATCTAAAGTGCAATTTGAATTCAATCAGGTTAAAAATAAATCTTCTTCAAAATATACAAATAAGAGTCTAACTAAACGTACAAAAAAAGATTCTAATTCAGTATTAGGAAAAATGTTATTAGGTATTAAAGATAAACCTTATCGCGATAAATTAATCAGTTTAAATTTAGTGGCAACTTGTGGATTCTCACTTCAACTTAATGGTGAACCTTTAAATCTTGAGGTCATCAAAATCGGTGATTTACATGAAGAATGTATTAATGACATTCAAGTTGCTATTGATGCAGAAATCGGCGATAAAAACTTACCTGATACACTTTCATTTATTACCCCTACTTTACCAGCAAAAGGATTTCAACAATACACAATTGGGCAAATCACAAGTTTAGTTAATAAAATTAAGGCTGGAGCAAATCATAACGCCGAATCTATCTATCGCTTATTAATGGATGAATTACGTATTAAAGGTGCTGTTACATATGACTATAAACTCTGGGATGATCTAATCCAAAAAAAAGGCTTAACAGGCATCACCGTCGAAAACACTATTTCTCAATTTACACAAAGTAATGACCTTCAAGTTCGCGAGAATGAGCTTACTGAAATCCTTAATGAGCTAAATTTCAAACATCATGAAAAAGCAAAAATTAGAAAAGAATTTCATCGTTATCATTCCTCTTCCTTACAAAAAAACCTTGCCGTACTCCAAGACCATGAAATAATGAAAAATATTGTAAATATCAATTATTCAGTTTATGAGGATGAAGGATTAGAAACTTTCATAGACAAAACAATGGAACAACTGCTTAAAAATGACAAGATTACATCAAGTCATGATAATGTAATCAAAGCTGGGCTTTTTTATGAGTTGATTTGTAAAAATGAAGAACACTAAGCCAAACAACGAAAATTTCAAACTTTTGATTAGGAACTTAAGAATTGGACAACATAATAAACTTATCGTTCAAACAACTGACAATCGTGTCAAATTCCCAAAAGTCCGCAAATCAGTTCAACTTCCACCCAAAATTTAATTTGATTACAGGGGATGATAATAGTATTGGCAAATCCACTCTTGCTAAACTACTCCTTTGGACTTTAGGTTGCTCAACCCATCATGATCCCACATGGAAGTCTTTCGATATAAGATCCTTATTAGTTTTTAATATCGGTAATAGTGAATATGCAGTTGGTCGGTATAATGATATTATTTTTATAAAACAACCAAGTAAAGGTTGGCAAAAATTTGAAAAGATCACTGGTGAATATTCAAAATTATTTGCTGAAATTGTTGGCTTTAAAGTTTTATTGCCAAACAAAAAAGATACAACAAAACTTGAAACACCTCCTCCAGCATATTACTTTCTCCCTTTCTACATTGATCAAGAATCAAGCTGGACTCAAACATGGAGCGGCTTTACTAATCTTCAGCAATATCGTAATTGGAAGCCCACGGTGATTAAATATCACACAGGTTATATAAACTCTGAGTACTTTAAAATTCTTGAAGAAATTTCTAAAAACCAATTTGAAAAAAAATCTGTTGAAGAAAAAGTTAGGACTATTGAAACAAGCATTAATATTATTACTGAATACCTACCAACTAGCCCTAAAGTTATTGCATTAACATCTAGCCAGCTAGAAGATCTATATCAAACAGTAAATGAAGACCTTAATGCATTACAGCAACAACAAGAAGATTTTTTCAAAAAAATAAGTGAATTAAATGCTGATAAAATCTATTTCCAAAATCAACTAGATTTAGCTTTAATTGCTTCTCAAGAACTTGAAAAAGATTACCAATTTTCTATTGAAAATATAGAGTTCGAGAATATTTCTTGTCCAATTTGCGGTACAAAACACGATAACTCATTAGTTAATAGGGCATCTATTCTAGCCGATAAAGTTGAAGCTGAACGTCAAATCGAAACTATTAAAAATAAACTGGGCGTACTTAATAAAAATTTATTGAAAAATAATGGAACTTTAAAAGAAATTGAAACTCAAATTCAGTTAATTCATGAAAAATATGATAGCTCACTTTCTGCTAATGAAATTTCTCAACCCAATAAACCAAATATCCTCGAAGAAATTGCTACCAGTACAATACATAATAGAGTTCAAAAAACAATTGAAGATAGTTATATCCAAATAAAAAAATACGACAGCGAAATTCGCTCCTCTAAAAAAGAGCAAACCAAATTATTAACAAAAGAAGAAAAAGATAAACTAAATTCAAATTTCAAATTAAGTTTAAGCAGTTATATTGAAAAACTTGATGCTACAGCGGTAAACCTTTCCAATATATCCTCATCTAGTGATTATAGTAAAATGCATGGGAATGGTGGAGCAGCTGAAAGTACTCGTGGTCTTTTAGCATACTACTATGCTGTTTTAAAACAAATTCATAATGCAGAAAATGAAGTTTTCGCCCCAATCATAATCGACACTCCAAATCAACAAGAACAGGCTGACTTCAACTACTCCAAAATTATTAATTTTATTATTCAGCATACACCTAATTCCGCTCAGCTCTTCATCTGCGCAATGAATCGAGAGGAAATTAAAACTTATAAAGAGCAAGCGAATACTATTTTCCTGACTGAAAACAAGTTGCTTGATACTAAAAAATATAAGGAACTAAAAGACTTATTAAATTTCGAAAGTTATGACTTTGCATAAGGGGAGTAATCCCCCCTTATATTCTATTGAAGTTAACATGAATATTTTTACCGTACTCAAGACACATCAGTTAATTGCCCTCACACTCCCCTGCAATCCTTTCTGTATATCCTGCACAAATCCATCCTCATGATTCGACTTATCTTTTACTTTAGCTCTCGTCATTGTTAAAGGCTGCGCTTGTTCAATATTAGTCTCTTGATTTTCATCCATATAAAACTCCTCTACTAAATCCAAGCCCTCCTCTGCATTGACTTCAAACTGTGCATTGGCAAAACCCTGCCTTGCAGTCTGATCTAACGCCGTTTGATTAAAACCTGCTTGTTTACTTTGCTGGTCAATCTCTTGCGCCATTTGAATAGCTTGTTGCAGATTAACCCCATCTTTCAATGTTAAATCCACATAGTACACAGGTTGGCGATAGCTTTGGGTGGTACTTTTTCCACGTAACGTGAGTTGCAATGGTAGACATGATAGCAAACCATTCGATGCAGCGTGGTAGTAGCTGAGCCGTGCAGCTAACGTCCGTATACTGTTAAAACCTGTGGTTCTAAAAATGAATGTACCGAGTTCATCACTTTCATCCAAATTGACATGTAAACGTCCATAGGGCTTGCAGTTTCCTCCTTGTGCCAATGAGCATAAGTCTGGTGAAGGGCATGGGTGCTGCTCAACACCCTGATTGGTGAGTCGCTGGCAGGTTTCACCATTACCTACACAGACAGGCCGTCCTGTTTGTCGGTCGAATAAGCTGTACTCAGCTCTCAGATTCAGTTCAGGATCATTGAAGATCATCCGTACTGGAATGGTACGGAGTTTTTGATTCGGTGCTTTACTGCGTAATTGCTCATCAAGCGGATGTTTGATCCACCCCTCTTTGCTTTGGATTTGACTGGTAATGGTAAATTGGTCGTCCTTTTCAGGCAGTCGTTTACCGTTCTTTTCAACAACTTTACCAATACTGATACGTCCAAGGATCGGTGGTGTGATTGCTAAACCTTTAATCATGATAATTTTCCTCTAAATAAAATTTTACTGTTGACCCTTTGTTATGTAAGCAAATACAAAACCGTTTAAAGATCAGATGAAATGCAAAGACCGCCATTGTTGGCCTACCGCTCCTTCGGGAGTCGGTAGGTCGGGGGTGGTTTTTTGCGCTTTTTTGAAGACTGGAAATATCGACGTGATGAATTCAGTCATTGGTATAGATCTGAAAGCGTCGTGTCCCTGCTTTGTTTTGCGGAAACTGTTCAAGCATTTCTGGGTGAAGTTTGAGTAAGGCTTTGCTGTCTAAACCGATTGAGTCCTTGGATTTCTTCCACGTCACTGAACCAGTGGCAAAGGTTGCTCGTTCAGCATCCTTCATCAACATCTGGATTTGATGCTTAATTTCATCAAAGTTATTTTGATGCTGCTCAATGTGATGCTTTTCTTGAATCAGTTGAGCAAACAATTGATTGGCTTGTTCGTTATGACTCAAGTCTTCAACAGTCAACGGAATATGTTGCGGATAGAGCTGCTGTATGGCTTTGGCTGCCGACTCACTGGCATCTGCATCAGGTGGTATATCTTTTTCCACACAATCCCAGAAGTCACGTTCCGCATTGATGATATGTTTGATCACGGATTCGGAGCGGGTCACTTTGAAGATTTTAGTCTCATGACCACAGATCAGCACACAAACATGTGCTGCTCGTTTGCCTGTCACTGCCAATTGATGTTGTACCTGACACAAGACATATAAAGGCACACCCTCTCGCCAAAGTTTTGCGCCGTACTCTCCTGCTGTTTTGCATTCCAGAATTTGAACTTCATCACTACCCACAACGGAGTAATCCAGATTGGCAAGCATAAAATGCTTATCAGGATCTGGATGCTGAAGCACTGCATTGATTCTGCGTACCTTGTTATTGGTATGCATGCTGTAGTACTCAGCCACCAATGGCTCTAGTTGCTTGCCCCAATAGAGTGGAGAGACACCTGAACTTTCATCTTCAATCGATTGTTTGACTCGTCCTGTCTTGATCATCCAAAGTTCGAGCATCGACATATAGGGATTCAATCCACAGGCTGCTGCACAATCACTACTGCCAATACCTTGGCGACGGACTTCAAGCCAGTCAGATTGAGTCATATTTTTAGTATTGACCAAGCGTTTTGCTGTAAACAATTTTGGAGCATTAAAGGGTTTACTTGCTTGTTGAATGGATGGGTTTAATATTGCTGTATTCATAGCTTGCTTCCTCATTTTATATGGATGGTGGCAAATAAAGGGCATAAAAAAACCACATCCGAAGACGTGGTTTAATTATTTTTAAATGTAAATTTATATTTAAAATATAAATAGATAGGTCTAACTTTCCATTGCAAGAAACTCAAATTTCTACGCTATGACACCATACGCAAAGCCTGTTCGAGTCCACGTTGCTTGATCGCTGCTCCTGCACCAAACCAAGCTGAATCGAGTCGATGATCTGTACTCATGGCACGTCGTTCATGATCAATAAATTCTGTAATTGAACACAGTAATCCATAGGCTGTTCCTTTAGCAGAACTCAACTCTGCACCACGTCCCTGACCATTAAACATGTCCATTGCTTTTGTCATCGCCTTGGCATTTGGCTCAGCTTTTTCCTTGGCATTTGCCTGTGCTGCCTGAGTCGCAACCTCACGATAGAACTGAATAATATTGTCCTCCTGATCTGCCACACTCATGCTAGTGTTGTTGAACACTGCATCAAAGAAAGCTGCTGCTTCTCCTTGGGTGACTCTACGCTGACTGAGCTGCTTCATTTCGTACATGTGTTCATCCCATGCACGTACTGAAATGCCCAATTGCTGTTTGACCTTATCTGCATCAAACTTGGTGCTATGCGGAACTTTCACTACACCTGCGCTACTGTTCTGACCACGTAAGGCAATCGCCAAGGTGTTGTTGCAGACAACACGAATGGAAGTGAATTGTGCCGTAGTTGCCAAGGTGCCATCACAAGCGGTTGCCAACAGAATGTAGCCATTACTGACATCCTTGCCTTTAAGTGCAGTAGATTGACCTGTACGTGCTAACGCCCAGAATTTCTTGCCACCTTTAAGCACGCCTGCGGTTTCCAATTCAAAGCCTGATTGTTCAGTTAGATCACGATAGAACTCTAAGATCTCACGAGGTTGGACTTCCTGATAGCGTTGGCTGACGACAGACAGCGGTGCATGTGTATCAGAACGGTACAGTACACGCTGGTCTTCATACGGCATGATGATGCTTTGCCCACGTTCATTCTGTGCCATATAACTGACATTGGATGACTCGATACGCCAGTCCATGCCTGCCTGCTGTGCCCAGACCTCAATCGGTTGGTTTTGACTTAGTTGATTCCCTAGCCCATGCCAAGGGGTTTCACCGACATAAGCCATTTGTTCAAGTTGATGTGCCATAGTTTTATTCCTTTTTAAAATCATATTGAAAAATTGGATCTGTTCTTAATTCAGATATTGAATGGGGAACTTTTGGTAACAGTTATGGCAGAAGCACAAACTTTGCTGCGGAGGTGTGCTTTGTTCTGCAAAAGAATTAAACAAACCACCGAGTACAGTTCCTGCAATTCCTCCAACGATGGGAGGCAAATTCAAAGACTTCGCAACGGTTGTACCTAAGGCCCCTAAAGCTGCGGGTGATGCAAGATTTGATAATGTTGAATTTGCTTGTTGCGCATTCGCTTCAACAATCATGATGTCGGTTGAATGACAAAAGGGACAATTCAAGCTCATGACTTGACTCCTAAATTTTGGGCATAAAAAAGCCTGCACGATGGCAGGCTTAATATTCATTTTTCATGTGTACTCTAAAGAGCTTCATGATTCTCATTAGGATGTTATGTATCTGAAATAATTTGGAATACTATTCAGTGTAATCAGCTATTTGCATTTTTTTGATATTTTCCCGCCAACCGCTTTGCTGTTATTTTATTTAACAAAATCTATATTACCTCCATACTGTAAAGGAGATAATCATGGCTAATTTATATCAATGTGCAGAATGTTATACAACACTCTATGGAGATGCTTTACCAGAAGGTGAACATTATAATTCTATCGTGACTGGTGAACTATGCTCTTCATGTCAAGCTGATCAAGATGATAATTTTTATGACGATGATGACTGACATGAAGTTTTCGAATAACAAAGACATTCATCAATTCATTACGAAGCTTCTCAAGCAAAAGTCTATTCAGTTAGCTAAAGGGAAAAAGCACAACTTTTTAATGATCAATAATAGAAAGTTAGCCATTCCATCTACTCCGAGTGATTTTAGAAGTTTTCAACAATTTAAACATGACGTAAATCGATTTTTAAGAAGAACCTAACATGCAAACTACACTATTACATTTTCCTACTGGCACTACTCTACTTAGAGAAATAGCCACCCATTTTGGCTTGAAAAACAATACTGGGCTTACAAAGCAAATAGATGAATATACGGATAATATTCACTATCCACATTATTTTGAAGAATCTTTTATCACTGCCCTTTTTGATAAAACATATTTTTCAAGACAAATTCAAAGTAAAATGATTTATGCATTTAAAAAAGCAATGCAGGAATTTTATGATTTTCAATTACTGTTTAGCCTCAATGGTGATGCTCAGCAAAAGACTACAGATGATTTTGTAAATCTGATGATCTCAGTAAAATTTATCCCCATTCTAAAGCAAAATTTGGTATCACTTAGTTATATCTCAAAAAACCAAAAAACTCATTTTTTACGTGAAATTTTAAAAGAAAATTTTAACGTCAAGAAACTCAATAAAGAGTTACAAGACCGATTTCGAGTTTGGGGAAATTTAGAGGAGTTACCTGATCCGCAAAGCTTACAGCTTATTGTAAAAAATCATGTACATTTCACCAAACAAGCAGATATTCTTTCTGCTCTTTTAATGGCTAGAGCTTTAGACAGCCTTTATAAAAATGGCATAACAGAGAAAGAAATCTCAGATCAAGAATTTGCACCTTTTATTCTGCAAACGCTTAACTCAGCAAATGAATCGGCATATATACACTTGTCATTGAATGAGTTTATTTTTTCATCTTTGTTGAAACTTCCAAAAGAAAATATCATTTTAGATGAATATAAAGACAATGCAGAAAGTATACTATCCGTTCTATATAAGCGTATTCAGAATCAATCTGATCAACTGCAATTTAGTCTCACAAATATCAACTTATTCATGGAGACTATTGATCAATACCCAGAGTTTGAAAGCCTTCGCTTTAGTGCTCATTGGGCTAAGGCTCGTTATTACTTATTTACAGGCAAACTTGAAGATGCAATTCAAGCCTATACGGAATGCGTAGAAAGCTGCATTCAATATGATGGACGTAATCTTGAGCAAATTTTAACGGAGGCTTTGACGGCTTGTTCATTACAAAACTCACCTGACAGTAATTCAATCAGAAAATTCGCGAATATCGCCATCCGTTATCATCTACGTTTCTCTAAAATTGATTTAGATTTCGATAATCTGCCGCAAAAGTTTAAACTTGAAAATGTTTTTGAAGCATGGGAACTAAAGGCTTTAAGCACTAAATTTTACGATATTTTTGATCAACAGTTATTTCTTATAGATGAATGTTCATTTTTAAATGATCTACCAAATCAAAAGTTTTTAACTTTAAAAAACAAGATAAGAATTGATCTTAGCCAGCCAAATAAAGTTATAAAAATTGACGATCAAAAAACAGTAAAAATGCCTCAACTGTTACATGCTATTCAATTACGTGATGTTAAGACTGTTAAAGCGTTACTCAATGCTGGTGCTGATGTAAATAAATTGAGCACTAGTAATGATTCGTCACTCACGATATGTCTGAATGATAATATCATTGAACTATCAGATGAACAGCAGCAAATCCTAGTTTTATTATTAAAGCACCGCTTCTCAACTGAAACATTAAATGTAGTCACAACAAAAAGACGTTTAAGCGCATTGCACCTTGCCATTCAACTTGGGGATGCTAATTTAGTAAAGACACTGGTTGATATGGGTACAAATGTCAACTTACTTGCGGATATTGATCACCACACTCCATTACACCTCGCTTTAAAAATGCTTCACTGTGTAAAAAGATCATTTCATTTTGAGGACATGATTCAGCGAATCATATTACATCCTGAGCAAAGTCAGTACAGCCTATATCAACATTCAGCAGGAAAACTCAAGTTAAATGATGTTTGGAAAAATCTGGATACGCCTACGGGCAAGATGATTGGTAAAGAATTGTTTGAAGTGATGAAATCCAAAGCATCTGTTGAACAGCTTAACAAAATCGTATTTATCCTACTTAATGCTGGTGCAAATGTGAATCAGCCAGCCAAGTTACCTATTTCAGGCTACACACCATTTATGCTCGCTTTAGAAAGTGATGAGTATGAAATTGCTAAATATATGTTAGAGCAGTGTAAGGCGGATATGAATGGTTCTTATGTTAACCCACGTAATGGTAAGTTGGTCTTTCCGACAGACATTATCAATCACTTCAAATCAACACAGTGCAAACAACTAATTCACTGATAAATTTAACTTACATCACGGTTAAAGTCTTACTGTATATCAGTAAGACTTTTTCAAGATATTTACCGAATAATCCCACATTTCTTTACACACATTTAAAAATTTATTAAATATGGTATCTCACAAGTTGATTATCAAAATAAAATCAGTAAGATAAATCAAAATACTACTAATGACTTTAGAATTATGACCCAGATTAAAATTGCCGAATTTTGTAATAAATATGGATACACCGAACATCAAATTAGAACTGTGACCCGCTCAGGTAAACTTGGAAGAATTGATAAAGGTGTGCTCGATGAGGAAGAAGCATTACAAGTCTTAGAAAATACCACACCCAAAAATATTAGTCTAATCACACTGCGAAACGAAATTACTGAATTAAAAAAACAATTACACAATGCACTTGATCTAAAAAACTATTATGAAACTGAGTTAAATAAATTGGGCATATTTGCACCACAAATAGCGAAAATTCCACTTCCCCATGAAACGATAAAAACATTAAGTGATCATCCCACTTTTTCTCAAGAGTGGATGAAAGATCAAATACAACAAGCGCCTGGATCCGAAAGCATCTTCAAAGCCAATAAAGTGCCAATTCCTCCAGAAGCGTTTACTTCTAGCCTACCTGACAAAGAACAATAGAACTTGATCTGTATTCACTCAATCAGAATGCCTAACACTGTTGGGCATTTGCAAAAATTCATATCATCGATCTTTGATTTTACTTGTTTTTTCAATCTTGCTTGATTGACTAAGCCCTACCTTAAATTTATCATTCAATTGCTGACCTACATCGTCAGTCGGTTTTAGCAGACCGTTTAGCCATACACTAAAAAGTTTAACTTTTTGGTGGGAATCCCTGCGTGCCCCCTCTGCGGCGGAACGGGAGGGGGACACCTTCGGGTGTGCTGATCCATTGGCTATCAGTCTGCTAACCCTCTTTCGTTTCGCCACCATTATTTAGCAGTAATGCGGTGAAACTTCTTTCATAGCCAAAGGAGTCATACCCATGACTAAGCATTTTCTATCTTTATTGTTTTCCCTAAAACGATTTTATATTTCCTTGCCGCATTAGCAGCTTTCATAATTTTTTGCTTACTTGACTGATCTAAATGCTATCTAGCTTTGGAAGGCTTTGCTGCATCTACACTTTAGTCCATACAGCAAAATTTATTACACACCAAATAACACAATAAAAATTAGGGGGAATGATGAAAATTCTTACTTCACTTGCATTCATCACACTTGCACTTATGGCATGAGGCTGTGCTAGTAAAACTGAACGTCAATTTATCAGTGGTTGTAAAACAGGCGGGATTGATGGCAGTACCTGCTCATGTATTTATGACAAACTCGAAAGTAAATATGGAGAGGATGGACTAAAAAACAATCTGTACACCCTTCAACAAACTGAATCCTTTCAGATGGATATGGTCAATGTTTCCTATCAGTGCATGAAGGAGTAGCCATGAGAATACTTGCAGGGATTATCTGCGTGATTGCAGTGATTTGCTTTTTAGGCTTGCCATTTATTGGCTTCATGATCGTCATGGGAATTTTTATTGCATTGGCAAAATTTGCAACTGGGGGAAAGTAAATGAATTCAAATATTAAGACATGGGTGATTAGTGCCTATTTCGTGATTGGCTTTTTCTTTGCCATCTATCAACACTTTTGGGGACAGTATAACTACAAGCCATTTACTTACAATTTGGGGCAAGGCTTAGTGTGGCCTGCGGTAATGTTTCCAGTCATCGGTAAAATTGTAGGTGGTATCTTGATCCTATTATTCATTTGGTTCGTTGTTATTAGACCTAAGTTATAACGGAGTGCAATCATGAAAAAAATACTTTCCATTGTAGCACTTTCAACTTTACTGATCGCATGTAGTCAAAACAATCAGCAAGCTCAACAAAGTGCTACAGATCAAGCTGAACGCAGCTCATCTAATACTGCTACACAGAAGGAGCAATCTAAATATGCTCCATATAGCAAGGAAGAGGTTGAAGCCAAAGTACAAGCTTTAACTCAGATTGTAGAAAATGATATCGAATATCTGCCTGCTGCGGTCAAACAAGCTCAATCATTTCTTGAGAGTTGGGATAAATATCCTGAAGCACTCAAATCCATGATGGAATCTGATCTTGATCCCAACAATCCTGAATATAGTAATAATATTCCGATGGAGATGGAGCAACCAGAGATATCTGTTCGTGCCCAAATTTCCAGTCGGGAATCTCAATCAGCGTTTAATGTGCCTGGTGCAATTGAATATATTTTGGAAATTCAGTCCACTTCTGAACAACCCTTCACTTTAGAGGGATTAAATATTAACCGTGGTCGCTGTGGTTTTTATACAGGAGATTTCTATAGCAAAATTCCTGTGCAAATGAACTATAGTTCTACGGTATCCTATTTACTGAAATGCCGTGGTGATCAGGTACTTGAAGCTGAAATGATTACAGATCAAGGCAATGTAAATTTATCATTTTAATCTCAAACCCGACCCTATAGAGAACACTGCTGATAGTTGTGTTCTCTATTGAAAAGTCAATAATTTATAAACCTCTTCGATTTTTCGAATTAGCCACCCCTCTGCCAAAGCTACGCATATAGGCTGAATCTTTCACTCGGAGATGCTGCTGTTCTTTTTCGCCATTCACCAAATAAGGGACAATATAATTAAGAAAGTTATAGACTTCACTGGCATTGTTACGATGAATCATACCAATCCCTAAAGTCCCCATCGCTTCATAGATCGCCATATAGTCGGAATGGTTACAGTTAAAAATATAACCATATCCGTGTGTAATCTGCTTCCAGCACTCACCTATCCACTGCCCCATTTCAAAACCACATTGATGCATATTTCCATCGTACATAAGCAAAAGATGGCAATGGTAGCCCTTACTAACCCCATGCTCTAATGCCCATGCATAACCATATAACCCACTAAAACAAGTATCTTGATCTGCGATACGCCGTAGCAATATTTCTAGTGCTTCATTGAATACTTGGATATTGTATAAGGCTTGATATTCTTTCTTGATAGATAAATCCACTCGAACCACCAGTGTTCTCGCATAATGATGAATGAGTGTGGATGTATAATCAAAAAGGCTATGCTGATTCTCTAATTCACGTTGTTGAAAATCAATCAGTTGCTGTTTTACACAGCCTGATAATGATTGGATATAAGTCAGAATATGCCAGACTGTCATATCATCAAAACAGACTATACAATCATGGTCTGCCTGCGGCATTAGACGGAGTGTGTGATCAACGATGTTCACCACCTCAATGAATATCTGCACTGTATTGCAATAGAAAAAATTAGCGTCATAGATGGGCTTAAATGACTGAACTAATTTTTGTAGGTCTATCATCAGGTTTTGATGATATAAATCATAACTACCTAAGCAAACTTCTTGAATGAAATGGTCTACTGCTGCCAATACTTCTGCTTCATGGTAAAGCTGATCATATTGAATATTCTGGTACATTTAGGTTCTCACTGAAACACAAGGTTCATATGTAAGTGAGGAATATATTTTTTTACTGATCTTGATTCTAAAGCAGGATGTTGTAGTCATCCTGCTTAGCTGAATATGCTCATAGACTTTGGAACATACTATAGGGTTAGTTCTGAATATTTTAATACTGTGTTATTGATACATAGTCTATAGCCCATTTGAGTATGGGCTATACTGAGCTAAGTGACTCACAGCACTCACTTAACTAGATAAGGTATTGTTTATTTTTAATATATTATTTATATATTACTCTTATAGTTAATAATATATATTACCTGTTAAGCAAATCATTTTGATCTAACCATTACACCGCAGTCCCATATAACGAGAACAACCAAAATATGGGAATGTTGCAAAAGCTAAAGTTACGCCAGACTTTGTTTTTTAGAAAGACTTCCTCTAAACACTCTATACATCCGTTTTCCGTTAATTCTCAACCCAGGCTCCACCTTAGACTGTTCCCCAGAAATAATTGCTATAGCTTTAAGATAAAGCTGGAGCTCAAACGGACAGTAATAAAATTCAGACAGTACAATATAAGAAATAGCATGCTCACAAATGAGCTTTTTCATACTTAGATTATTTTTTCCAACCTCTAAAAATCGAGGTTTCAATTTTTTATGTGACCAAGCAACAGGCAATTGAACCGCTTCAAATCTTATCGCATCTGTACCTTTAAATTTATAAACATCTTTCTCTCTGATTCTATTGAAATAAATATCCTCCCAATAATAAATAATGTCCTCAATCCATTCATCTACTTCGATGCCAATATCAGGCACAATAAACATAATTCTAAAGCACAAATTATTGTTATCAGCTAAATCCCAAAAACCCATATATCCCGAAATCTGAGCGAGCTGCCTGTATCCCCTTATCGAATTCATAAAATCTTTTTTTAGATTGATATAAGTATCATCAATTAATTTTTGCTGACCATGAACAAGAAACTCAATGGCAAAAATAAAGCTTTTGGCGCTTAAACTCATCGCATCATTAAAATAGTCACAATATTCATGAAATTTTTTTACTGCCTTATTTTCATCATTTTTTCTCTTTGTGAATTCTTCATGTTCTCTGAACTTATCTAAGAAATCATCCAGATATGCAATATTTTCAACTGAAATTTCACTAAATTTTGAAGGAAAAAAGCTTGCAGGCAATAGGCTAAAGTCAACAGGTTTATTCCTTTCATTCAAGGTTGGTTGCAGTTTTTCGCGCAAACTCACTAATTGTTCATTTTTTATATGTAGATCAAGAACATCGTAAAACAGCTCAACTCGAGGCGTCGACTCAAATAAATTTACTTTTCTACTCTCCCCATCAATTTTGACAAACTTTGTATTTTTCAAACCAAAATCATAAGTAAAAAATTCAAAAGGATAAAACTTATCCGCGTAAATAGGCGGATAAAACGTATTCCAAGTCACTTTAAAATATTGTCCTTTGATTTTATCTAGTGATCTGATGAACAGTATTAATTCCAGCAAAATTCTCAGATCTAACTCTTGTCTTCGCTCAAGTAGTCCATTTCGGGTCAGGTCACATTCAAGATTTATAAATATATTTTTAATCAATTTATCACAAAAATAAACCAAACCCATTGAAACACCTATATTTTATATAAAATCTAAGATTAAATTTGTAGAATATAATACCTAAATTCAAGGCTTAAAAACTTATAATTACAACTAAAGTGATAATTTTTAGTATAAAATTTCCTGCAATAACTCTGGTTGAGTTCGGAGCTCATGGATGATTGTTTCAGCGATGTATCCACCACTATATGGCATCTTATACCCAAATTTTTCCATCTCTTTAGAGGGATATTTTGCCTTCAGTATCTGATTAAGGTTGTTAAGTTCCAACTGTAGTTTTTCTATTTTTTTCACGATTGATGCTGGCTTTCTTCGCACACTATCTGACTGAGCTTTAGCATGCAACTGCCTACTCTCCTGCTCAAGTTCCCTCAGCATTTTTTGCTTAAGCGCCAGTTCAGATTTAAGCCATTCAATATCGTAAACCTCAAAAGCTTTGACTAGATCATCAAGCACAAAATTAACAGCTTCATTCGGGTTCTTCCATTTTCCACGACGCGTCACTTGCTCCCGTAAAATGCGATATAAGATTTCGCGTCTTGGGTATAAATGTTTTTCATAACGAGCTTTAACAGCAAGGATTGCCTTTGCACTTCTAGCAAGCTTACTATCTAGGATAAACTCCAACCCACCTATGGTTTGTACATAGTCAATCAAGATATCTGAATATTTCCTTTGGAACACTCGGGCAGATAAGTGGTTTATCTCAAACTTTAGCGTATTAATCTGCATTAGAAGCTGGGCAATCTGAATTGGCTTGAATGGAATTGAAGCTACATCTCCCATCATTTCTAAATGCAAAGCAAACCTTTCATTCAATGGAAAATCATTCTGCTGCATTCTTTTTATAATTTCTTTAAAATGATCTGTATGAAATAAATTTTCAGTTTTAATTGACATATCAACCAAATCACACTGATAGTAATAGCAAAAGTTTTGCCATATATCCTCTTGAAGCCGCTCCAAGTTCGATAATTTTTCTCTAGTCATAAATTTTTAAAATACAATTAATTAAATAGCATAATACTAATATATTTTTAAATATTTGCACCACTCTACTTTTATTATTTTCAGAACACTAAACTGAATTCATCGAGATAACTGTTAACTTTTAATCATGAATATATCTTTAAAAATTTCCACATCCGATTACCTCTTTATGAAATATCGCTCCATGACAGTTGAATTAATGACGGTAATTTCAGACTATTACCCTCATCTTAGCAAAGCTGAAGCACTGAGAAAGGCGAATAATCAAGAATTCCCTTTCTCAGTATTTAAGATAGATCAAAGTAAACGTGCACCCTTTCTAGTACACGTAAAAGATTTAGCAGATATTTTAGACAAAAAGTATTCAGAAGCATCTAAAGACTATGCTACGTTTCATCGATGAGGCGTAGCACCTCTTCAAACTGTATAATATTTCTTCTCGCCTTCACCGAGACATAGCGCTGTAAACTACTCCAAGAATCATGCAAACTTACTTTTTGAATTTCAGGAATGGTAAAACTCTGTTCTGCCAATCGAGTACAGCCTTCATGTCTCAAATCATGAAAGCGTAAATCCTCAATACCTAACATTTTACAAGCATCTCTAAACTCTTTACCCAAGCTTTTGGGATTCAAGGGTAATAATAAATTTTCATCATGGCCAAGCTGCAACATCCGCCCACGAACATCAGGATGCTTCAATTTTTTAATAATTTCCTTACAAGGATCAAGTACATCAAACGATTTATGATTGCCTTTAGAACCATTGGGATTCTTTAGATCATGTACTTTCCATGTTGAATGATGTAAATCATAGTCTCGAAGATACAGTCGTGTTAATTCAGCTTCACGTCTGCATGAAAAAATAGCAAACCACATAATCAAATGCATGGGGTACTTAGAACCATAACGGTTGAGATTCCAACGCTCTGTAAAATACCTCGTCAATGCAACCAACTCATCTCTTGAAGGCAAGCGATCCCTTTTTTGACTAGATGATATTTGGCGTGTTTTTCTCAGTTGAGCTGTTGCCTTATCAAAACCATTTAAATCAATGTCCATCTCCCACATCACAGCAGCATGAGCAAGCACTCCTCGGATATGCAACAATTCATGTTGTTGTGTACTGGTAGCTATTGGCTCTAGCCCAAGGCTAGGTATACCCGCCTTTCTTAAAGCTACATGCTCAGCCAAATGTACTGATTTTATTTTTGTGATAATATTTCGCGCGATTGGCAGCTTCTTGATTAAGAGAAGAGAATAGCGTTTTGTCCTTCCGTACTCGCTCCCGACTTCACCTAAATATTTATCTATGGCATCTGATAAGGTCAGATCAATCAGCTTTTCTTTGCCGAGTAAAATATCAGGATTTTCTTGAATTTCGACTTCTCTTTTCTTAAGCCAATTTTCAGCCATCTTTTTTGAATGAAATGTTTTGCTCTCAGAAAAAGCAGGAAAGCCCTTTCGATTGACTCGAATTGCAGCACGATAGCTAAGCTTCCCATCTGCACCTTTCCTTGCTGTAATTGACCCCATAATTTACACCAAAAAATGTTTTTTTGATTATGGTGTAAAACTTGGTGTAAATGCAAACAGATAAACTCACCTAAAAATAGGTTTACACAGATTCGCGCAGGTTGCGAAACACAGATTAAAGGTATGATTTTTAATGACTATTACCAAAAACATTGAAAACACTCAATCTCCACGAATCAGTGTTGCTCCGATGATGGATTGGACCACCAAAGACTATCGCTTCTTTGCGCGTCTGTTTAACCCGAATGTGATTATGTACACCGAAATGGTCACCACAGGTGCAATCATTTACGGTGATGCCAAACGTCATTTGGACTTTAATACGGAAGAACAGCCAATCGTGTTGCAACTCGGCGGCTCGAATCCAAAAGATCTCGCCACTTGTACCAAGATGGCGCAGGACTGGGGCTATAACGAAGTCAATTTAAATGTAGGTTGCCCAAGTGACCGGGTACAGAATAATAAAATTGGTGCCTGTCTGATGGCAGAGCCTGATTTAGTCGCAGAATGTATTGCTGAAATGCGTCATGCGGTGGATATTCCAGTGACTGTAAAACACCGGATCGGGATTGATGATATGCACTCCTATGAAGAGATGCTACATTTTGTCGATACTGTGGCCAAAACCGGCTGCAATAACTTTATCGTGCATGCGCGGATTGCCTTATTAAAAGGTCTATCACCTAAAGAAAACCGCGACGTGCCACCCCTACGTTATGAAGATGTCTACCGTTTAAAACAGGATCGTCCTGATCTGCTCATCGAGATCAACGGCGGGATTAAAACCTATGCCGAAACGCTGGAACATCTCAAACATGTGGATGGGGTGATGATTGGCCGCGAAGCCTATCATAATCCTTACTTACTGGCTGAACTGGGCCAACTGTGGAATCTGGATGCACCAGACCGTTTTGACATTATGCAACAGATGCTGCCTTATATTGCCCAGCGCATGGCCGAAGATGCACCGTTGTCGATTATTACCCGTCATATTTTGGGACTGTTCCAGAACCTGCCGGGTGCACGCAAATGGCGTCAGGCTTTAAGCGGTGGCAATGCCAAAACCTTGAAAGATGTAGAAACTGCTCTCTTTAATATTCAGGAAGCGATGCAGCGTACTGAAGATTATGTACGTAAACATCAACAGGTTGAATCCTAAACAGAAAAGCACCGATCATCGGTGCTTTTTTATAGCGATTGCGCATGAGTTATTGCGTATACGCCGTGATATTACCGACCGGAATCGGCTCTTCCTGATAAGAAACATCTTGCAATACGGGTTCAGCCAGTGGTGTGATCAGAGAGCCGGAGACATTCTGGTTTGGTTCATCTACAGGTTCCAGATCATCCAAGGCTGAGGCCAGTTGCTGTAATTCTCGATCCAGTTGCTGACGATATTTTTCAATTTCAATTTCATCAATAAAAGCAAAGGCATCATCTTCAATCGACCAACTATACCCCCCATCCACCTTAAAGACTTTTACATGAATGGGATATTCCTCACCCTGATAATTCAGATGAGAAATGGCCTGAAACTCATTCCCCTGACGCTGGACAATTTTGACTTTTTTCACGGTAAAACGATAGTGTTGATAATCTCGATTGGAATTAAATTCACGTTGCATCTGCGTTTGAATATTTCTGGCCAGTTCATCCATCGAGACAAAATAACTGCATCCAGCCAGACAGGCAACCATCCATAACATCATGATTTTTTTCATAGCGCCCCCTCTTTTTTCTTTCCACTTCCTGCTTATAGCTGATATATGCAGTATTTTTATCTTTGCTTATTCTGTGATCCATTTTATGCTTTTTTGCAAAAACAATAAACAAACAGCGCTTCGATTAAGATTAAATATTTATGGTTTCTATAGTTTTTTTGAATTAATGATAAAAAATTAGCCATAAAAAACCCTGATGAATTCAGGGTTTTTCGATACAGATCGTTTTAAAAATCATCATCACTGGATGGATCACGATGCAGGGCATCATGAATAGCTTCGATCAACTGCTGGGCAATCTCCTGCTTGGAGGCTTTTTCCAGATCACGTTTGTCTAGCTGATAATGCTCGGCAAAGAATACTGTCATGGCATTTTCATCCGAAGCAAATCCGATATCCGTACGTGAAACATCATTGCAGGCAATCATATCCAGCTTTTTCGCGACCAGCTTTCCGGCAGCATATTCTTCAATATTGCGGGTTTCTGCAGCAAAGCCAACCATAAATGGACGTTTTTCCTGCTGGGCAATGGTGGCGACAATATCCGGATTTTTCACCAAGGCGACATTCAGTTCATCACCGGCTTTCTTGATTTTATGCTCGGCTACTTCTGCCACACGATAATCGGCTACTGCAGCTGTCGCAATAAAGATATCGCAACCATTTTCCAGCATTTGCATGCTTTCATTCAGCATTTGTACGGCAGAAGAAACATTCTTACGTTTTACGCCATTCGGGGTATCCAGACTGACCGGACCTGCGATCAGGGTGACATTTGCTCCTGCTGCATAACAGGCTGCAGCCAGTGCAAAGCCCATTTTCCCGGTACTGTGATTGGAAATATAACGCACCGGATCAATCGCTTCGCGAGTCGGGCCTGCGGTAATCGTGACTTGTTTACCCGCAAGCAGGCCAAATTTTTCCGCAATCGCACGTTGAGCTTTATGAAAATATTCAGTTACCTGATGCGCTAAATCTTCCGGCTCAGGCATCCGACCCAAACCTACATCCCCACAAGCCTGTGAACCCGCGTCCGGCATGATCACATGCACACCATCTTCGATCAGTGTCGCAAGATTACGCTGCGTTGCTTTGGCTGCCCACATTTGCTGGTTCATGGCAGGTGCTACCCAGACGGGTGCTTTTGTTGCCAGATATAAAGTACTTAAGAGATCATCAGCCAGACCTGCGGCAAATTTTGCCAAGGTATCACAGCTGGCCGGCGCTACCAGCAACAGATCTGCCCAACGTGCCAGCTCGATATGGCCCATGCCGGCTTCTGCTTCAGTATCCAGCAATTCGGTATGTACGGGATTGCCCGATAAGGCTTGAAAGGTTAAAGGTGTAATAAAAGCCTGTGCACCGTGAGTCATGACCACCCGCACATCAAATCCGGCATCTTTTAGACGGCGGACCAGAATTGCACTTTTATAGGCAGCAATACCGCCAGTAACGGCCAAAATGATATTTTTATGAGGAATTACACTTAGATCAAAGCTCACGAACAGATTACCTTGCTGTTGCAGTGGGGCTCACAATAGCATTAAATAATCGCATCCCCAAGAGATCAGCTTGCGGGAAAACTGATAATTCATAATAAATAAGTCTAATAACTATGCAATTTTCTATTAAAAACTGGCCGGAACAAGAACGGCCGCGAGAACGCTTAATTCAATATGGCGCAGAAAGTCTGTCCGATGCCGAGCTACTGGCTATTTTTCTACGCTCCGGTTCCCAGCAACATTCGGCAGTTGATCTGGCGCGTTTGCTGATTCAGTATTTTGGTCATTTGACTGCGTTGCTCGATGCACCTTTACAGGAAGTCAGCCAGTTTCATGGCATGGGCATCAGTAAATATACTCAACTGATGGCCGTCAAGGAACTCGGACGGCGTTACATAGCCGAGCACCTGAAACAGGATGCACTGGAACTTACCAATTCCAAGCGGCTGAGAGATTACTTACGTTTTGAACTGCTCGGTGAAACTCAGGAAGTGTTTGCCGTGCTGTGTCTGGATGCCAGTTTAAGAAAAATTGCCTTTAAAAAACTGTTTTATGGCTCCATCAATGCATGTGATATTTCCATTAATCAATTGCTACGTTATGCGATTAGCCAACAGGCAACCTCAATTGTCATTGCACATAATCATCCGCTGGGCCGGCCCTCTCCCTCCAAGGCTGACCTAGTGTTAACCCGTCAGATTCAACAGGCCTGCCAGCTAGTGGATATCCATCTGATTGACCATTGCATCATCGCCTTGGAAGGCAGCTTTTCCTTTGCTGAGCAGCAACTCATCAAACCGGAAATGCAGTATTGAATAGCACTTGACAAAGCAGGCACAACTCCACAAGATCATGAAAAAAATTGTGATGATTCCAATAAATGATCGTACGTGACCAGCCGACTGTTTTTAAACTGCTGTTTTCCTGGCGGGGGACGATTTTACCTAAAGTTTTGCCACCTTTAGGCGTAGTGATGCTGATGTCAGCCATCATCGGTGGCTTGTCACATATTGGTTATTTTCATTTTCCAGAATTACCCCTGGTCGGCTTTACCCTGATTGGAGTGGTACTGTCGATCTTTCTCGGATTTAAGAACTCGGCCTGTTATGACCGCTGGTGGGAAGCGCGCAAACTTTGGGGCATTTTGATTGCCAATTCACGTCATTTTGACCGTGATTGCCGGATGCTGTCTCAAGGTCGCCGTGAACGTGTAATTCAGCATGTGATTGTCTTTGCCAATGTCCTCCGTGACCGGCTACGCCATCAGACAGCCAATCCGACTGAACTGGTTGAAACCAGCGGCATGAGCCAGCAGGCGGTGACCCAACTCTATCAGCAGGCCAATGCGCCGCAATATACCTTAAGCCTGATTCAATGGGAGTTAATGCAGGCGCTTAAAGAAGGTGAAATCTCCGATATCATCTATATGCAGATGAATAATCATGTGGCGGAACTAAGTATTGTCCAGACTGGTTGTGACCGGATTGCGACGACGCCTTTGCCTTTTGCCTATTCGGTCTTGCTCAATCGTACCGTCTATTTTTTCTGTTTTATTTTACCTTTTAGTTTAGGTTCAACGCTTGGTCTGTTTACGCCTTTACTGGTTGGAATTTTGGCTTATACCTTTTTAGGATTAGATGCTCTAAGTTCGGAAATTGAAGAGCCTTTTGGTACTCAGAGTAATGACTTGCCGCTGGACTCGATGGTACGTACGATTGAAATTGAACTGTTAGGGACTTTAGGTAAACCGACGCCACCACCGATTCAGGCTCAAGATCATAATTTGCTTTAATTTATAATTCTCTCCTCGCCCTTTGTTATTAGTAGCGAAGGGAAAATCTTCTCTCAAATGAAAAAGATCGAGGTAAAGGAATGACTAAACAAAACTCTCCCAAATCCCGACCTGCCCCGGTTTAAGACTCGGGACATTGCCCAGTTTAATCCAGGGCATGTGATCGCCATGAAAATCACTGCCAATCGAAACTTTAAGATCATATTCAGTAATCATTCGATCCACCATCTGCCGGGTGGAACTTGGTTCAATCGCCGGTGGCAGCTCGACGGCATCTCCACCGAACTTGGCAAAGATCTCGATCAGGTAGCGAATATTGGTCGCAGATAAATCATATTTGGTCGGATGTGCCAGTATCGCAAAGCCACCACTTTCATGAATCACCTGAATCGTGTCTTCAAGACTCAAGCCATCAAATTTGACATAAGCTTTCTTGCCTTCCTTGATGTATTTATCAAAGGCCTGTTGCGGACGGGTCACAATCCCCTTTTCTACCAGCGTTTTGGCAATATGTGTCCGTGTCACCCGATCAGGGATATTGTCGACTTTGGTCAGTACATCAGCATAAATATCCTCACCAATTAAAGGTGTCAGCAGATCACAAATCTGTTTAGAGCGTTCAGCCCGGATTTTCTTTTGCTGATTGAGGGCTTTTTGTAAAGGCTCAGGATTTTGCATATTTAGCGCGACGATGTGCACGCCATAGTTTTTTTTGGTGGCAGGACGTAACCACTGGCTGGATATTTCCACCCCCGAAATGATCTTAATCTCATGATTTTTAGCGGCTTCCTCAGCCAATGCCAAACCGTCCATGGTGTCATGATCCGTCAGGGCCAAAGTATGGACAAGTTTTTCCACAGCCGCTTCGACTAATTGCTGAGGACTGAAAGTTCCATCAGAAATATTACTATGTGTATGTAAATCTACGCCGTGCATCTCTATACTATGACATTTATTTGATCAGATTTAGATACTCTAACATGAAAGCACTTTTAGACTTTGTGCCACTCATTATTTTCTTTTATTTATATAAAACTGTAGATCCAAAAGACACTGACCATCAATTGCTGCAATTGATCGGTTCTGCGGGGGGTGTCGACAATAATAATATTCTTGTTGCAACCACAGGTCTGATTATTTCCATGCTGGTCGTCTATGGTGCGTTATTTGTCATGCAAAAATTCCGTCTGGACAAGCAGCAATGGATTGTCTTGTTCATGACGGTGATTTTTGGTGGCATCACCCTGATCCTCAGTGATGATTTCTATATCCGTCTGAAAGCCGTGTTATTGAATCTGGTCTTTGCAGGTGTATTCTTCCTGTCTCCTTGGTTTAGCAAGGATAAAAAGCCGCTGATCCAGCGGTTATTTGGTCCAGTATTCAATCTAAGCGAAAAAGGCTGGTTCAAGCTGAACTATGCTTGGGTTGCCATGTTCGTACTAATGTCATTTCTGCATACCTTTTTCGCCTATTTGTGGATGGATGGAAAATATTGGGGCGAATTTACCGCATTCGGTGACATGATCGTGATGTTTTCCTTTATCATTATTCAGTTTATTGTATTGCGCAAATACTTTAAGACCGCTGAATAAGTCCAACTACAAACGATTGAGAGTCATCATGCCATTATTCGTCGTTAGCTGTACTGATCGGGAAGGTACAGTTGAAAAACGCCTCGCGATTCGTCCACAACATCTTGCACGTCTGGAACAGTTAAATGCTGAAGGCCGCCTGATTGTTGCAGGTGCCATGCCTAAAGATCTAACCAATCCACAGGCCGGTTTTTATGGCAGTACCATTATTGTCGATTTTGACAGTCGTGAAGCGCTGGATACATGGCTAGAGGATGAACCTTTCTTAAAAGAAGGTGTGTACGAACACATCGATGTCAAACCATTCAATAAAGCATTCCCTCAAGGATAAGGTTCATGCGTGTTGTTACTGCCAGTATCATTGGCCTATGTTTTATGATTTCTCCAGTATGGGCAGTCGAAGTTGCGCCTGCTCCTGTGACTCAGGAAAATCAGACAGCACAACCTCAAGGGACAGCGGTGACTTCCCAAACCCAGTCTACGCCGAAACCTGCCATTATTCCTGCCGTAGCATCTTCTGCCCAGCCGGTGCCACCTGCCGAGAATAAGCCATTAACTGCAGAAGAAATCGCCAAGCTCAAAGCCCAGCAAGATGCCAAGGTGAAAGCTTTGGTCAAAGATCAGGCCACCCGTTTGCAGCAACTGGAAAAAGCCAATCTGGAAGCACTATCGCAAAATCAAGAATTACAGCTCAAGAATGATAATCTTGGGGTGCAGGTACAGGTGCTGCAAAGTGAACGCAGTGCGCAGATGTTCCTCTACGGCGCTGCAACATTGGCAGTAGGTGTGCTGCTGGGCTTTCTGATCGCGAGCTATGTTTATACCAAACGTCGTCGTCAATGGTAAGCTATAGCCCTTCCCGATATCTTTAAGGTTGTACCCGTTTTGTCGCATGCAATTCAAACTGCCGATCTGGATTGGCAATTGGTGGATGGCATTGATGTGCCTGTGTCCAAGCAATTTGGTGATGTGTATTTTTCCAAAGACAATGGCTTGCTGGAAACCCGGCATGTCTTTTTAAATGGCAATGATCTCAGTACGCGTCTGGCAGATTTAAAACCTTTTGAATATTTCTGTGTGGGTGAAACGGGTTTTGGTACTGGTTTAAATATTCTGGCCTTGTGGCAGCTCTGGCAACAGGTGCGCCCGGAGAATCATAGTCATCTGCATGCGATTTCAGTTGAAAAATTTCCGCTTTCCAAAGCTGATCTGATTCGGGCCTTAAATGCCTGGCCAGAACTTAAGCCTTTAGCTGATCAACTCATCTCTCAATATCCGATGCCAATTGCCGGCTGTCATCGTCTCAATTTTCCTGAAGAACGATTCAGTCTGGATCTATGGCTGGGTGATGCACATGATGTTTTCCCGGTGATTAAAAAAACTGCGCCGGTGAACGCCTGGTTTCTGGATGGCTTTGCGCCTTCCTGCAATCCGGACATGTGGGAAGAAAATGTTTTAAATAATATTGTACGTTTATCCGAGATCGGCACCACCTTTGCTTCTTTTAGTGTCGCTGGTGTCTTAAAGCGTGGCTTAAAAAATCACGGGATTTCAATTTCCCGTCCACGTGGTTTTAAGCATAAGCGTGAAATGCTGAAAGCAATCTGGAATCCGGCGGAAGAGACTGAAAGTTCATTAATACAAGAAATCACTCAAAAAAAAACTGAGCGAGATACAGAGACCAATATCAGACCTCACCAAATCGCTGTGATTGGCGCTGGAATCGCTGGTTTAAGTAGCGCATGGGCATTCGCTCAACGCGGCCATCAAGTCACGATTTACGACCAGTCAGCGCCACTCTCAGGAGGTTCTGGCAATCCACTGGCTTTGCTGAATCCCAAACTCTGTCCGGTTGAGCAAAGTGCTGATCATCTGATGACATTGGCCTGGCAACATGCCTTAAATCATTATCAAAAATTTAAAGCTTTCCGCCCGATTCAGGTGAATCAACTGGCCTTAAAAAATCCTGAACAGCTTTTAGGATTAGCAGATGAATATCCTGAAGAAATTCTTGCTGTACAAGATACAGAAGATCAAGAGGTTCAAACCGAATTTCCAAGTTTAAAACTATTAGAAGCTGGTGCAGTTTCACCTCATCAACTGCGTGAGGAGATTTTGCTGCATCCTCATATTCAATATCAACAGGCCAAAATTAGCCATATTGAAGCGGCTACAAAACCTCAGCTATTTTCAGATGAACAGGATCTAGGTGAATTTGATCATGTCATTGTCTGTACTGCGCGAGAAACAGCACAATTCTTTGCAGATTATCCATTTTTGAAACCGATTCGCGGACAGGTCAGCTGGGTAAATAATCAAGCCCAGCCTTTAAGTCAAAATATTGCCTATAGTTACGGCGGTTATTGTATGCAACTGGATGCTGAACATCTAATCTTAGGTGCTTCTTTCTATCCAGGTCGCGATGATGCAGAGGTGTTGGCAGAAGATCATGTGCATAACTACGAACTGATTCACAGTGTCTTCCCCGAATATGCACAATCATTAGCTTCTACCGATACCTGGCAAGGTCGTGCATCGGTACGCGCACAAAGTCAGGATTATTTCCCCCTACTGGGTAAAATGAAAGCCGATGAGGAAATATACAGCTTTGCCGGTCTCGGCTCTAAAGGTTTTCTGTTTGCACCGCTCTGTAGTGAAATTCTGGCAGCCCAGATTCTCGGCGAAGCCTGTCCGGTGCCATCCAGTTTAGTAAAAAAACTCAGTGTGACTCGTTTTCAAAAGAAAGTGAAAATGAAGAAACCGTATTTTAAGCTACAAATTTAATTACTATTTTGAATGAATCCCCCTAAATCCCCCTTTAAAAAAGGGGGGACTTTTCTCTACTTTTATGAATAAATAGAATAGATGTAGCTCCTCCCTTTAGAAAAGGGAGGTTGGGAGGCATTAAATCTCACCCATTAAAAAAGCGCCTTGCGGCGCTTTTTTTTGACAGAATGCTTATACACCCTGTTCAAGCGGTAAGCCTGCATCACGGGCAGCACGAGTACCACCCATCAGAATGACATATTCACGTGAGCTGTCAAAACCCTCTAGTTTTTCCGCAGCACGTGGAGCTTTACTGCCCCCACCACACAAGATGTAAATGGGTTGATCCGCTGACACCTGAGTTAGGCTTTCTGCTGAAAGATCGTTAATGGGCTGATTCACCGCCCCTTTCACGTGTGCTTCAGCAAAAGCACTTGAATCGCGTACATCCCAGATAATTGCATTTTCTGGGAACTCAAATGTTGTAATTTCTTGTTTACGGATCATTGCGCACTCCTTTGATGTAAACAACACTTGGCAAATGAAGAAAACATCCCTAGCATCTCAGATATTCTTTCCCTTTGTAAAGGTCTAAACTATGCCTTCTTTCGATATTGTTTCTGAATTAGAAATTTTTGAAGTAAATCATGCAGTTCAAAACACCCAAAAAGAAATTGCGACCCGCTTTGATTTCCGTGGGCAGGACGTTTCTATTGAACTGAATGAAAAAAACAAGGAAATCAAAATCTCGACTGAAAGCGATTTCCAGTGTGAACAAGTCTATAGCATGCTGGAAAGTCATTTCTTTAAACGCAAAGTCGATATTCAGGCGCTTGATCCACAAAAAATGACGGCTTCTGGCAAAAATGTGATTCAGGTCATCAAGCTTAAAGATGGTCTTGACTCAGATACCGCAAAAAAAATTAATAAAGCCATTAAAGAAAGTGGGATTAAGGCGCAATCTTCTATTCAGGGCGACAAGATTCGTGTGACTGATAAAAAACGCGATACATTGCAGCAAGTAATGGCATTCTTGAAAGAACAGCAATTTGGTTTGCCTTTACAGTTCAATAACTTTAAAGATTAAGACAGCAACGTCTGTAGAAGGAATTATGGCAAAGAACAACCGATTAGCCAGATTAGTCAAAGCCACTGCACGATTACCGCAAGGCATTCGTACTGCTTTGTTAAGTAAAACTTTTGGCCGGGTGGTCCCGATGGTCGGCTCTGCCAAGATTCGTTATGAGGAAATGAGTGCGTCCAAAGTGGTAGTAAGTATGGCCAATCATAAAGCCATGCAGAACCATATCGGACAAATCCATGCATGTGCAATGGCCCTGCTGGCAGAAACAGTGACCGGCTTTGTGACGGCAATGAATGTTCCGGATACAGCAATTGTACTGATCAAAAGCTTAAAGGTTGATTTTAAGCGCCCGACACGCGGTGCCATGACTGCTGTTGCTACGCTCACGTCGGAGCAGCAAGCCCTGATGCAAAACTCGGATAAAGGTGAAACCCTGGTTCAGGTCACCGTCACGGATGAATCAGGTGAAGCCCCCATTCAATGTGAAATGCTCTGGGCTTGGATTGCCAAGAGCCAGCTCAAGAAATCATAATTTCTTCTTTTAGACAAAAAAATCCCAGACATTAAATCTGGGATTTTTTATTTCAAGTCATCATTGTGCTGTTTGCGATTCTAAAAGCTTCTGTTTCGCTTCTTCTGGAATCAGACGTTTGTTGCCTTTGACATCTACAGCAACAAAGGTAAACACACCTTCAGTTACCCGAATTGGGGGGCGTGAATCATCATGGCTATCCCAAACCTCGATTTCCATCTGGATAGATGTCTTGCCAACTTTGAGAATTTTGGTATAACAACTAATCACGTCTCCGACTTTTACCGGTACCAGAAAAGTCATCTGGTTAATCGAAATCGTGGCACAACGTCCCTTTGAAAATCGTTCTGCGTGAATCGCGCCTGCCAAGTCCATTTGTGAAACGATCCAGCCACCAAAGACATCACCACTCCAGTTGGTATCTGCAGGCATTGCGATCGTCTGTAGGGAAAGAATCCCCTCTGGTCTTACTTGAGAATCTGACACTTTCACTCCAGGCATTTGAATTAGGGTTGGGTATTTAACTGCTGATCAAGCCATTTTTGCAGCTCGCTTGACCGTAATGCACCGCTTATTCTAGCAATTTCGTTGCTTTTATTCATCAACACCAGCGTCGGAATACTGCGAACATTAAATGCCGAACTTAAGCGAGGATTCGCTTCTGTATCAATTTTTGCAAAAACCACATTTGGATATTGCTGGGCGACAGTCGCAAAATGCGGTGCCATCATTTTACAGGGACCACACCATTCTGCCCAGAGATCAATCAGGATTGGCAAGTCACTATGCGTGACAAACTGGCTGAAATTCTGCTCATTCAGCTCAATTGGTACCAGTGGAATCAGGGCTTGATGACATTGACCACAAGCAGGGTTGGCAGTGAGTTTATCTTCAGGGACACGGTTTTTGGCCAGACATTCCGGACATACAATAATCATCTAGCGCACTCCAATATGTTGATGTAAGAATTCTAATTGGGTCGAAACTGCTTTTTCAAACCATTCCCCATGATAAATATCAAAATGCCGGATATTCCACTCATGATATTGCACAAATGGTGCAATATTGGTCGCAGTTTCCCGACTCGATTCAATGGGAATCAGACTATCCAGTTTTGCCGCAATAAACAGGACTGGAATGTTAATCTTTCTTACTTTCTGAATTGGCCGATAACGCATCAGCTGAAAGAATGCCCGTGCAGGAATGTGACCACTCCAGTAATAATCCGGATTGACAATCGACAGATAACCTTCATAACTGTCCTGTGTCGGCATAAAACATAGCTCATGCGGATCAACTACAGGTAAGGTTTTTGGTGCCATACCAACCTTGGCCCCCATATAATCCTGACTGGAAACTTTAAGCGCCTTGGGGAGTTGCTGTAAAGGATATAGTTGGGCACTTTCAGCCCCATCGACAAAAGGCACCTGTACCATCGCCGCCTGAATATTTTTCAGCTCTGCTGCAAGTGTCAATACATGCCCACCACTTAAGGCCGTACCCCAGAGCACGATCCGTTTACTGTCAATCGATTTGCGTTCCTGAATATGTCTGATCATGGTTCGCCAGTCATCGAGCTGGGCATTGATCGACACCAGTTCACGTGGACGCCCAGTGCTGCCGCCCCAATAGCGATAGTCAAATAAAACCACCGCATAGCCGGCACTGGCAAAACGCTGGGCATATTGCACCAGTTTAAATTGACGTAAGGCAGCCAGACCATGAGCCATCAGGATTACGGCCGGTTTTTCTATATTTTTAGGCCGATAAAAATCTGCAGCAATCACTTCCTGACCGCTTTTGACATACAGTGGTTCAACTGTATAAGCCTGCATACGCGCTCCATTGCGTTATCTTATGGTTATCATCATTTATAAAAATTTCAGAACAGGTTCAGCATGTTTTCAGCTTAATGCTATCATAAAGCATATCGATATAAATGAAATGATGGAGTGGCGTCATGAGCGAAAATGTAGGTTTTGCAGGTCAAATTGGTCCGGAACACGTAATCCAAGTGGTTGAGAAAGGCTTTAAATCGATTATCAACAACCGTCCGGACATGGAAGGTGGTGCTGAGCAGCCAACCAGTGCACAAATCGAGGAAGCTGCACGCAATGCCGGTCTGGATTATGTATTCCAGCCAGTAGTAGCCGGTCAGATTACTGAGCTTGATGTACGCACTTTTGCCAATCATTACAATGAATTGCCAAAACCTATCCTGATGTTCTGTCGTACTGGAAACCGCTCGAATAATTTATATCAGCTGGCAAAACAGATGGACCTGCTGGATGACTAAGTCGTTTTGGAAAGGTGTGTTACTAGCAACCTGTTTTAGCTGTATTACACCTGTTTTTGCTGCAAATGACCTTAGCCGTGCGCTGACCTCTACGGTGAGTGTCACGGGGCAAATGACACCAAGCAAGTTCCAGCAATTGATTCAGCAAGGTTTTAAATCTGTAATTGTAAACCGCCCTGATCAGGAGACTGGTAATAATGTCACGGTGAGTCAACTACGCTCCATTGCGGAGAAATCTCAAGTGAGTGTGATTTATCAGCCTGTAGTGAGTGGCCAAATTTCTCAAGCCAATATTGAGGAATTTGCGCGATATTATAATGAGCTGCCTAAACCGATTTTGATGGTTTGCCGAAGTGGTACACGTTCAGCAGCTTTGTTCAATCAGGCGAAATCTCAAGGATTGATTCATGAATAAAATTTTGGTCGTGTTATGTCTAAGCTTGAACTTTTTCGGTTGTAGTTCAATGAATTTGAAGCCGACTGTGGGTGTGAGTGTAGGGACGTCGATTTAAGTTTTTAAATTTCAACCCCCCATAAAAAACAGCGCCGAAGCGCTGTTTTTTCGTCAGATTAGATTATTAGTTGACACATGTTGTATATGGACTTACGCGGTTAGGTGCATAACTTCCATCAGCAGCATAATCACTACTTAAACTTGGTAATGTTAATATTGTATAGCCTCTCGTTGGTGTCTGTGCAAGTGTTGTTTTCGCACCAATCTCTACAGATACCCATTGTGCATTAGCTTTTGGATATTCAATAATGAAGTCAAATTTACCTGTACTATCTGTACGATAAGTCGCAGTATATGGATGTGCCGTACTATTATTTGCTGTACCACCTAAGAAACGAACCACACGTAATGCCTGACCATTCGCTGTCCAAGTAGAAGCACTCGCATTAATTGGACATGTAGTCACCAAGTTCTGCATTAATGTCTGTGACGGTGTAAAATTCAGCAATGGGTAGTAATAGTCACCTGGCTTAATCCAAGCTTTTAAACTTGTGAATGGATAAACTGCATCTAATTCTTTCACCTCTTTTGTCTTTGGTGTTCCATCTGAATTATATTCAGGATTACCATTTGCATCTAAAACAGGTTTAGTCACGACTTTCCATGGATCTTTTTGAATACCAAACTCCCATTCACCGATGACATAAGAAGTTGGACGAACATCCAGAACAACATCCTGATTTGCAACAGGTTTACCATCAACATCAACTAATTGAACAGAACCTTCTTTTTGATAATAAACCCCATTAGCTGTTGATGTAATCTCTGTTGGGTTAAAATTAACAGCAATAGAACCAACAGTTACTGGCACTTCTGAATTTACAACATCAATACGATGAGGTACACGTCGTTCTGTATTTTGGGTATCTTTAACTACAGCTTCTACACGTAAATCAGCAGCAACGAAGTCATAGGTTGGATTACGTAAACTTTCATCAATTACAATTGAAAATTTTGCCCAACCATTCTCATCACTTTCAATAGTAGATGCGCCATGAATATATGCACCATTTTGATTATATTGAGGAATTGTTAATGTAACTGCTTTACCAGCTTGACTTGAACCATCTAAGTCTACTACCAATACTGATACTTCGAAAGAATCACCACGGACATTTAACTTATCTTTAGATACTTTAATTTTTAAGTCCAATTCTGGCGCTAAAACTGTTGGTGAGTGCACTTGAATACTGCCAGGTAGACTTACTGAAGCACCTGTTGCAGTGGTATGGGTTGCCGTTAATTCGATTGGTAGAACTGGTAATACTAATGTACCTTGTAGTGATTTCATCGATACTTCAAATACAGCTTCACCAAATTGATTAGTAATGAGCTGTGAAGCCCCTTTAATACTAGTCGCATTTCGCGGATCAGCAATAGCTAAGCTAACTTTTTCATTCGCAACACCGCCTTGATTCTTATCAAGAAGTTTAACCGTCACAAATGCACTATCACCTGCTGAACTTAATGACACACGACTACTATCAATAGTTAAGTGATAAGGATTACTAATATCTTGAACAGCAAAATTTAGCTTCGTCTGAATTTCATTACCGCGTGGATCACGGGTAGTTCCTGTTACTACAATAGATTCTAAAGCAGCAGATGTAATACCTTGTGGAATAATTAAGTCAATTGGCACTGAACCATTTCCTTGTATTACCACTCCGTCAGCACTCAGTTTAACACCTGCAGCAATAGCTTTTGGATTCAGAGTCAATCGCATTGGTGTACCAGCTGCAGTATTAATCCCCATTTCATCTTTAACAGCTGCATACACTTTAACTGTTTGCCCAGCTGTCACTGTTTTTACATCTGATGTTAAACGCGGATTTAAAGCATTTGCTGGAGCGGTGATACTAATTACATTTGTTTGCTGTAAACGATCGCCATTATTTAAGTTCGTACCAACTACGGCAAAGACAATACCATTTTTGATCAAACTAGCATCATAAACGCCCTCAGATACCGTTACCGTAAACTCGGCTTCACCATTACTGTTAGTTTGCGTTGGTATATTACTTAATGAAACACGACTAGAGGTTAGCTTAGAAAGAGCAACCGCAATTGGTGTATTTGGAATCGCTTTACCAGCTTTATCAACTGCTTTAATTTTGACGCGTGTTTCACCACCTAGAACAGAAATTGTATCTAATGGGTCACCATCAACTGTCGTAAAGACAAGATCTTCTAAGTCTGGTAAAACCACAGTGGCTTTCTCTAATTCAACTTTACGAACTAACGTGTATGCAGAACCATCAGCACGTCGTGCAGTCGCAGTAAATTCCAAATCATTTGCAGCTAGATTCTCAATTTCAGCTTGATTTTGAGGATTAATCGTTACTTCAAATGTTGCAAGACCATTGCTGTCTGTCATGATTTGAGATGGCGAAGCAAAGCTGACACCATTACTTAAAGCAGCTTCATTTAGACCAAGTGAAACAACTTGGTTTGCAAATGCCTTACCTTCAGTATCTTTTGCATTAATCGTCACTTGAATTGTCTTAGGTGTATTCACATCCAATGCAACTACATAATCAGATGCATTCAAGGTAAAGTAATCTAAAATCTGACCCGCATTTGGCGATTTAAAGTTCAAGGTCTGAATAGCCGTTTTGCCATTCGTTGTGGTCGCTGTGACACGAACCCCTGGGCTGACCAAATCAATCTGCGCTTGTGTACCTGCAACCTTATATTCAAATTCAAAATAAGCATAACCATTGGCATCGGTGAATTTAGTTGCTTCACCAGTTAAGGTTAACTGAGCAGTTTTTAACTGTTCTAAGGTTAAATTTGGTGTGTCAATCGTTACTTTCGCACCTTGTAAAGCACCTTTATCTGCTGATAACGCTTTTACTGGAATAATGATTTTTTGATCTTTTGAATAATCAAATGCTTGCAGAATTGGATCAATTAAAACCTCTGCAGGTGTAGATTCAACATCAGGAGCTCTTAAATCAATACGGCGAGAAGCTTCGTAATTCGAACCATCAGCACGTTTGGCTGTTAAAGTAACCTGTAAATCACCTAACTCAAGGTCACTAATCAAGTTTTGAACTTCAACCTTGTTGCGTGGTAATGCCTTAAAGGTAAAGGTTACATAACCATCAGCATCGGTTTTTTGCGTAAAGGTTTGTGCCCCAACATTCGCACCTGTTGGATCAAGTAAATAAACACCATTATTATGTGCTTGTTCATTATAGCTGATCGTTACATCTTGATTAGCAAGTGCTTTACCACCCACATTAATTGCACGCACCTTAACGGTAATATCAGTTTGTACGTTTTCTTCAATCGCAGCATAGCCATTTGAATCAATAGAAATATAATCTAAAGCTTCTAAAGTTAAAGACTCTCTAAAGTTTAATTTTGTTGTCTGTGTCTTTCCATTTGCATTTGCGGTAACAATTACACCATTTAAGATCTCACGTTGTACTGTAGAGTCTGCATATTTATATTCAAATACAAATGTCGCATAGCCGTCATCACCAGTAAACTGTTCAGCTGCACCATTCAAGCTAAAGTTCAGTTGTGCTAATTTCTCTTGAATATCTGTCGTGATTGCAACTTTTTCATTTTTAAGCGTGCTGCCAGCAGCATCTAATGCTTTAACACGTACTTGAATCGTATGATTCTGAGTATAGTCAAATGAGTTTAAGATTGGATCAATAACTAAAGTCTCAACTTTAGATTCAACTTGCTCTTCAGCTTGTACTAATTCAACTTTACGTTGAGCTTGACGAACAGATCCATCAGTAACTGCAGATAAGACTTTCACTGTTACGCCATTTGCCAATAATGCTTCTAATTCCTGTTGGTTCTTTGGATGCACACTGAATTCAAATTTTGCATAACCTTCTGCATCAGTTGCTACTGACGAAGCTGTAAGAAGATTAATACCATTTTCATTGGTTAATTCAATCTGAACATTTTGATTCGCCAAAACTGAACCATCAGTACCTTTTGCAAGCACAGATAATGCAACTTTAGTTTCTACATCCGTATCAATGACAGCTTTACCAATCATATCAATGACAAGATAATCAAGCGTATTAGTTTGAGTTTCCGCAAAGTTAATAACCGTGCGTTGCTCTTTACCATTTGCAGTCGCCAATAATGCTACACCTTTCAATGCAAGAGGTTTTTGCTCTGTAGATTGTGCATCATAGTTATAGCTAAATTCGAAGACAGCATAGCCTTGATCATCGGTATATTGCTCAGCAGCACCATTTAAACTCAAATTAAGTTTTGCTAATTCTGCACTTGAGATGTTTTCAGGACGCAATGTGATTTTTTCATTACGTAATGCGCTACCATCTTCACCAATCGCCTTCACTCGTACCGCAATAATGTGATTTTTACTGTAGTCATAAACACTAATTGGATCAATGATCAGATAATCAACTTCACTTGGTGCTTCTGCTTCTGACTTATAAAGTTCAACTTTTCTTGATACTTTGTATGCAGAACCATCTACACGCTGTGCAGATAAACGAACATTCAAACCAGATGCAAGCAATGCCTCTAATTCAGATGCATTTTCTGGTGCAATGTTGACTTTAAATGTGGCTTGTCCTTGTGCATTGGTCACAACTTCTGTCGCAGAATTAAATGAAATACCACTATTGGTTTCTGTTTCATTCAATTCAATTTTCACAGTCTGGTCTTTTAATGTCTGACCATTTGTTGCCAATGCAGTTGCTGTAATCATCACTTCTGTTGGTTGATCGGTTGAGATAACTGCACGACCACCTGTAGATACCACTAAATAATCAAGATTGATTTCTTGTTCATTTGCAGGTGCTTTAAAGTTAATAATCGTATTATTCGTCTTTCCATTAGCAGTTGCTGTAATTTCAAAACCATTTAGCAGTTTCTTTTGTGCAGGAGACTGTGCATTGTATTTATAGTCAAATGTGAATGTCACGTAACCATAATCATCAGTCAGTTTCGTCGCATCGCCAACAAGACTTAAATTCAGATCAGCTAACTCTTGTGCACTAAGGGCTGTCGTTAAGCTCACTTTTTCATTGCGTAAAGACTGACCAGCTTGACCAATCGCTTTCACGCGTACTTGAATTGTTTGGTCTTTTGTATAGTCATATGCTGCTTGTAACGGATCGATTAATAGTGAAGATACTTGCGATGCTTGCTCTTGCTCAACAAGCTTAATCGTTCTTAGCGTTGTATATTCAGAACCATCTTTTGCAGTTGCTTTAACGGCAACTGTTACACCACTCGCAAGCAATGCATTTAGTTCATCTTTATTCTTTGGTTTCGCATTTAAAACGAACTCAGCATTACCTAATGCATCTGTAACTAGGTTGTTAGAGGTTGCATACGTTACGCCATTTGAAACTGCAGTATTATCAATACCAATACTAATACGTTGGTTAGCTAAAACCTTACCATCTGTACCCATTGCCTTGACACGGATCTTGATCGGTGTATCTGTAGTGGTCGAAATTAAGGCTTGTCCATCTGTATCGACAGTAAAGAAACTTAAGTCGATACTATCGCTCGGAGCCTTAAAGTTAATGCGAGTATTGCTGACCTTACCATTTGCCAAAGCATTGAAAGTAAGACCTTTTTTCGCAAGCTCTTCTTGTTCAGGCGTTTCGTTATATTGGTAACTAAGTTTAAACGTTGCATAACCTAATGCATCAGTAATTTGTTCTGCTTGGGTCGTAAAACTTAAGCCTAACTGCTGCATCTGCTGATTAGTTAGGTCCGATTTTAATTGAATTTTTTCTTTTACTAATGGGCTTCCATTGACATCTAATGCTTTTACACGAACGGTAATTTCTTGATTTTGCGTATAGTCAAAACGGGTTAAGATTGGATCTACCATGAGGTAATCCACTTGACTCGTTCCAGTGTCAATAATCGAGTTTGAAACTAAGTCAATTTTACGAGTAACTGAATGCTTAGAACCATCATTACGATAAGACACCACTGCAACAGTTAGGCCTTTTTCAATTAAGGTATTTAATTCAGTTAAATTACGTGCTGCAACTTTTAATTTAAATTCAACTTTACCTTGTGCATCCGATACAAGCTTAGTTGCTGTGGCATATGAAACACCATTTGAAATCGCAGTTTCATCAATACCAATAGCTAATTCTTGATTTGCAAGAACTGCACCATCAATACCAAAGGCTTGCGTACGTACTATAATTTCAGTTTGTTGATTAAGTGCGATTTGAGCTAAGCCATCAGTATCTAAAGTAAAGTAATCAAGGCTGACTTTGTCACTGACACTCTTTGTATTGAAGTTAACTTTAATCGTTTGAGTCTTTTGATTAGATAATGCCGTGGATGTAAAAGTAATCCCTTGCTTAGCCAACGCCTGCTGTTCTGCAGATTTATTATATTGATACTTATAAACAAACGTTGCATAACCATCTGCATCTGTTAAAACTTCAGCAGCTGTACTTAAACTTAGACTCAACTTATTCAGCTGATCATCTGAAAGTAAAGATTTAATTGATACTTTTTCATTTTTAAGAGGGCCACCTTTTTCACCAATTGCTTTTACTTTAATTGTAATGTCTTGGTTCTTGGTAGGATCAAAGTTTTCATTAATTGGGTCAATTAAGAGATACTTAACTGCTTCACTTGCAACAGCCTTATCTTCAACAACAATTTTAATATTGTTGCTAATACCGTTATCTGTTGTAAACGTCGCTGTGATCCCTGAAGCCTTTAATGCTTCTACAGCTGCTACTGTTTGCGATGCTGGTGTTTTAATTCTGAAAGTGACATAACCCTCTGCACCGACAGACTGACTTTCATTTAAATCAAAGTTAACACCATCACTACTGCCTTCTAACTTAACAGCATTCGCTACAGCTTCGCTATTCAAGGTAAGTTTGATTTTACCTTTTTTCGCAGCATGTCCATTGTTCGCAATCGCTTTTACCTTAATTTCAACACTGTCAGACATTGCATTAATTTTATAAGAAGATGCAATTTCTAAACGTTGAATAGCTTCTTGATCTTTAGCACTTTCATCTGTAGTAATGACATCAACTTTTACATTTGCAAAGATATTCGTGTTATCCACATATGTTGCTTTAAGCTCAATACCTTCCTGAGATAAAGCAATAGGTGTATCTGTATTACTTGCTAAAACAAACTCTGCATAACCTTCTGCATTAGTAATAGCTTCTGACTTATCTAAAGTTACAAGTCGGCTAGATTGATTTGTTTCTAAACGTACTTTTTTCCCTTCTAGATCTTTATTATTTGTATTTTTAGCATAAACACGAATAACAGCCTTACCATTCTTTGCTTGAATCGCAGTATCTGGCTTAATAATTTCTAATTTGTTAACAACGGTTGAGATATCTTTAAACGTAATCGATGTAACTGCATTTTTTTCAGCGCGGTTTTCATCAATCAATTTGAAATTTAAAGTTTTAGAGCTATTAACCAAGCTTTTAATTTGATCAGATGTTAGGTTGCTATTTGCTGCAATTTTGAAATTCGCCTTACCCTCATTATCTGTTTGGACAGAGGAACCATTCGTAATAACAAACATTCCCTGTAACTCAGTCGGTAAAGTTAACTCTACTGTTTGTGCTGATTTTACTCCACCTTTTTTATCTGTAACTTGTACAGAAAATTCAGTAGTACCTCTAGGCAAATCTAAGGTTAAACCTTGTGGTACTTCTAAATTGTAATCACTGACAATCACACTAGATTTTTTAATATTAAGGGTATATACCTGTTTTACTTCTGTACCATCGACCCATGCTGTTAACTGAACTTTACCAGACTCTATATTCATCGTCGGAACGTTAAGTTCAAAAATGGCAACACCATTATCAGTAGTAGCTACTAATGAACTTTTACTGGTTACACCTATTTTTTCCTTATCATCAACTGATAATCGTACATTCTTCCCAGAAATCCCGCCTTTATCAGTATTTAATACTTGAACTGCAATTTGGATTGTAGAATTATCTACAACTTGGACGATACTTTGGCCATTTTGATCTTGTAAAGCAATATTTAAACTTTCAGGAATTTGCGCTGTATTATTTGTGGATTCATTTCCTGTTTCACTAGATCCGCCTGAACCTGACTGATTATTATTTCCCTGATCATAATATCCATCACTACCGCCCCCCCCACAAGCAACCAAAGAAATTGACGTTGCTAGAACTGTTGTATTTACCCCTAGTTTTTTTAAATTTATAAACAAACTCATGATTATTCCCGCTAGATATAATAGTTAAGCAGCCATAAAAAAATAGCTTTTGGCTTTTAAACAAAATTTACTCAAATTAGCAAAAATAAGCAATCTAGTTACATAATTTACATCAGAAACATTGTAAATCTTACATATAAATATTTAGTTTTTGAGACTTGGGAGGCAGTTTATGCACGACCTCATCATCATTGGCGCAGGCACTGCAGGAATCAGTGCTTATAATAAAGCCATTAAACACACCCAGAATATTTTAATTATTAATGATGGCCCATGGGATACCACCTGTGCACGTGTGGGCTGTATGCCAAGTAAACTGCTGATCTCATCTGCAAATCGTATGCATGACATTCAATCCGCAAACAACCTCGCTTTACAATATGATGCTGTAGTAGATACTTCTGGTGTCATGCAACGTATGCATATCCTTAGAGAACGTTTCATTCGCGCAACCTTAAAAGGCGTAGATCAATGGGAAACTTCACATAAAGTTTCTGGGCATGCAAAGTTTATTGATGCGCATACAGTTGAAGTCAATGGACAATCTTATCAGGCCAAAAGCTTTATTGTTGCTGTAGGCTCACGCCCCAATATTGATGAAACTCTAAAGCAAAAATTAAAAGACAAATTCATCACTTCCAATGAAATATTTGAATTTTCCCAATTACCTAAGTCTTTAGCAGTGATCGGGAGTGGCATCATTGCAATTGAATTAGCTCAAGCCATGCAACGCCTGGGTGTACAAACCACAATGTTTGCGCGTAGTCAAAAAGTAGGTGCTTTAACTAGCCCAATCTTACAAAAACTGGCGCAAGAGCAATTCAGCAAAGAGCTCAATATCAAATTTAAAACCTTACCAGATGAGATTGAGATCCAAGCTGATAAAATAAAGATTAACTTTACAGAAAATGATCAGACTAAGAGTATTGAAGTTGAATATGTCTTAGGTGCTACAGGTCGGCAAAGCAATATAGATCGTTTAGGTCTAGATCAACTCAATTCAATATTCAAGGACATCAAAAACCTTCCTATCGATAAAAAAACCAAACAACTTGCGAATCTACCTATATTTATAGTCGGTGATGCTGCGCCTGATGCACCCATTCAACATGAAGCCGCGCATGCCGGCAAACAGGTAGTTCATAACTGTGTGAATTATCCGAATGTAAAACCTATTACTGCTTTAACACCATTAGCTATTGTATTTTGTCATCCTGAAATGGCGATTGTCGGAAAAAGCTTTAAGCAACTAGAAGATCAACAAGTCAACTTTATTCGGGGATTCGTCTCTTACGAAAACCAAGGACGTGCGCTAGTCCTAGCGGAAAACACAGGCGGAGTAGAAGTTTATATTGATAAAAACTCAGGTAAATTACTTGGTGCAGAACTCTTCTGTTCACAGGCAGAACATCTGGCCCATTTATTAGCCTGGATGATTGATGCTGACCAGGATATTTATCAGATCTTAAAGAAACCTTTTTATCATCCAACTTTGGAAGAAGGACTCAGAACTGCATTTAAACATGCTCGACGTCAATTGGATGCATTGCTATAAAGGAACTATAAACCTATTACGCTTTAAAATTGGTTCTTGCTCTAGTCTAATATTGAGCAATGTTGATGTTAAATTTATATATGATATATAAGACAATTATTCCACATAAAAAAATCCCCCTCTGCCTTGGCGGAGGGGGATTTTGGAATAATGAGCTGGCGATGACTTACTCTCACATGGGTAACCCCACACTACCATCAGCGCTAAGAGGTTTCACTTCTGAGTTCGGGAAGGGATCAGGTGGTTCACTCTTGCTATGGTCGCCAGCACAACTGGTATGCTTACTCGCTATGGTCTTATCTACGTTGCTTGCGCTTCGTTTGCCTAGCTTTCTTCAAATAGAATGCATTAACAGATGTATCTGAGTTGCAGTAGTTTGTTCGTTTAGCTTAACTAAATCAAGGCTTCGTCTGATCGTTAGATCAATATGAAATCAATTGATGCTTTATATACAACTGTTTGGGTGTTGTATAGTCAAGCCTCACGAGCAATTAGTATTGGTCAGCTTCACATATCACTATGCTTCCACATCCAACCTATCAACGTCGTAGTCTTCAACGGCTCTTTAGGAGACATAAAGTCTCGGGGAAATCTTATCTTGAGGTAGGCTTCCCGCTTAGATGCTTTCAGCGGTTATCCCTTCCGAACATAGCTACCCGGCGATGCCACTGGCGTGACAACCGGTACACCAGAGGTTCGTCCACTCTGGTCCTCTCGTACTAGGAGCAGATCCTCTCAAATTTCCAACGCCCACGGTAGATAGGGACCGAACTGTCTCACGACGTTCTAAACCCAGCTCGCGTACCTCTTTAAATGGCGAACAGCCATACCCTTGGGACCTGCTTCAGCCCCAGGATGAGATGAGCCGACATCGAGGTGCCAAACACCGCCGTCGATATGAACTCTTGGGCGGTATCAGCCTGTTATCCCCAGAGTACCTTTTATCCGTTGAGCGATGGCCCTTCCATACAGAACCACCGGATCACTAAGACCTACTTTCGTACCTGCTCGACTTGTGGGTCTCGCAGTTAAGCGCGCTTTTGCCTTTATACTCTACGCGTGATTTCCGACCACGCTGAGCGCACCTTCGTACTCCTCCGTTACTCTTTAGGAGGAGACCGCCCCAGTCAAACTACCCACCAGACATGGTCCTCGTCCCGGATAACGGGACAGAGTTAGAACCTCAATATTACCAGGGTGGTATTTCAAGGACGGCTCCATCGCAACTAGCGTCGCGACTTCAAAGCCTCCCACCTATCCTACACAAGTAAGATCAAAGTTCAATGTCAAGCTGCAGTAAAGGTTCACGGGGTCTTTCCGTCTAGCCGCGGGTACACCGCATCTTCACGGCGAATTCGATTTCACTGAGTCTCTGCTGGAGACAGCGCCCCCATCATTATGCCATTCGTGCAGGTCGGAACTTACCCGACAAGGAATTTCGCTACCTTAGGACCGTTATAGTTACGGCCGCCGTTTACTGGGGCTTCGATCAAGAGCTTCGCTTACGCTAACCCCATCAATTAACCTTCCAGCACCGGGCAGGCATCACACCCTATACGTCCACTTTCGTGTTTGCAGAGTGCTATGTTTTTAATAAACAGTTGCAGGGGCCTGGTTTCTGAGGCTGTCGGCCGCTCAAGGAGCAAGTCCTATCACAGACAACAGCGTACCTTCTCCCGAAGTTACGGTACCATTTTGCCTAGTTCCTTCAGCAGAGTTCTCTCAAGCGCTTTGGTCTACTCGACCTGACCACCTGTGTCGGTTTCGGGTACGATTCCTGTGTAACTGAAGCTTAGAGACTTTTCCTGGAAGCATGGTATCAGCCACTTCACTGTACAAGTACAGCTTGCTATCAGTTCTCAGCATAGAGTACCCCGGATTTGCCTAAGATACATGCCTACAACCTTCCACCTGGACAACCAACGCCAGGCTGACTTAACCTTCTCCGTCCTCTCATCGCATTACACAGAAGTATTGGAATATTAACCAATTTCCCATCGACTACGCCTCTCGGCCTCGCCTTAGGGGTCGACTCACCCAGCCCCGATTAACGTTGGACTGGAACCCTTGGTCTTTCAGCGTGCGAGTTTTTCACTCGCATTGTCGTTACTCACGTCAGCATTCGCACTTCTGATACCTCCAGCAGACTTCTCAATCCACCTTCATCGGCTTACAGAACGCTCCCCTACCACGCATAATAAATTATGCATCCGCAGCTTCGGCATATAGTTTTAGCCCCGTTACATCTTCCGCGCAGGCCGACTCGACTAGTGAGCTATTACGCTTTCTTTAAAGGGTGGCTGCTTCTAAGCCAACCTCCTAGCTGTCTATGCCTTCCCACATCGTTTCCCACTTAACTATAATTTTGGGGCCTTAGCTGGCGGTCTGGATTGTTTTCCTCTTGACTACGGACGTTAGCACCCGCAGTCTGTCTCCCGGATAGTACTCATTGGTATTCGGAGTTTGCATCGGTTTGGTAAGTCGGGATGACCCCCTAGCCGAAACAGTGCTCTACCCCCAATGGTATTCGTCCGAGGCGCTACCTAAATAGCTTTCGGGGAGAACCAGCTATCACCAAGTTTGATTAGCCTTTCACCCCTATCCACAAGTCATCCCCTGGCTTTTCAACGACAGTGGGTTCGGTCCTCCAGTTAGTGTTACCCAACCTTCAACCTGCTCATGGATAGATCACCTGGTTTCGGGTCTATACCCAGCAACTAAACGCCCTATTAAGACTCGGTTTCCCTACGGCTCCCCTATGCGGTTAACCTTGCTACTGAATATAAGTCGCTGACCCATTATACAAAAGGTACGCAGTCACCGGACTAAGCCGGCTCCCACTGCTTGTATGCATGCGGTTTCAGGATCTATTTCACTCCCCTCACAGGGGTTCTTTTCGCCTTTCCCTCACGGTACTGGTTCACTATCGGTCAGTCAGGAGTATTTAGCCTTGGAGGATGGTCCCCCCATATTCAGACAAGGTTTCACGTGCCTCGCCCTACTCGACATCATCATATAAGCCCTTTCGTGTACAGGACTATCACCGTCTACGGTCGCACTTCCCAGAGCGTTCCACTAGAACTTATATGACTTAATGGGCTCTTCCCCTTTCGCTCGCCGCTACTGAGGGAATCTCAATTGATTTCTTTTCCTAAGGGTACTGAGATGTTTCACTTCCCCTCGTTCGCCTTGCAACATATGTATTCATGTTGCAATACCTACCTTATGGTAAGTGGGTTTCCCCATTCAGACATCTCCGGATCACAGGATATTTGCCGCCTCCCCGGAGCTTTTCGCAGGCTATCACGTCTTTCATCGCCTCTGACTGCCAAGGCATCCACCACATGCACTTAATTACTTGACTATACAACCCCAAACAGTCGTTTATCCTTACAAGTGGGATAAGCAACAGATTGTGATGATCTCTCATCACGCTCATACAGTTGGCGTTTCGTAGATTTAACTACAGTACAGCTTCAATTAGATTCATATACCAAAACGCTTGATTCAGTTAATTTCGCTAGAACTCATTTCTTGTAGTTGCCTACTTGAAACGAGTTTGAACAAATTATTTCAACTCAAATATATTCTGTTAATGATTTTTCCAGCCTTCGTCAGGTCAGGAAACTGTGATAAATCACAGAGGTTAATAACAACGAAGCGAATCATACGCCTCTTTCTTACTAAGCTCTATAAGCTATCTAGCTGTTTGTATGTTTCTTAGCTCATCTTACGTTTGCTTGATCATTTCAAGATCAATGTAAGTGATGGTGGAGACTAGGAGAGTCGAACTCCTGACCTCCTGCGTGCAAAGCAGGCGCTCTACCAACTAAGCTAAGTCCCCAGCTTATCAATAAGTCAATGTATCGTTCTGTTCTGTTTGCTTCAGCACTTTCATGCTTCGTTAGTCAGATTTGGTGGGTCTGACAAGACTTGAACTTGTGACCCCACGCTTATCAAGCGTGTGCTCTAACCAACTGAGCTACAGACCCTCAGATACATCGTATGAAGAACAACTTGTTGTGGATTCTTACCAATCGTCAATCTTTCGTTAAGGAGGTGATCCAGCCGCAGGTTCCCCTACGGCTACCTTGTTACGACTTCACCCCAGTCATCTGCCACACCGTGGTAAGCGTCCCCCCTAAGGTTAGACTACCTACTTCTGGTGCAACAAACTCCCATGGTGTGACGGGCGGTGTGTACAAGGCCCGGGAACGTATTCACCGCGGCATTCTGATCCGCGATTACTAGCGATTCCGACTTCATGGAGTCGAGTTGCAGACTCCAATCCGGACTACGATCGGCTTTTTGAGATTAGCATCCACTCGCGTGGTAGCAACCCTTTGTACCGACCATTGTAGCACGTGTGTAGCCCTGGTCGTAAGGGCCATGATGACTTGACGTCGTCCCCGCCTTCCTCCAGTTTGTCACTGGCAGTATCCTTAAAGTTCCCGGCTTAACCCGCTGGCAAATAAGGAAAAGGGTTGCGCTCGTTGCGGGACTTAACCCAACATCTCACGACACGAGCTGACGACAGCCATGCAGCACCTGTATGTAAGTTCCCGAAGGCACCAATCCATCTCTGGAAAGTTCTTACTATGTCAAGACCAGGTAAGGTTCTTCGCGTTGCATCGAATTAAACCACATGCTCCACCGCTTGTGCGGGCCCCCGTCAATTCATTTGAGTTTTAGTCTTGCGACCGTACTCCCCAGGCGGTCTACTTATCGCGTTAGCTGCGCCACTAAAGCCTCAAAGGCCCCAACGGCTAGTAGACATCGTTTACGGCATGGACTACCAGGGTATCTAATCCTGTTTGCTCCCCATGCTTTCGCACCTCAGTGTCAGTATTAGGCCAGATGGCTGCCTTCGCCATCGGTATTCCTCCAGATCTCTACGCATTTCACCGCTACACCTGGAATTCTACCATCCTCTCCCATACTCTAGCCAACCAGTATCGAATGCAATTCCCAAGTTAAGCTCGGGGATTTCACATTTGACTTAATTGGCCACCTACGCGCGCTTTACGCCCAGTAAATCCGATTAACGCTTGCACCCTCTGTATTACCGCGGCTGCTGGCACAGAGTTAGCCGGTGCTTATTCTGCGAGTAACGTCCACTTATCCCAGGTATTAACCAGGTAAGCCTCCTCCTCGCTTAAAGTGCTTTACAACCAAAAGGCCTTCTTCACACACGCGGCATGGCTGGATCAGAGTTGCCTCCATTGTCCAATATTCCCCACTGCTGCCTCCCGTAGGAGTCTGGGCCGTGTCTCAGTCCCAGTGTGGCGGATCATCCTCTCAGACCCGCTACAGATCGTCGCCTTGGTAGGCCTTTACCCCACCAACTAGCTAATCCGACTTAGGCTCATCTATTAGCGCAAGGCCCGAAGGTCCCCTGCTTTCTCCCGTAGGACGTATGCGGTATTAGCATCCCTTTCGAGATGTTGTCCCCCACTAATAGGCAGATTCCTAAGCATTACTCACCCGTCCGCCGCTAGGTCAGGTAGCAAGCTACCTTTCCCCGCTCGACTTGCATGTGTTAAGCCTGCCGCCAGCGTTCAATCTGAGCCATGATCAAACTCTTCAGTTTAATACTATGTAGCACCTTAAAGGGTGCCAATCTTGGCTCATCAATTTTCTGACAAATATTTCTCAAATAAACTTCGAGTAATTTCTACCATCAATCAATGAAAATAATTTCGATCAATCAATCAGTAAAAATCCACACAAGTTGTTCTTCATAATCTCTTAATGATCTTCTTGCTGATTCGTCACCAGCAAGCTAGGTCGGCTATATTACTCTCTATCTCTAGAAAGTCAACCAGTAATGAAAACTATTTTTCAAACTTATCAAATAAAACCCAACTCAATCAATCTCAACTAAGTCACTGTTTTATCAGAAGTTTTAATCTTCATCACCGCCGATGGATGTGCATTCTACAGGATTCCCAACCCAATACAACCCCTATTTTTAAATAATTCAGCAAAATCATCACGATTGTTTATTTATTCTACAAAAATCGCGCTTTTCTTCATTTCTTGAGCATTAAAGGGACTGAATTGGATAAATGACTTAATCTTTTTTCAGTTTTATTCTGTTCTTGAAAGCGTAAAGGCCGGCAATCTATGTATTCACAATAACCCCCTTCCCCATTTTCAGTTTCTTCATTTATTTTCACTTGATAACTAAAACTTCCTACATAGCCCGCTGCCAGGCCAAATTTAAAATCTCCACGACTTTGACCTTGTACCCAGATACAAGTACCGTCTGCATTTTCATAACACCATTCAAATTCGCGCGGCAAATACATACTTTGCCGATTGGGTGTCGTGACACACGGATAAACACGATGAACTTTAAAATAAACTTTTCGATCGAACATTTGGGTCCGCATGTTTTTTAAATCACGGAGATATATCCGCGACTGAACAATACGATTAAAACCATCCCGAATCTGCGCCAACAACAGTTGCCTGTTTTCACTGAGATTAACAATTTGATAAGTCAGGAAGGCCAAAGGTAGATAAGGAAAGTTAAAACTCCGCGCGTATTCAAAGCTTCCCAGACCATCAATCGTATATTGCTGCGCTTTATAGTTCACCGTTCCCTGACAATGACATAGCAAAGACCAGTGATCTGCCAAGGAAAACCGCATTTGGGTAAAATGAGAAATCAGTTGAGTGGTTTGAATATTTAAATCAAAACTGAGTTCCGAGTCAGAACGCTGCAAACGAAAATTTGGAAAACTTCCGCTCAATTGCTCCCGATCCAGAAACTGAAACAGACCCGATTTAAAATGACAGTCCTGCTTGACCGAGTAGTGATGTAATTGCCCCACCATATGCGGACTCGAACTGCAAATCACGGTGGCGGTATCTAAGGCTGTGGTTTCGATTGCGCTCGGGTTTGACAGCATGGGTGCATTGGGTTGCCCGATAATACTCATAAAGTTTAAATAATAGAGCGGTGCCGGAAGCCCGGGGATCATCAAACCTTGATGAATAATTTTATATTTTGAGGTAGGACCATGATAGGCGGGATAGCGCGAAACAGCAGGAGTCTGATTTAGCTGTTTCGAACGATCTAAAAAATCTTGAAGAAACCGCATCTCAGACTCCTTATATTTTTATAATGTACTCGATCTTTTTGCCATAAAGGTGGTTACAAAACCAGACAAGGCATAGAGAATAGAAATGACCAGAATGCCGACAGGAATATTATAAGTCATCGCTGCAAAGACGAATACGGCAATTGGTAGGACAAAAAATGGAACCCGTTTACGTTCTACAGTTTTAAATGAATAGTATTTGATATTGGAAATCATCAACAAGCCTACCGCAATGATGACCACTGCATTAATGACCTGAAGAGAAGGTTCACGAATATCAAAGATTTCTGGAAAATCCAGACCGACCCAGACCAGTGACACAATCATGATGGCAGCCAGAGGACTTGCGACACCAATAAAATAACGTTTGTCGACCACACCAATCTGTACATTGAAGCGTGCCAGACGGAACGCAGCACATGCGGTATAAACAAAACAAGCCGCCAGACCAATACGGCCCAAATCACTCAAGCCCCAGCTATACATCAAAATAGCGGGAGCTACGCCAAAAGCCAGCATGTCAGAAAGCGAGTCAAATTGTTCACCGAACGGACTTTGTGCACCAATAGCACGTGCCACACGTCCATCCAGTCCATCCAGTAATGCCGCAATAAAAATCGCATAAATAGCTTGCTGAAAATCACCATTCATACTGGCAATAATCGAGTAGAAACCTGACAACAACGCTGCCGTTGTAATCAGGTTCGGCCATAGATAGATGCCTCGACGCTTAACTTTTTGCCCTTCCTGAGTATGCTCCTCTTCTTCTACCTCAAAGGTGATGCCATCAAAAGGCACTTCAGTTGAAGAGTCGCGTTCCGGTTTGCTTATATTTGTCATTCTTGACGATCCTAGCTATGACCTGATCTTTGAAAAAATTATTCGCCCACTAACCAACGAACTGCAGCGTGACCACCGTTTTCACTCATGCGAAGATGCGGGAATAACCACTGTAGTGCTTCATCAGCATCTTCAGAGAATTTCCAAGGTGGGTTAATCACCAGCAAACCACAACCGTTCAGGCCTACTGGGGTATCATCCGGCCATACACAGACTTCACACACCAGTTGACGGCGGATACCGGTCTTAAACATTTTCTTCTCAAAACGTTCAATCATGGCACGGTCTTTAATTGGATACCAAACGGCAAATACACCTGTCGGCCATTTCTTATACGCAGCAACCAGTAGTTCGACCAACTGCGGGAAATCTTTACGTTCCAGTTCATATGGCGGATCGATCATCACCAGACCACGTTTTTCTTTTGGCGGAATGACTGCCAACAGACCTTCGTATGCATCACGCTCATGCAAACCGGCACGCTTGTCAAAAATATTATGACGAAGTTGCTGGAATACATCACGCTGCATTTCAAACATGGTCGCTTTATCAATTTCACGCATGCCTTCTAGCGCAAACCACGGCGAACCCGGATAAGCACCCTTACCAAAGTTTTCACGCATGTTTTCAACAATTTTCAAGTATTGTTGTACGCCTTCAGGTGCATTACGCTTGATCGAATCATCCAGCTTAATAAGACGATGAATACCGTTTAAAAACTCACCTGATTTTTGCGCTTCGGCAGTCGACAAATCATATTTACCTGCACCACCATGTGTATCTACATAGCGATAAGGTTTGTCTTTTGCATTCAGTCGAGTCAACAACTGAAGCAATAAAACGTGCTTCATGACATCGGCAAAGTTGCCTGCGTGGTAAGAGTGACGGTAATTCATGTTTCAATTATTCCTAAGATCAATTGCTATTTTAACATGAAAAACTATTTCGTTCAGAAACGATTATTGAACTAAAATAGCGGACCTTTTTTTACCACACTATCGAGAATTGAAAAAATGGAAGCAGTTATCATCCCAGGGGATTGGAATGTTGATCAAATCTTAGATGATTTAGATCAACATGGCTTTAGTATTGTTGACGATGCTTACTCTAGCGAATATCAACATGCAGTGAGTCAAGAATGCTTAAGCCACTTAAACGAATTTCGTAATGCAGCCATTCAAAATGGTGTAGTTAACAACATCCGTAGTGATCATATTCTTTGGTTACAACCTGAATTTCAAATTTCCCACCTACACATCCAAACACTTCAACAATTTTCCCAAATTTTAAACCGCGCGTTTTATTTAGGCATCAAAGATGTCGAAGCACATTTCGCTTGCTATCACGCGGGTGAGTTCTATACCCTGCACCGCGACAATCCTCAAGATAAAAATGGCCGGATGATTTCCAGTGTGTATTATTTACATGGACAATGGCAGACGGACTGGGGCGGTGAACTACGCCTGCAGGACAAACATGGCCAGTGGCATATTATCCAGCCAAAACCGAACCGAATGGCGCTGTTCCAGAGCGATTTATTACATGAAGTTTTAATCTCTAAACAGCAACGCCTATCCATTACCGCCTGGCTAAGAAGTGATACCTCACTACTCTAAGACACGCTGCCGCTTTAAATTTTAATTTTTAACCTCATATAGCCATTATTGAGAAATGAGGATTGCGTTGATGCGATTAACGACCAAACAGATTATTCAACGTCTGGGTGAAACTGACCAATTGTATTTAAAAGGCAATACGCCGGAATTAACGCTTGAACGTGCTGATCTTCGTTTACAGCTGGTGACTTTAAGTGAACTGCGTCAGGAACAGCGACATTTCCTGCAAGAAGCCGTAGTGTTGCTGGAACAAGGCCGGGTAGAATTTGAAGAAATGCCGCTGCGCATGTATATCAACCTATCTTTGCATCTGGCCAAGGCTTATATGATGTTTTTTGAATTGACCAAAGAGCACCATTTCGCCCTGATTACTCAGCAAATTTTAAAGCCAATGGCCAGTTATGAACATGGGGACATTTATTTCTTTCTGGCCTATGCCAGTGCCAGTAAAAATGAGCCGGCCCTGACCCGCCACTGGTTAGGTAAGTACACCACCACTGCCGAATTTGAGCTGGAATTATTACAGCAGCATCATGCATTTAATGATTATCGTCAGCACGAATGGTTTAACAAAATATTAAAAAGCAAAATGCATTAAGCCAAAGAACAAAAACGCCTCAGATGAGGCGTTTTTTAATGCAAGTTATATCGTCTTATTCTAAATATTAGAAAGGCTCAGGAAAAATGATCAGGCAGGCTGACGTCTATAAGCGTCCATGTGCAGTTGCTGATTCAGTTCATCAACCCAAATTGCCCAGTCATCATCTTGTACCAGATGGCTGATCAATAAAGAGCGCTGAGCTTTATTCCAGAACGGCGCATCGTGCAAGGACAGCCCTGCTGGCAGTTGATGAGTGCGTACATACAATTCAATAGCCGCAGGACTATTGGCGAGACCGAGCTGAGAAAACAAGAGCTCTAAGGATGGTTGGTTCTTTGCGAGCATCGCGCCCTCCTTATATCAGATAAATTGTAATTATTTATAGATCTAACTTATAAGATAAGACAAAAAAAACCTAGTCCTTTGACTAGGTTTGTTGTTTCTTTTTGTATGAATGCATTTAAACGCTTTGTTTGTCGCTTTCCACATGTAAAAGCTGATTTAACTTGTCAATAATGACAATCCATTCATCATCTTGGTGCCAATGTTCACGCAGGAAGGCACTTTGTCCCTCACTCCAGAATTCGGCATCTGGCAATGCGACTTCAGATGGCAATTGATGGGTATGGGTAAATTGATTAATTGAGGCTTCATCAGAAGGCAAACCCAATTGTTCAAATAATAATTCTAAAGTTAACTGTTGTTCCGTAAGCATAAATAGACTCCATCGTAGTGTTAAATTATGAGCGTGTTGAGATTCGAATTCTTAGGTTGATTTATGGCTCGGTATGTCACAGGTACCTGAACCCTCTGCCTCAATATGTAATTGTTCATTCAATACATCGACAAAAATGGCCCAGTCATCATCTTTCTTCCAGTGACTGATCAGAAAGTCATGCTGTGATTTGCTCCAAAAAGGAGCTTTATGCAGTGGCACATCCATACCAATTTGATGCGTGCTAATAAACTCGTCAATCGCTTCCGGACTCGAATCCAGACCCAATTGTTCAAAGAAAAGTTCGAAGGTGGCGCGTTGCTCTAACATCTGAACCTCTATCTTTTTATCTATAATCTTGTTTCTACCTTAGAGGGCTCATAGCGAAAACTCAGTTGTCTCTCCTTCACAGCTTGTTATTTTTTGTTGATTAAAGTGAGTGATATAAAAAAAGCACCCCAAATGGAGTGCTTTTTCAACTTAATCTGAAAAGATCAAATTATTTAAGCATGTCAGCAATTGCTGCGCGCTCTTCTTCAAGTTCATTCAACGTGAAGTTGATACGCTCTTGACTAAATTCGTCGATTTCTAGACCTTGAACGATTTTGTATTCACCGTTTTCAGTCGTTACAGGGAAACCGAACATTACGCCTTCAGGAATACCGTAAGAACCGTCAGAAGGAATACCCATAGTTACCCATTCGCCGTTTGTACCAAGAGCCCAATCGCGCATATGGTCGATTGCAGCGTTAGCAGCAGAAGCAGCAGAAGACAAACCACGTGCTTCGATGATCGCAGCACCACGTTTACCAACAGTCGGAAGGAATGTATTTGCATTCCATTCTTGGTCGTTGATCATGTCTTTAACGCTTTCGCCGTTAATTGTTGCAAAACGGTAGTCAGCATACATAGTTGGAGAGTGGTTACCCCAAACTGTAAGATTTTTGATGTCTTTAACCGCTTTACCAGTTTTAGCAGCAATTTGAGATGCAGCACGGTTGTGGTCAAGACGTAACATTGCAGTGAAGTTTTTCGCTGGAAGATCTGGAGCAGATTTCATTGCGATGTAAGCATTCGTGTTTGCAGGGTTACCAACAACTAGAACTTTAACGTCACGGCTTGCAACTTCGTTCAATGCTTGACCTTGACCGATGAAGATTTCACCGTTCACTTTAAGCAGGTCAGCACGTTCCATACCTGGACCACGTGGACGTGAACCCACTAGAAGCGCGTAGTCAGCATCTTTAAATGCAACTTTAGGATCATCAGTACCGATCATGTCTTCTAGTAATGGGAATGCACAATCTTGAAGCTCCATCATTACGCCTTTAAGCGCTTGCTGAGCTTTCTCAAAAGGAACTTCGAGCAATTGCAAAATCACTGGTTGATCTTTACCTAGCATTTCGCCGCTTGCGATACGGAATAATAGGCTGTAACCAATTTGACCTGCAGCGCCAGTAACGGCAACACGAACTGCTTGCTTCATCTAATTATCTCCAATTGAGGATATTCAATGCGATTAAATAGTTAGTATTTAATCTAATAATCGTAAACGCGAAAGATTGTACTCCAATCCTTTGCCAGATGCATATAAAAGAGGACGGATTTCACCTAAAGTCTGATAGGAAATATAAATTAAATCGGCAAAAAAGCTCAGTATGTTCCTTTTATTGTGACAGTTTTTGGGCATGTATTAATAATGTTGGCAGGACAGGATTTGTAATTGCCATTGGGGCGATAACAGACCTTGATCGAGGTAAGTACGCTGGCTGACTGGGTCTGCTGGCAGTTGAATCGCAAGGCATTGCCCGGTAATTGTGGATTAATTTTCAGGAATTTGGCCCGCAATGTATCGACAGAAATTGTAATATTTTCCTGTTCTGTCAGTTCCGCAGGAACTTTGAGACGATCTGCATAATTGATAATCGTCCGGAAATACTGACTGGCATTCATCGGCACGCAGCCACCGATATTGCGCCATAAAATTGTCCGGGTATTGTCATCCGGCATGATCCTGGCCACTACCTTGGACTGCAGTGGTGACAGTTTCGCGGAGCTATTGGTCGTACAATTTTGTGATGTAGTCTGAGGATATAAGCCGGAGATATTCAGCGAATAACCTTCGAGACATTTTCGCTTCTTGGCATATTCCGGGTACAAGCTACATAAGGCCGGGACCATTTGTACATCCATGACATAGTCTGTTGGTGCAGCAAATGCTGCCTGACTGCTGGCCAATACTACAAGCGCAACCGATCCAGCCCAGACTCGACGATCCTTCATTATTTTCATGAATAAGTCACCATTCCCCAATAATTTTAATTTTATTGTGTATTTCGTAATGGTATCAGTTGCATGCGTTTACCCACTGACTGTGCCCCCTGTCCTAATAAAATACCGTAATGCGTGGCATTGGTCATGACATGTTTCACATAATCTCGGGTTTCAAGTAAAGGAATACTTTCAGTATATTGATCTGCGGCCATTCCCTGAAATTCTGGCTGCCAGCGGCGGGCACGGTTTGGTCCGGCATTATAGCCTGCTGTTGCCAGAACTGGACTATTGCTGAGCTGACGCTGAATGGTAGATAAATAGAATGTTCCGTAGCGAATATTGGTATTCATATCGGTGAGTGCTGCCGGATTATAAGCCTCACCCATTTGACGCGCCACCAACTTGGCCGTATCCGGCATAATCTGCATTAGACCACCCGCCCCGACATGTGAACGTGCGACGGTATTGAAACGACTTTCTTGACGCATCAAACCATAGGCCCAGGCCGGATCTATACCGGCATTTCGACTATGGCTGACCACGTAATTCTGATGTGGCATTGGATAACGATAGTTATAATTATGTTTGTTCGCGGTACGGTCAGCGGCATAAATGGCACGATCATACCAGCCCATATCCATGGCACGTTTTGCCGCGGCCAGCAACAGGTCATCATCCTTCTTTAGATAAGCCTGACGCACTGCCCAGTTCCATTCCCGGTTAATATAGTTCTCCGGGGCGCTGATATTACGTAAGGTGAAAGCACGGCGGAAATGAATATCCTGATTCAAGCGCTGCATAGCCTGATTGGATGGCTGCGCTGGATTTGGTGTACTCGCAGTCACCTGCCCCAGCTTGTCGCGTGCCAGAAGATTGTGATAGTCATCTCCGGTCGCCAGCTTACGATAAATACTTTCTGCTGCCTGTTTGGAAGCACGATCAGTACGTTGTTCGCTGGCACGCGCCAGCCAATATTGCCAACGGTCTTCCTGCTTTTGGTTAACACTCATGCTATCAATGGCACGAATCAGGCTTTCCCAAGCACTAAAACGGATGGCCTGACGTGCATAAATTTCGGCTTCTTCCGGGCTAAATGGCAGGCCATAGCTGGCATCTAGCGCATTTAACACTTCACGGTTGAAGTTGTTTTTCATGACTGTGGTGCCACCGATATAACCGACAGCACGATATAAGGCGCGTTGTACCTGTACTGGTGTACCCTCGGCAGTCCGTTTGACAATAGACAAAGCTGAGTCCAAATCGCTATCGGCCAGACGTCCGAGTGCATAAATCAGATAGGCATGCTCTACCGCAGTACTTTTAGGCGCAGACCACAAATAATTGGTGGGATTGGCTTGAATCGAATTCAGTTGTGCCAGAGACAGATTTAGACCAATGCCTTGCGCTGTCGCAATGGCCTGACCTGACTGTCCGGCACGAAGTTGCCCCCAGAGTCGCTGCTGACGGTCTTCTGAGGTCATGAGTGGACTGGATAGCATCATCCGGCCTAGACCAGTACAAGAATCAGGCTGGCTATTGGTAGTTAACCAGACTTCTTTAAACTCGGCATAGACCAGTTCATCGCCAGCTTTGGCGCGCACTTGTGCCACTGCACAGGCTTCGGCAGGATCAGCATTGGTTACATAAGGCAATACCGGTTGAGCAGTGCTAAAGTCTGCCATTTTTACTTTTTCTTCAACATAGTCCGCTGCCAGCTTTTCAGCCATGGCGGATTGAGGGTAACGCTGGGCAAAGCTGATAATCTGGCTGACAGGCTGCATGGCAAGATTCTGGTTTAAAATCCAGTATTCCGGATAATAGCCCAAGGCATCATTCTGCATAGACAGACGATATTGCTGTAACAGTTCAGTATTACCTGCATTGGCTGCACGCAAGGCATCATTAAATTGTTCTTCTGCTGCCTGTGTACTCGCTGAACAGATACATGCCACACTTAAAGTAATTAATTTATAGTATTTATACATAGTTTTAGTGTGTTTCAACATCCCTTTGCCTTCTATCATCGGTTTTGTGCTTTGCCCATGTTGCATATCATAAGAGCTAGTTTGAAGATTATAACCAACTCTATTGTTCAGTTATGTAACCTTATGATTAAGCAATATTAATCTACAGACAATTTTTGCCCATAAATCAATATTTTTCCACAGTTAATTTGGGCTATAAGTTTAAGCGACTTTCCTGCTAAAATATGCGCCTTTCCAAGATTTCAGTCCGTGAATTGAATTTTTATTCACCTGTTTGATGCATCAATCAGGCTATTCGTTCACTCTTTCAACGTATTACCTTGTAGGAGCCTACATGACGGTTCAAACCTTCATTCCGAATGGTGCCCCAGCTGCCTCAGAAAACACTGTTACCCAGCCAGCGCATACCCCAGCCAGCGATGCTTCAGTCAAAAAACTGTACATCGAAACACAAGGGTGTCAGATGAATGAGTACGACAGTCACCGTATGGCAGACCTGTTAGGCGATTCTCATGGCTATGTGCTGACCACCGATCCTAAAGATGCCGATATTCTGCTGATGAATACCTGCTCGATCCGTGAAAAGGCACAGGAGAAAGTATTCTCCGAGCTGGGCCGCTGGCGCAAACTAAAGGATAAAAATCCTGACCTGATTATTGGTGTCGGTGGTTGTGTAGCGTCTCAGGAAGGCGACAACATCCAGAAACGTGCCAATTATGTCGACATGATCTTTGGCCCGCAAACCCTGCACCGTTTGCCGCAAATGCTGGATCAGCATTTTGAGCAGATCGAAAAGCCGAAAAAAGAAAAAATCAAACTGGTGGATATTTCCTTCCCGGACATCGAGAAATTCGACTTCCTGCCTGAACCGCGTGTTGAAGGCTATAAAGCCTTTGTTTCGATTATGGAAGGCTGTTCTAAATACTGTTCTTTCTGTGTGGTGCCTTATACGCGTGGTGAAGAAGTGTCCCGTCCACTGGATGATGTCCTCGCAGAAATTGCGGGTTTGGCAGAAAAAGGCGTGCGTGAAATTTCACTTTTGGGTCAGAACGTAAATGGCTACCGTGGTGAAACTTTTGAAGGCAATATCTGTACCTTTGCCGATCTGTTACGTTTGGTTGCGGATATTCCGGGTATTGGCCGGATTCGTTATACCACCTCGCATCCACTGGAATTTAATGACGACCTGATCCAGTGTTATCGCGACCTACCACAAATGGTTTCACATCTGCATCTGCCGGTACAAAGCGGTTCCAATGATGTCCTTCAGGCTATGAAGCGTAACCACACCATTGATGTTTACATCGAGAAGATTAAAAAGTTACGTGCAGTTCGCCCTGATATGCACCTATCTTCAGACTTTATCATTGGTTTCCCGGGTGAAACTGACGAAAACTTTGAAGAGACTTATCAGTTTATTCAGGATCTGGATTTCGACCATTCTTATAGTTTCATCTATTCAAAACGTCCGGGTACGCCTGCGGCAGAACTGGAAGATACGATTTCTGAAGATGTGAAAAAAGAACGTCTAGCCAAAGTTCAGCAATGGATTAAGCGTTCAAGCATTGACAAGACGGATGCCATGCTCGGGACTATCCAGCGTGTACTCATCGAAAAAGTTTCTGATAAAGATCCGAACATTCTGGTTGGTACGGCGGACAATACCCGTTATGTTAACTTTATTGGTGACCCTGCCTGGGTAGGCCGCTTTGCCGAGATTGAAATTACCGAAATTAAAACTTTGAATTTAGTTTACGGTGAGCTCTTGAATCTTGAGCCTGACGTGGCGTAATGTAGAGCATATAACGCACACTTCATAAGGAACACTCTTGACTGCAGCGATTCGACGTACAGTAGCTTTTCCTGGAATTTCGATGGACCGTATACAAGCCATGTTAGGTGCCTATAACGGCCATTTGAAGCAAATTGAACAACGTTTAGACGTCAAAATCTCCCATCGTGGAGAAAGTTTTATTATTGATGGTGGAATCGATGCCGTTGAGAGAGCCGAAATGCTCTTGCAACGTCTTCATGAAGAATCTGAACATAGTCAGCAGATTAGTGCAGATACTTTACATCTGATGATTCAGGGCAGCCAGACTGACCGCGAGCTTCAGCAAGATCTGGATGATCAGGAACATACGGGGCTGGACAATGTCTGGCTGCAAACCCGTAAGGGCCGGATCAATCCGCGTGGTGCCAACCAGAAACGCTATGTACAGCGCATTCTGCAAAGTGATATTTCTTTTGGTATTGGCCCTGCCGGGACAGGTAAAACCTACCTCGCTGTTGCGGCTGCCGTGGACATGCTGGAGCGCAATGAAATCCAGCGTATTCTGCTGGTTCGTCCTGCAGTTGAAGCCGGCGAAAAACTTGGTTTCCTGCCGGGGGATTTAACCCAGAAAATCGATCCGTACTTACGTCCCTTGTATGACGCGCTGTATGAAATGCTCGGCTTTGAAAAAGTGGCCAAGTTGATTGAACGTCAGGTGATTGAAGTCGCTCCGCTTGCTTACATGCGTGGCCGTACCCTGAATCATTCTTTCGTGATTCTGGATGAAGCGCAGAATACTACGCCTGAACAGATGAAGATGTTCCTGACCCGTTTAGGTTTTGGCTCACGTGCCGTGATTACGGGCGACGTAACTCAGGTAGATTTACCGCGGGGTCAGCAATCCGGTCTGTCACATGCCTTGCGTGTGATTGATAAAATTCCTGAAATCCATATCACCCGCTTCCATTCGCGTGATGTGGTACGTCATCAGCTGGTACAGAAAATTGTCGAAGCCTACGAAGGTTGGGACAGTGAACAGCAGCGTTTAAGTGCTGAAGCACGTGCCGAACGTAAAGCACGTCAGGAAGCCTTGATCGCTGAAAATGATGCTGCGGCAGACGCACAGCATTAAGCTTTAAACTTAAGGATTTGTGTTGAAACTTAGTCTTTCCTTACAACAGGACTTTCAGTCGCCTGAACTGGTACTGAAGCGGGCCTACATTAAAAAAGTTGTAGAAACCACTTTACGTCATATCGGCACTCAGAGTAATTGCGAAATCGGAATTGCCTGTGTCGACAATGACGAAAGTCATAAACTGAATCTGGAATATCGAGGCAAGGACAAACCGACCAATGTACTGTCTTTCCCGAGTGAGCTTCCAGATGAAATGGCGCAGTTTCTGGATGCATTTCCCATTGGTGATCTGGTGATCTGTATTCCTGTGGTATTACGTGAAGCGAGTGAACAGGGCAAAGCGCCTTTGACTCACTTTACCCATATGCTGGTTCATGGCACCTTGCACTTAATGGGCTATGATCATGAAACTTCAGATGAAGATGCAGAAGAAATGGAAGGCATTGAAATCGAAATTCTGGCCAAGCTGGGCTTTGAAAATCCTTATCTGGAACAAAACTAAAATTTCTTCATAAAAAAAGCGGGCCAAGGCTCGCTTTTTTTATTGTTTACCCTCACCCCAACCCTCTCCCATAAGGAGAGGGAGTTTTAATACCTATAGCTCAATGATAGTTCTCCCTCCCTTTGGGAGGGAGTTAGAGGGAGGGTTTACAAATGAATAAATAGTCTAACGCACTTCAAACTCTGCTTCAGCCGGATCAAATCGCCAGGTACGAATCACCCTTAGTTCGGAAATTTCTTTCATTTTACTGTCGAAAGCACCAAATGGTGCTGCCTTACGCACGGAAGATTTAGCTGCTTCATCCAGCATGGCATGTCCTGAACTGTCAATCAGTCGAATGGCACGAATCCCGCCATTCTGATTGAGGATCACCATCAGCCGCACTTCCCCTGCCAGATTCTGCTGCTTGGCTGCTTCCGGATAGTAGCGGTTACCATAAAATTCCACTTTTTCACGGAACTTTTCCAGATAGGCGGCCGAAACATCCTGCTTGGACTGAATACCATCTACAGTCTTAATTTTTTGCTGACGACTGAAATTTTGTTGACGCTGTAAATATTGCGCTTCCAGACTGGCGACCATGGCCGCTTTGGCCTGAAATTGGCTCTGTAATTGCTCCTGCATTTTTTTACGCTGATTTTCTTCCGCCTGCTTTTGCCAGCTCAAGGTGGTCATCAGGACTTTTTCTTCAAAACTGAGTTCCTGTTGCTGTTGCAGCATATCCAGACTTTCTTGCAGTTCTTCGCCTGCATGTTGTTCCATTAACGGCGATGGCATATCACTCGACATGCGATGAGCTTCTCTAAACTGGCCGGAACCCTGCTGGTCCGTTTGGGCCAGAAAATCAGCATGCTCAATTTTTTCATCAGTCTGGCGCAAACTGACTGCGATTTCTTTGGTACTGGTATCCCGATCTTGCGGCATACCAAATTCCAGGGTCAGCACGATCAAATGCATAATGCCTGCGGCAAGCACCGCACTGCTAAACACTGGATCTTTCCACCAAGTTCTGACCAGAGGCATGAGTATCATCGTTTTTTCACATTCGCCCAAACTCAATACTGAGTTCAGCTCCCCAAAAAAGTATTTGAAAGATTAAAAATAAACGGATTCGTCATTTATCTTTTTAAAATGCCAAATCCATCAAATCTTCAACGTTACATAACTAAAACTATAAAAATGGTGCTATTTATTTTGCTAAACTTCAAGCATGAACGCTTGTATTTTTCATACAATTCGACAAGATACATCCCGAGTCAAAAATAAAGTTGCCAGGACGCTTCAGTATGCAAACGCTAATTTCCAATATTTCCAACCGAATCCGCCAAGTGTATCAGAGGGCGGAAGGATTTATTGAAGATGAGCGTGAATTTCCCTTATCGCAAGTCTTCCTGAATGCAACCTTTCAGCGCTTTGTCACAGACAATGTCGATGCATTAAAAGACTTACATGCAGATTTACACGAAGACTGGCTGCGTTTGTATGCAACACTGGATTATAAAGGTCTGATTGTCACGTTATCGGTTGATTTGAAACTGGTACAGATGGAGCTGAATAAAACCACCCAGTTGATCGTGTTCGAGCAAATTAGTGATACTCAGCTGATTGAAGCCAAATATCCGAATATGCTGTATAAACTTGGCGTGCGTTTTGGCCTGTTCTTCTATCAACGTGTCTTGAATAAAGATCCTTTGGGAATGATTCTGGAAAAACTGGGTGTGATTAAAGTCATCGATGACTTGCTCTATCTGGATTTAAATCGCTGGTTAGGTAAAAGCCGATCTGTCATTGATACCTTGGGCAAAGTCCATGTCAATCATGCAGTACTTCGTGAAGCCGAATTGGTGGTGATTGGCAACGTCAATCTGGCCGCCCTGTTTAGAAAACTCTCCCAAGATCAGGAAGAGAACTGGGATGAAGACGAAATGGATGACAACCGGGTCACCCCCATCAAACAGAAAGATCCTTCTTAAATCATGCTGAACGTAGTTTTTGAACAAAAGTTCCATAAAACTACATGAAATATACATTTTTGGCAGAAATATCCCTTCAATTTCCATATTTTGCCCAAATAATAAAGGGTGCAATAAGTGATATGTTTTGCTTGTTTTTAACCAATATAGGAAAATAACTGATGGCGAAGACTGTATTCAAAACTTTAGTGATGACCACGGGTCTGAGCAGCGCGATACTGTTCACTGGTATTTCTAGCCAGGCTTTTGCCATGACTCCTTTCCAGGCCAGTTATCAATTTAGCTATAATGGTAAGAATATGGGTTCTGCAACGCGGACTTTAAGTAAATCTGGTAATAACTGGACTTATGTCTTTGCTGCAAAAGCCGGGGGGATTGCCTCTGCAACCGAAACCAGCCGCTTTACTTTTAATAATGGCAAGATCGGCTCAAGCAGTTTCAGTCGCAGTAGTAAAGTACTGGTGCATAACAACACCATGAGTATTAATTTCAATCCTTCCAGTAAAAGCATCAGTACCAAGAAAGACGATGAAAAACGTTCTTTTGCCTGGAGAGCAGATGTTCTGGATGAGTTGAATGCGGAATTGCAGATCCGTGAAGATTTAAAAAATTCCGGCCTGAAAGCAAATTACTACATCGCTGATGCTAAAGAAGTTGAAGGCCGCAAGTTTGTCAAACAGGGTTCAGAGACTATAAGTACGAAATACGGATCTTTTAATACCATTAAAGTGGTGATGAAACATAGCAAACCAGGTCGTGAAACCATTTTCTGGCTGGCACCAAAACTTGACTATCTTCCAGTCAAAGTTTCGCATGTCGACAAGAAAACCTCCTATGGTTTACTGTTAACTGACTATAAAGGTGCAAGCAACTAAGTTTTTGGCGAATTTCACTTGATTTTTTCCGGGTGCTTTTTACAATACGCTTTTGCTTGAAAAAGCACCTGCTCTTGAGGATTCTCCCGTGCATGCACTAGAACAGAAAATCTTGGCTGAAGGCATCGTCCTCTCTGAAGAAGTTTTGAAAGTAGACTCTTTCTTAAACCATCAGATTGATCCAGTCATGATGCAACTGATTGGTCAAGAATTTGCGCGTCTGTTTAAGGATGCTGGTATTACCAAAATTATTACGATTGAAGCATCAGGTATTGCACCTGCCGTAATGGCCGGCCTAGAGCTTGGCGTACCGGTGATCTTTGCACGTAAATACCAGTCTCTGACCCTGAAAGATGATTTATATCGTTCTAAAGTCTTTTCATTTACCAAACAAACTGAAAGCACGATCGCGATTTCAAATAAACACATCAGCTCAACCGACAAGGTTTTAGTGATCGATGATTTCTTGGCTAATGGTCAAGCAGCTTTAGGTCTTGCAGACCTGATTCATCAGGCAAATGCAGAAGTAGTCGGTATTGGCATTGTGATTGAAAAATCATTCCAGCCAGGTCGTGATCTGCTGCTTGAAAAAGGCTACCGTGTGGAATCACTGGCACGTGTGAAGTCTTTAGCAAATGGCACAGTTGAATTTGTTCGCGACTAAGCTCGCCAATGAATTTCAAAAGAGCGCTGATGCGCTCTTTTTTTATTGCGTTTTTCTGATGATATAAATTTAAAATATCCAAAACTCGGCTATAGCTCAGCCTAAATTCTTATTTATTCTTCCAGATTTGATCCTAGATAAATGACTTAATCTTAAGCTCCAGACTACTCAATTTCTGAAATAGAGAGTGTCAAACAATAAGTACTTTTTTATCCGATGAATAAACAACAATTTATGTGGATGTTATTATAAAATAAAGAGGCCTAACTATCTGCCAATAGTTAGACCTGTGTTCACCTCGAAAAAAGAGTTTATTTAACAGTCACAGTGATACTACCGCTATTCACAGCACCGATAGCGGTAGTTGTGATGCTGTTGTTAATAGCAGTTTGAGTTCCTTCTGAAATAGCACTGACAGATGCATCAATAGCACCCGCATTATAGGCAATATTCGCTACACTATAATTGCTTAAAGTTTCATTGATTTACTCACTATAGTCAGTACTTAGTGTCGAACTCACAACTTCCGAGATATCTGAACTATCCGCAACCTCTGATAGCTCCTCTAGAGTTTCAGAATTATTAGTTGCACTCGTTACTTCACTGTAGTCGTAGTTATCCGTTGCATCTGATATGTCTGATACCACCTTATTGTAGCTACCCTGCTCAATACTGATACTACCTGTATTCGCGGCACCAATCGCAGTAGTTTCAATTGTACCTTCAATTGAACTAATGGCGTCTGGTGCTTCTCTTGTAGCTTCTGCAATTGCTTCTAGATCGACGCTTGCATCAACATTACCTGTATTTACTGCAAGATTCAAAGCAGAACCATTTTCAACCTGCTGAGAAATAGAATCCAGGGTAGCTATTAAACCTGTATCTACAGTGACGTCAGTAGGTGTTTCATCTCCTTGGGCGTATGCCATACCTGTACCAGACAGAAAGGCGACGGATAAAGCGATTGTTTTGATCGTATTTTTCATCGTTGTTCTTCCTACTTTTGTTTTGAAGTACCTCTCGCTAAGTACTCCTTCTTATAATGGGAGCGAGCCCATTTTTAAATATTTTTAATCACGCTGGGTGCTAGACCAGTAATTTTCGACCACATCAGGATTAACCTCCCATAGCGTTGTGGTTTTTTCATCTTCTTGTTCTTTATCAGCCTTTTCTTGAGTATCTTTTTCTTCATTTTTCTCATTTGAAGAAGGTGGACGCTGCTTCTTGCTGATATATTTAATCAAGTCCTGTTTACTCATTTCAGGCTCCGCTTCAGGGTTTTGAATCACCTCGGACTCTTTCTGTTTAGGCGGTTTTGTATCTTTGCTCGGGGAGTTGGTTGACTTATTTTTTTCATTGGATGAATCTGCTTGGCGTGATGCTGATTCCTGAACAGCGCTACTTGAAGCTGTACTATTTTGTTGCTGGTTTTTCTTGTATTTATGCAGAGCAACAGAACTGCGAGTTAAATTTAAACGGCCAAATTCAGGCGGTATCTGCGCACGGCAACTTTCAAATACGGCGGGTGGGACAACCTGACTCAGCAATTCAAAAGTGGCCAGATTCAACATTTGCCGCAAGGCAAAGTGGTGGTGTTTCAAAAAGTATGCTGGCGTTAAACAAATCCGTTATTAAGGTAAAAGAAAGTCAAATCAAAGGCTTTAAAATGATTTTCGAGCTTTTTAGAAAAGTTGCAACTTCTCCTAAATCCACGCCTGATTCGATGACGAATTCTACAGTTGTTACCTTCAATACCGACGGTAAAAAACTTACCGATCACTTGCTTGCAACATTGAAATGCTGTGATAAAACTATCCCAGTGATCACTCGCAATTCCAGCATATTGAACCCCAAGCTTTTTAAGTCTAGCTTTAAGACGTTGAACCGTTGCTAAATCCCGCTTACCCCAAACATAAGCAACAACTTCTCCAGATTCTCGATGGTAGGCATAAATAAGCCATTGTTTATTTTTCTTATTCCCTACAAAAGTCCAAAGTTCATCGACTTCAAGACATTCGTAGTGGCTTTGTTTAGGCTGAATCTGATAGATCGATTCACTTAAGGTTCGTAATACCTTGCCAATGCTGATACGCTCGACTTCAGCAATATCTCTTACACCGCTTCCTCTGACCATTAAATGTAATATCTTGCCGGTAATACCTGAGTTACATCCTTGATAGCTTAATGCATGATCACCAATAAACTGACGTTTGCAATCTTTGCATTGATGGTTTTGTTTCCCATCTACTTTGATGCCATTTCTCTTTATATTGTTACTTAGACAGGTAGGACATTTGATTTGTAGCGTTATTTTCATACCTCTATTTTATCAAAAGCCATATTGTTTTTTTCAGCATACTTTTTGAAACACCACCGGCAAAGTTAGTTGCCTCTCGTTCTCCTTTTCCAATCTGAATATTTAAGAGTGTACGACCAGCGAATCTGCCTGCACTTAAGCCATAATCCTGTGCAGCAATTTGCTTCTGCAATGAAACATTGCCCACGACTTTACTGCTGCGGGTATCAGTCAAAGATAAATCCAGACCGACCATAATCCGGGTTTGACTATAATTCGGACCGACACCAGCGATCTGCATGTCAAAACCACCACCCGGAATAAAATCCAGACTGTTAATACTGCCTGTCACATAATAATCAGAAGCCTGGATTTGTCTTGGATCACGAATGCCCCACTTGGCTTCGCTTTCGATAATCCGGGGATCACGCCGGTTCATTAAGCTTACCCCCGCCTGAAACAAGGCAGATTGCACCATATCTCCCGCACCTTGGGTCACCATTTTTCCGCTACCACCATTGGTAACTACATCCTTACCGGTTTGATCCAGAATTGCCCCCACGGAGAAACTCACATCACTACGTAATTGTCCTTTTAGGCAGGATAAAGCCATATCAAAAGGGGTAAAAATATCGGTAATTGGGGGGCCTTGTACCAGGCTAACTGGCTTCTTGTTTGAGGGCGCTAAACCCGTGCAGCCTGTTAAAAAAGAGCTGAAAAGGACAGTGGCACTCACGAAAGATATATGTCTTCTGGTCGAGGAGAAATTCAACATTGTGATTCTCCTGGTCTGTTACTTAAATTAAGACAGCGCTGAGGATTTTGGTTGGTATTTGAATTGACTGGTGCTTCATTCAGCAACTCACTCGTAATATCGATACTGTTGTCTGTACCCTCTACATTGATATTATTGGTCGGGGTATTTACCGTACCGATGGAAGTGGTCGAAGTGCTATGAACGGTGGTTTTACCTAATCCAGAATAATAGTCGGACTCCTTAAGTTCGATTAGGTTCGCTTGAACTATATTCTCATTGGAACGGGCACTGGATGATTTCCAACGCTGAGTCCACTCATCAGAGGTGGCATAAGCGTTACTTAGAAAACACAAACATAATAAACCCAGATTGATAACTAATATTCTCATAATCTTAATATCCTCTGACTTAAGATATTTATTTAATTTTTCGTTTAAGTAAGATTAAATTTATCTGAAAAATATTAAATCACATAAAATTATAAAATGTAGAAAATATCCCTATTCACATATTTTTTTGTTTTAATTAAAAATATAAATTATTGTTTTTAATTAATAAATAAAAATTTGTTTATTATTTGTGATTTGTAAGAAATCATTATATAAAATTTTTTTGAATATAATATTCATATAAAAAACTTGATTAAAATAATATATTTTTTATATTGGCAATAATCAAAAATTTATCTAATAAAGATTAGAATTATTATACTTTTTATATTTTAAAAGTCGTAAATTTTTATTTTATTAGAACTTCTATTTAACAAGGATAAATGTCAAGATTTATTTAAAATATAATTAATCAATTACAATGAAGGTGACTTATAAAGAAACGGCTTTGTTGCACAAACCTAGCATCAAAAGCTTATTCAGCAATATAATTTCAAAATGAATAAGCCTGCCTCTAAAATCTACCGTACAACCAATTGGTCATCCTATAACCGAGCCTTAATTAACCGAGGTAATATTTCCATTTGGTTTGATCCAAAGACTCAGTGGTATGCACAATCACAAGGCAAGCAAGGTCGAAATCAAACCTACTCCGATACAGCGATTCAATGCTGCTTAATGATCAAATTACTATTCCGACTCTCTTTACGTATGGTCACAGGTTTTGTTCAAAGTCTGATTAAACTCTCTGGATTAGATTGGACAGCTCCGGATTATTCCACCCTTTGTCGTAGACAAAAGCATATTGATATTGCGATTAGCTATCAAAAAAGTAGTGATGGACTGCATCTACTCGTAGACTCTACTGGTTTGAAGTTTCTTGGTGAAGGTGAATGGAAACGCAAGAAACATGGGGCTGAATATCGTCGCCAATGGCGTAAGCTTCACATTGCTATAGATGCTAAAACCCTGCAAATACGTGCAGTACAACTCACCACAAATAATGTCAGTGATTCTCAAGTACTCGAAGATTTACTTGCTCAAATTCCCTTGGATGAACCAATTGATTCTGTTTATACAGATGGTGCTTATGACACAAAGCACTGCCGACAAGTCATTTTAGATCGAGATGCACATGCGATCATTCCACCTAGAAAGAATGCAAAGCCTTGGAAGGATCAGCAAGCGAGGTCTATAGAGCGGAACGAATTATTAAAGACAGTCAAACGGCTAGGCAGATCGCTTTGGAAAAAGTGGTCTGGTTATCACCGTCGAAGTTTGGTTGAAACCAAGATGCATTGCATCAAATTATTAGGCGATAAATTAACAGCGCGGAGTTTTCCAAGTCAGGTGAATGAGATCCATGCACGCATGGCAGTCTTGAATAAATTCACAGAATTAGGTCGCCCTCATACCCAAGTTGTCTCTTAAATTTGAGTAGCTTAAGGGAACTCAGCCTTTCAAACCTTTATGCAACAAAGCCTAAAGAAACGCCAATATTCAGGTGTATTTTGGCAGAAAAATTTTAATAGCCCTGATAAGAACTCGTTTGCATATTTTTCGACTTCCCTTCCTTTTTCATCTTAACTCCAGAAATAGTCTTTCTAAGAGCTAAGAGCTAAGAGCGAAGAGCGAAGAGCGAAGAGCGAAGAGCGAAGAGCGAAGAGCGAAGAGCGAAGAGCGAAGAGCATAATATTTAGAATGATAAGAAAAGAACATTTCTGATGATCTTGAGATTTGCCATTTCCTCAATGGCAGGTTAAGAATTGCGTTAATCAACCAAGAAGGCATATATTTACAGCTGAAATACAATGTTTTAGCGTAAACTCAACTAGAATCAAGTGAGTATGCAATGTTTCTGATTTGCGAATTCAAAACTTATCTAGTGTGTTGTTGTATGTTATGAATAAGTGCTGATCAGGGCACACATCCTATTCCCGACAAACCTAAAACAAGCACATCTCAATCCTTGATGGAACAATCTATGCAATGTCCTAAATGTGGCTCAGCTGATATCGAACAGCGCGATCATGAACAGAATTTAAAGAAAATTGGCGGCATTCTCATGAGTTCAGCGGGTGCAACTGCAGGGACTGTGGGTGGCGCTGCTTCAGGTGCATCGATTGGCGCTGCAATTGGTACAGTAGCCGGACCTTTAGGTGTGATTGTCGGCGGAACCGTAGGCACTTTTGTCGGTGCAATCAGTGTCGGAATTACCGGCGGTGTGGTCGGTAATTTTCTGGGGAAAAAAGCCGGGGTTTCTGTCGACCGTAATCTGTTTCAGGATTATCAATGTCTGAAATGCAAATACAGATTTAGTCAAAAAGATCAAAAAGATCAAAAAGATCAAAAAGATCAAAAAGATCAAAAAGATCAAAAAGATCAAAAAGATCAAAAAGATCAAAAAGATCAAAAAGAAGCCTAATAAAATTCAGGAAATGAAGTTCATTCTTCATTTCCTGTGAGTGCTTGTCAGACTCGATTGAGTTTCAGTACCACTTCACCTAAACGCTTGCCTTGTACTTCACACAGAATTTTTTCATCCTGACTCAGGCCCTGATCATGCCGTGGGCCGCTGACATGACTAGCGCCATAAGGCGTACCACCAGTTTTGGTATTCGAGAGTGCCGGTGTTGAGTTACTAAGCCCCATGATCATCATGCCATGATGGAACAACGGCGGCAGCATGGTCAGCAAAGTACTTTCCTGTCCGCCATGCATGGAACCTGATGCCGTAAACACGCAAGCCGGTTTACCGTGTAGCGCTCCATTCAGCCACAGACTCGTGGTCTGATCCCAAAAATATTTCATTTCAGAGGCCATATTGCCAAAACGGGTCGGTGAACCAAGCGCCAGGCCGGCACATTGCGCCAGATCGTCCAGAGTACAGTAAATATCCCCTTCTGCCGGAATACTCGGTTCAGCGACTTTTACCATGCTGGATATATTTGGAACTGTCCTGATTTTTACTGCCACGCCTGCCGCTTCAATTCCATTGGCAATCAGATGCGCCATTTCTTTGGTTGAGCCATATTTGCTGTAATATAAAACAAGGACATAAGGTTGCATCATGGTTCTTATTCATTACTTAAAAAAATAAAACTATACGATACTTTGCAAGTTTTTTGGTTAAGCTGATGATGAAAATTCATGATGATTAAAAAAATTGAGATTGGATGCAGATGATTGTTAAGTATTTAAAGAAATTACCTTTCTATGAAAAACACTGGTTTCAATTTGTTTTATTTGTACTTCGACGCTTTGAAGCAGACCGCTGTCGCGAACAGGCAGGTTCCCTGACCTATACCACCCTGTTTGCGGTGGTGCCTATGCTGACGGTTTTTCTGGTAATTATCTCTTCCATTAAAGCCCTAGAACCTGCGCGGCAGCAATTACAGCAGCTGATTTATAGTAATTTTTTACCCAAAACCACCATTGCCTTTGATAAAGCCCTGAATGCCTTTACCGATAAATCCAGCAATCTCACCATCATTGGTATTCTGTTCTTATTTGTGACCACAGTATTGATGCTCAGCAGTATCGAAACGGTGTTTAACCGCATTTGGCGCGTGACTGAAACACGGGGCGGAATTATGGGCTTTATGCGTTACTGGACCATTATTTCGCTGGGGCCGATTTTACTCGGCAGTGCGTTTGTGATTTCCTCGACCGTGGCATCCATGAGCATTCTCAGCAATAACTTTGCCGGTTATGAGCTGGATGGTGCCTTTGTTCTCTGGGCGATTTCATTTTCTTTGACTGTACTCGGATTTTTCATTTTGAACTGGACCATCCCGAATCGTAGTGTACCGCTTAAATCTGCCTTTATTGCCGGTCTGTTTAGTGCCGTGGTGTTTGAGCTGCTGAAAAATCTGTTTGGCTATATCATGTCAAACTTTACCAGCTATGAGATCGTCTATGGTGCCTTCGCCGCCGTACCGATTTTCCTGCTCTGGATTTATCTGTCGTGGATCATTGTATTATTGGGGGTTGAAATCAGTTATGCCCTGACGGCGTTTGAATCTGGGCAGGACAATAAACGTCATCCGATCGTCATGCTGCTGGATCTGTTAGAACTCTTTTATAAAAAACAGAAAACCGGTGAAAGCATCAGTGAAGCACAAGCGCTTGAAGTGCTGGGCCGGGATGAAATTGGCCGCTGGCCGAGCTATGTCGCCATGTTTGAAAATCAGAATCTGATCAAACGCACCGATGAGAATGAATATGTACTGGTTCGTGATCTGGATCAGGTCAGCTTCTGGAATTTTTATCTGCAATTGCCTTATCCACTGCCACGCAAAAACCATCTCACCAATGCCCAGACTGATGACATCTGGATGCAAAATTTCTCACCTAGATTACAGGAAACTGATCAATATCTGGAAGAAAAACTCAATTTCCCATTGTCCGAACTGTTCCGACATAAATAAAAAAATCCTCTCGCTTGAGAGGATTTTTTTAACTGATAGCGGTAGATTTCCAGCAAACAATCGCACCCACGCTTACCAAGGCAGTCCCGATCCAGAAACTGAGTTCGGGTCTGACATCCAGAATCAGCATGGACATGACCGAAGAAAGAATCGGCATAAAGTAAGTGGCTAAGATCAGCACCTTGATATTGCCGAATTGCATACTCTGATTCCAGTTACTATAGGCGATGCCAATCAGACTACCCACCACTGCAATTCCCAGCCATAGCTTGAATGTGGGCATGATAAAAGGTTCGTTTAATCCTAAATGTAAGAACCATAAGCTAATTACAGCGACCAAAAAGAAAATCGGTACGCCATTCTGTCCGCGGCCGTAGGTTCTGGTCAGAACGCAATAGCAAGGCCATAACAAAGCGCCGAGAAAGGCAAAGCCATAGGCCTAAGGATTTTCAGCTAAAACCTGCATAAACTTCGGCAGATTAGTGATTTCTGGATTGACCACCAGCATCAGTCCTATTACGGCGAGCAGAAAGCCGGGAATCATCCAGAGGCGGGCCTGCAACTGCCGGGCAAAAATCGAAAAAACAATCATCAAGGGTGGCCACAGATAATTGATCATGGCAATCAGCATCACCTTTTCACGATTATCCGACCATGCCACGGCAACCAGAAATAGAATCTCATAAGCCACAAATAAAATCCCACAACCGAACAGATAGCGCTTGGACATTTGCGTGATTTTTGGAAAGCCGGTGAACGCCAAAATCGCCAGACTGCTAAAACTATAGATTAAGGCAATTCCTTGCACTGCACTGGTGGATTCAGTAATCAGTTTCACTACGGCGACCAGACTGGCCCAGATAAGAATGGAAGACAGGCCAATCCAGGTCGCTAAATTTACAGACCAGTTTTTCATACTTGCTCTTGAATAGTTTTATTGATATTCGGTTTTTTCAGCCATCCCTGTAAACTCACCAGAATCACGCCCAACATCACCATACAGGTGCCGATAATAAAATTGATTTCGATATGTTCATCCAGAATCAGCACCCCGAACAGCATGCCGAATACAGGGGTCAAAAAGGAAAATACCCCCAACCGTGATGCCAGATAATGTTTCAGCATCCAGAACCAGATCAGATAACTGGCAAAGGAAATCAGTACGGTATGAAAAATCAGACTGGAAATAGACAACACCGTCCATTGAATAGCTGCTTGCCCAGTCAGAACAGCTAGAGGCAATAACAGGATTCCACCCATCAATAATTGATAGAACAAAGTCTGGGTTGCAGGTGCTTCAGCCAGCCGGCTCAGACGTACACTGACTGTAGTGGCTGCCCAGAATACGCCGCCAAGCAAGGCCAGAAAATCTCCCCACAAGGCATCAGTCTGTAGACCTGACCCCGTTTGTGGACGTAACAGAAAACTGACTACAATTCCGCTAAAGGCGAGAAATATTCCGCCCCATTGCACAGCAGACAAACGCTCTGCCGGCAATTTCCAGTGCAAACCCAAAGCCACAAAAATCGGTGCGGTATAGAGTAAAACAATCGTATGCGAGGCTGAGGTATAACGCAGTGCCTCACCAATCAGATAGAATTCGGTTGCAAACAACACACCGACCAGCAATCCTGCAGGTAAATAGCGTGCATTCCACAGTTGACGGCGTACGCTTTGCTGAATCAAGGGATAAACCATCAGCGCAGACAAGGCTGAACGCAAGGCAATTTGCATCAGGGCTGAAATATCATTCGCGGCCCACTTCAGTACCACCTGTTGTAAACCCCACAACATACACAATACAAACATGATGGCAGATGCTTTGGCATCTAATGCCTGACGCTGGCTCACATACGGTCCTGTTGCTCATTTGGAAGGTACACTATAAAAGTGTCAGAAATAAAAGATATACTTCAAAACAGACAAATGATGGTGTTATTCAGGCAATTTCGGTGATGCATAAAAAAATCCAAGCAGATTCAGCTTCGCTCAAGCAACTTCCGACCCATGATCTGATTAAAGCACCTCTGTGGATCAGCTTCAGGGAGGATCCTGCGCAATCTATTTATCCGCTACATGGCCATGCCTGGGGAGAATTTGTCTATGCTTTTCATGGAGTGATGGAAGTGAATATTAATCATATAAATTATGTGACGCCTTCACCTCACGGCATCTGGCTCCCACCGAATTTAGAGCATCGTGGTCTGAACCGTACCGCAGTTTCTCATGGCACTCTGTATGTGCATGAATCACTTTGTAGCCAACTGCCCACTCAACCGGGCATCCTGCTCAGCGCCCCCTTGGTCACTGCTTTATTTACCCACCTGAAACAACTACATCAGCAAGACCATCCAGCATTCGAGGATTCAGCTGAATATCAACGTCTGCTACAGGTACTGCTCGATCAGCTCCAGCAAGCCCAACTGGTCAGCAGTTATCTACCGCATTCAGAACATGTACTGCTGAAACAGATTTTAGATTATTTACATCAGCATCCGGCAGATCAAAGCTCGCTGCAGCAACTGGCAGAACGCGTCAATTTAACCGAGCGGACGCTAGCCCGATACAGCCAGAAAGAACTGGGAATGTCACTGCATGAATGGCGGCAACGCCTGAAAGTGATGCAGGCCATGTCTTTATTAAATGCAGCGCATAGTGTCGAGAGCATTGCCTTTGATCTGGGCTATGCCAATGCCTCAGCATTTATCAGCATGTTTAAACGCTGGATGGGAAGCACCCCAGATCAGTTTCGCAAGCGTTATACTGTTAATGATTAAAATTATGCATATGAAAAAGGAGCCAATAGGCTCCTTTGATTCAAAATCTTGGTTATTTCACAAAAGTCGTCCAGACATAATCCTGAGACTGCCCTTTGAGGGTCATTTTCAGTTGATCGCCTGAATGCAATGCCGCAACGCCTGCCGGGGTACCGGTCATCACCACATCCCCTTCTTCCAAAGTAAAGACCTGACTGATGTCAGCCAGCAAGGTCGCAATATCAAAAATCAATAAAGCGGTATTACCTTTTTGACGCAGCTCATCATTGACTTCAAGTGTGTAATGCACATCTTTCCAGTCAGTGACTACATCGGCGACAGGCACCCAGTCCGACAACAGACAAGAACCATCAAAGGCTTTGGCACGTTCCCAAGGCTGGCCTTTTTTCTTGAGATCATCCTGTAAATCACGCAAAGTTAAGTCCAGACCTAAAGTCACCGCACCCACAGCTTCAAGTGCTTTCAGAGGATCGCTTTCTTTGCTTAAAGTCCGGTCAATACGCAAGCTGAGTTCACATTCATAATGACAATTGCCCCATTCCGGATTCCATTCAATGCCTGCTTCGAGCGAACTTAAGGCACTCGGTGGCTTGATAAACAATACCGGACGATCAGGGATCGCATTGCCGAGTTCTTTGGCATGATCGGCATAACTGCGACCCACGCAAACGATTTTGGATGGACGTGTGCTCATGATCAAAACTTCCCTTTTCCTTTTATAGATATCTGAATTATTTTTTAAATGTATGCTCGAACATACTCTGTTCAGTGCCGTCCTTAAATGCACGCTTCGGCACAATAACCACGGTACGGTTTTTTAATTCCAGCATATAAGTCAGTTTACCGACAGCAAAATTCTGCACTTCGCTATATGGCACCAACTTACTATGATCATTATTAAAAATTTCCGCATAGTCCTGATACAAATCAATACCCTGTTCGCTTTTACCAAACTGATATTTAACAAACTGACGTTTAAACATCATCGGCAGGAACCAGTAACGCATAATACCTTGCAGGAGCAGAAAGAATGCGCCCAAAGCCACGTAATAACGTCCGACGCCATCAAAACCCATCGAGAAACCCCAGATGATGATCCCGATACTGACCAGAGGCGTCAGAAAACGTGAAATCTGCTTTTTACCAAACGTCGCCAGGGCAAAACCATCCTGAGATTCTTCTAAAGTCAGAAAATAACGGGTCGATAAAGTCGGTGCTGACTCAGTCATAGCATCACATCAAAAATAAAATCTTGCCCAATACTATACCAAAATATCCACAGCGCTTATGGCCTGTCGCATCAATTACATAACTTTGCTTTGGAAATATGTGCATTTGGTTTTAAATAAATAGCAATTAAAAAAAAATACACAACAGGATGTTGAATGAAAGGATTAAAGCAATGCATGCTCATCGGTGTTTGTTTGGCAGCTTCTGCTCCAGCACTGGCCAAGATTATTCCTTGGAATGCCGAACTGCCGAGCAGTCTGAGCGCTTATCAGGGCAATGCCCAGCAACTGGCAGAGTTAACCGGCGAGCGGATTCTGATTTATGCACATCCCTCATCTAAAACCCAGCTTCCGACCTTAAACAGCAATGCAGCCAGCAAGACACAGTTTTATAGTGCGGCTGTGATATTGCCGGTAGCTGAAGCTCAGGTTGAAAAATTGCTGCAACATTATCCGAATTATGTCGGTCTGTTTCCGACCTTAAAGTCGGCCAAGGTGCTGGAGCAGCAGGGTTCGATTCAGCAGGTTAAATATCAGGTTCATATCCCGACCCCGATTCCAGTCTTGAACTTTAAAGAAACCGTAGTGATGCAGCATCATCTGGGTGAAAACAGCATCAGCACCTTAATTATTGATGCGCCAATTCTCTATGGTGCAGGAAAACTGGAGTGGTTTGCACTGGGTCCGCATAGAACGCTGGTGACTGTCACCCAATGGGGCGACCTGAACCAGCCCAAAGGCTTTTTATTCAGTAAAATCCTGAATGCGCTACCTGAAGCCAAACTCGGCATTCCGCCGAGTACCAATGCATTTCTGCTGGAAGCACTACAACAACGCTTTAAAATCGAGCATACAGCAGCACTAGCAACTCCGATTCCGCAACTTAGATTCAACCCTCAACAGCTACAAAAAATTGCCCAGATCAGCCAAAAGTCTGGTCAACCGGTCAGTTTCATTTTGCCGAACTATCAGATTAAAGAAGGAAAAGTCTCAGAAAATTTAAGATTTAGCAGCACCTATCAATATTTTGCGCATCCGGTCAAAAAATTGCGGCCATGGTTGGCTGCTGAAGCGACGCAGCAACTTTTCCCCCGGCAGATCAAGAAAGTCGAACTGAATCCGGTCAATACTCAGAATATAGATGCCAACTATAAGGTGTCGGTGGGTTTGGGCGTGATTCAGATCCCGTTTAATTTTAAGATGCATTTTTACCAACCTGATTCCCTGCAAAACCAGTTCAATGCCAATGGCGGTGACTTGAAGTTTGTGAAAGGTGGTATGCGCTTATTGCCGCAGTCACAAGGTACCTTATTTCAAATCACCAGCAGTATGAAAATTCACGATCAGGCGCCGTTCTTATTAAGAGCCATGCGTAGCATGCCCTATCATGATATTTTACCAGCAGTGGGTGGTAATACCGTTTATGCACTGAAAGTGCAGCAAAAATTAAGATGAGCAGGAAGCAGAGAGTTATTGGTTTTTTATATGAAAAATAGTTAAAAATCACAGACGTAAAAAAACCGCATCAACGTGCGGTTTTTTCAGAATTCTTATCAAGATTGGTGCGCTCAGAGAGATTCGAACTCCCGACCCCTTAGTTCGTAGCCAAGTGCTCTATCCAGCTGAGCTATGAGCGCGACGTCTTGACGGGGTGCATTATACGAGCTTTTTCAGTCTTGTTAAGTGTTTTTTAATAAAATCACAACTGAATGTACAGTAATTAAACGATGTATCAAAATTTATAGTTTTCTGCTGAAAATTTCTGCGGATTTAGAGCTAAAAACACTTAATTAATTCAATCAAGAGGCTTGTATTTTCCAAAAATTCCATCACTACGCAATGGGTCAGCCTTAAGTATTCTTAACCAGGTATTCAGCCAGAATAGAATTCAAATATAAAACGACCATCATCCTTGTACACTTTATCACTCGCCTATTGTTCCAGTCTTTACTTCTCCTGCCCTTTGATAATGCGTAAACACAATACCATTTGAGCTGGCCAGATGATCTATCAATTGAAAAGCGGCGGGTATTGATTCATGGCTAAACAGGCGTTTGCCAACACCGAGTATAATTGGAAAAGTCAGCAGACGAAGTTCGTCCACAAGCTCATATTTGAAAAGTGTCTGTACGACTGCAGCACTACCATACACGCGAATATCCCCCTCTCCCGATGCTTTAAGATTGATTATCTCATCAATGCTTTTCAGAAAAAGGGTATTTTACCAGTCGGAATGCTCCAGACTAGTAGAAAGAATATATTTATTGACGTCATTGATTCCCGGCCAGTCTTCAGCATGTGTGGGCCAGTAAGATTCAAAAATCTGAAAAGTATTTTTTCCTAAAAGAATATCGGAGGGCTGCATCCATTTTTGCATGATGACATCAAATGCCGGATCAGGTTCCGCATTAAAATACGGTGCCACCCAGCCACCATATTGAAAACCACCAAATAGATCTTCTTTCGGGCCGCCGGGCCCCTGCATCACGCCATCGAGGGTCAAAAATTCCTGGACAATGATTTTTCTCATCACGACTGCCTTTATTTTTATTCACTCGCCTGAGACTTATTTTTAGCACGTGTTGTCTGGTGTTTCTGTAAATTTTAGGCACAAAAAAACCGCAACATGTGCGGTTAATTGTTCAAGTTGGTGCGCTCAGAGAGATTCGAACTCCCGACCCCTTAGTTCGTAGCCAAGTGCTCTATCCAGCTGAGCTATGAGCGCGTAACTTGTGTGCCTAGGTTGGCGATACGTTTTTCTACTTAACTTACTTGGTGCGCTCAGAGAGATTCGAACTCCCGACCCCTTAGTTCGTAGCCAAGTGCTCTATCCAGCTGAGCTATGAGCGCGCGACATAAGTAAGCGTGGCGGTGAGAGAGGGATTCGAACCCTCGATACAGTTACCCGTATGCGTCCTTAGCAGGGACGTGGTTTCAGCCACTCACCCATCTCACCGTAACGTGCGGCCATAATACAAATTTCGGCATGGCACTGCAAGCGCAGCATCAAAAAAAAGTGCATATTTTTGCTCGTTTAAATACTTTTTAAGCAATTCCTCGATTTTTCGTGCATTTTGATAGCAAAAAAACTGCATAAATTTCCAGTTATCGAAAATTAACAGAAAATTGAAAACTTAAATGGATTATTGCAATCATTTACGTGCAGTCTGCGCATACATGTTTTATGCTAAACCTATCTCCTAAGATAAATTTAAAGACATGATGAAAAACTGGGTCGATCCTGAAGCAAAAGCTGAAGCTGAACGTTATGACAACCCTATCCCTAGCCGCACGCTCATTTTAGAAACCATCGAAAAGAACAATGCCCAGTCCCATGCAGACCTGGTCGAACATTTTGAAATTGCAGATCAAAAAAGTATTGATGCCCTAAGCCATCGTTTAATTGCGATGGTGCGTGACGGGCAACTGATGAAAGACGGCTACAAGTTTCAGATTGCCGTCGAGCAACCTGAATCCGAAGCGACGGTTTATATCAGTTCCCGGGGGATGGGAACTGCCAACATTTCCGGCCAGGACGACTTATTATTGGCTGAGCGTGAACTGCGCCTGGTCTTTAATGGTGACCGCGTTAAAGTGCGTCAGACTTCGGTAGACCGTAAAGGTAAAGCCTGGGGCTATATTACTGAAGTTGTGCAGCATCGTGTCAAACAGATCATTGGTAAAGTGTCAGAATATGATGGTGAATACTTTATCCAGCCAGCCAACCCAAATGCGCATCAGCCAATCACCCTTGAAAAAGAACTGATCGAACATGCCCAGGCTAATCTGGGTGACTCTATTCGTGTGGCGATTGATACCTATCCGACCCGTGAAGAATTCGCGACGGGACATATTGTGCAGTCCATGGCGGACAAGGCCGATACTGAAATCATCATTCCACAAACCATTTTAGAATATGGTTTGCCGTATGAATTTCCGGAAGAAGTGGTTAAAGAAGCCGAGAGCTTTAAAGAGCCAACGGCCAAAGACCGTGAAGGCCGTATTGATCTGCGTGATTTAGCCCTGGTCACCATTGATGGTGAAGATGCACGTGACTTTGATGATGCCGTTTATGCTGAAAAACGCCCTGGCGGTGGTTATCGCGTGGTCGTGGCGATTGCCGATGTCAGCCATTATGTACGTCCAGGCAAACCGCTAGATGATGAAGCGCAGGAACGCGGGACGTCAGTCTACTTTCCGCACTTTGTTTTACCGATGCTGCCTGAAGCATTGTCGAATGGTCTGTGCTCTTTAAATCCGAACGTTGACCGCCTATGTATGGTCTGTGATTTAAAACTGTCACGTGCTGGCCGAGTCACCGGTTTTGAGTTCTATCCGTCTGTCATGCATTCCAAGGCACGTTTGACCTATGATCAGGTTGCTCAGTATCTGGAAGGCGACAGCCAGGCGATTACCGAAGATCGCGAAGTTCGCAAGTCGATCAACACCCTGTTCCAGCTGTATCAAGTTCTTAAAAGTTTACGTGCTGAACGTCATGCCATGGAATTTGAAACTGTTGAAACTTACATGACCTTCGACGAACTGGGTGGAATTAAAGAAATTCTGCCGCGTACCCGTAATGATGCGCATAAGCTGATTGAAGAATGTATGTTGCTGGCCAACGTGGCAGCCGCAGAATATGCATTGAAAAATGAAATGCCGATGCTTTACCGCGTGCATGAGCCACCTGAGTTCTCGCGTATCCAGAAAGTTCGTGACTTCGTCAAGCTGCTGGGTTTGAATTTCCCGGAACAGCCGACTCAGAAAGATTATCAGGCGGTGATTGAAGCGACCAAAGAACGGATTGATGCACCAAGCATTCATGCGGTGTTATTACGCTCCATGATGCAGGCTTACTATGGTGCGAGTAATGCAGGCCATTATGGTCTGGCTTATGAAGCCTATACACATTTCACTTCACCAATTCGCCGTTATCCGGATCTGTTATTGCATCGTGCAATCAAAGCACATTTAAATAACAAGCCATCTCCGCTGTCAGGTGGTGCTTTAGATGAGGCTGGTGACCATTTCTCTGCCACAGAACGTCGTGCAGATGAAGCATCACGCTCGGTCACGACCTGGTTGAAATGCCATTATATGCAGCAGCATCTGGGCGAAGAATTTGTCGGCATTATCAGTGCGACGGCAGAATTCGGTTTGTTCGTGACGCTAAAAGACCTTTATGTCGATGGTATGGTGCATGTCAGCCAGCTAGGTGATGACTTCTTTGTCTTTGATCAAAGTAGCCAGAATCTGATCGGCCAGAACCGTGGTCAGGTCTTTGGTCTGGGCGATGAAGTCAAAATCAAGGTTGCCGGCGTCAATCTGGAAGAACGCAAGATCGACTTTGAACTGGTGCAACAACTCAGTCATGCCGGCCGTGCAGTTCGTGCCCGTGCACCGCGCGTGAGTGAGAAAAAACCAGTATCACGTCCAGCAGCAACCGAAGAAGTGTTCGGCAACAATGAACGTGAATCTAAATCCAACTTGAGCGCTGATGGAGAACAGCCCATACGACGCAAAAAAGGAAAAGGAAAACCCAGCTCTTACAGTAAAAAGTCTGCTAAACCATCTGCAGGAAAGTCTGAAGCAAAGGTTAAAGATAAAGTAAAGAAAAAGGCCAAGGTCAAAAAGAAAAAGTCGAATGCAAAAGCCAAGACTGAATAATTTTTGACAGTTTAAAAAGAGCGCTATGGCGCTCTTTTTTATTTATAATCAAGATACTAACTAGAAATAAAAAAGGAATTATAAATTGGAAGTTATTAATATTCTAACATTAATCATTTCTCTTATGGCTCTGCTCGTAACCTATGCAGTATTTAAGTCCGATCAGCAACCACAAATTATTATTTTTGCTACCCCTCATTATGGGAAAGAATCCGTAATCCAACTTCATGTTAAAAATATTGGAAAGTCCATCGCTCATAATGTAAAAATATCTAGTGATCGACCGATCCCTCGCGCGGCATTTGGAATTGAAAAATTAAATTCTGAAAAACAAGATTTTGAAACTGGTATTTTTAAAAATGGAGTCAAAGTATTCCCACCAAATCAGAGCTATATATACGATTGGGGGCAATATGGGGGCTTAAAAGATTCATTAGATAATTCCCCTATAACATTCACTATTACATATTTGTATAAACACCCTTTGAATCTTTGGAAAACAAAAATCACTGACATCTCTACAATTGATATAAATGAATTAGAATCACTTCCAGCATCCAATGGAGGATTATTAGAACAATTAAAAAATATCAATAAATCATTAACAACCTTAAATCAAAAGATCGAGAAAAAACTGTAGATAGCTTGATTTCCTAGCTCATAACCCCTACATCTAGATTTAACATAGGAAATAAATCGGCAGACCGACATGACTTTAGAAAAGGCAACTTTGCCTGTTCCACAATTTGATCAGATTACGCTGGCTGAGCTAAAACAAAAAATTGAAAGCTGTATCGCTGAAGGGCAAAAGTTCCTGAATGACCTCACCGAAACGCCTACTACAGTACAGGAGCAGCTGACTACTCTGGAACATGTCGACACGCTTGAAAACAATATGAGTGAGTCTTGGGGCATCTTGTCACATTTAAATGCCGTGATGAACAATGCCGAAACCCGTGATGTCTACCAAGCACTTTTACCGGGTCTTAGCGAATATTATACGCAACTGGGTCAACATACGGCGCTGTATCAGACCTATCAGCATATTTATGATGCGTCGATTTATAGTGAACTGCCGGCAGCGCAGCAAAGCGCCATTAAACTGGCCTTACGTGACTTTAAATTATCTGGGGTGGCGTTAGAGGGTGAAGCGAAAAAACGTTATGCGGAAATTTCGGCACGTCTGTCCCAATTATCTTCCGACTTCTCCAACCATGTGCTAGATGCGACTCAGGCCTATTTCAGACCGCTGAATGAAGATGAGTTAGCGGGTCTATCTTCAAATAATATTGAGCTGTTAAAACAATATGGTCAGCAACGTGAGCTGGATCAACCGGTGGCTACGCTGGATTTCCCGTCTTATCTGGCGATCATGACCCATTCAGAAAATCGCCCTCTGCGTGAAGAACTCTATAAAGCTTATACCACGCGTGCGTCAGATCAGGCTGAACAGAGCGAGTTTGACAATACTGCACTGATCGAAGAAATTCTCAGTTTGCGTCTGGAAATGGCAAAACTGCTTGGCTTTAATAATTATGCGGAATTGTCCTTAGCCAGCAAAATGGCACCAAGTGTAGAGGCCGTAGACGAATTCTTGCGTGATCTGGCAGAGCATGCCCGCGCGCCAGCAGAGAAAGAAATTGCAGAACTGAAAGCGATTGCTGCTGAAGATGGCATCCGTGATCTGCAACCGTGGGACAGTGGCTATTATTCTGAAAAGCTGAAAATGCAGCAATTTAATTTGTCACAGGAAGTGCTTAAACCTTACTTCCCTGCACCAAAAATCCTGCAAGGCCTGTTCAGTATTGTCAATCGCCTGTATGGCATTCAAGTCATTGAACGTGAAGCGCCTGTCTGGCATCCAGATGCACGTTATTTTGAACTAGAAGATCAGGGTCAGGTGATTGGCGGTTTCTATTTTGACCTGTATGCACGTCAAGGCAAACGTGGCGGTGCATGGATGAGCGGTTTCCGTTCCCGTATGCAGACCAGTGATGGCCTGCAAAAACCGATTTGCTATATGGTCGGTAACTTTACTCCACCTGTCGGCAATCGCCCTGCACTGCTGACCCATGATGAAGTCATCACCTTGTTCCATGAATTTGGTCATGGCCTGCATCATATGCTGACAGAAGTAGACAATATTGCCGTGGCAGGTACCCATGGCGTGGCGTGGGATGCGGTCGAGCTGCCAAGCCAATTTATGGAATTCTGGGCTTGGGATCAGGAAAGTCTGGATCTGCTCAGCGAGCACATAGAAACCCAAGAATCTTTGCCGGCTGAACTGCTGAAAGCCCTGCTGGATGCACGTTTCTTCCAGTCTGGCATGCAAACCCTGCGTCAGCTTGAATTTGCCCTGTTTGACCTGAGTATTCACCGAGCCAATCCGGCTTTAAATGCAGCACAGGTTCAGGCTACTTTGAATGAGATCCGTGAAAAATATGCGGTTCTACCGACCACCGACTATAACCGTTTCCAGCACAGCTTCAGTCATATTTTTGCCGGTGGTTATGCAGCGGGATATTATTCCTATAAATGGGCCGAAGTTTTGGCCAGTGATGCCTTCGACCGCTTTGAAGATGAAGGTATTTTTAATACCACTACCGGAAAGCAGTTTCGGGAAAATATCCTCGCAGTTGGCGGAAAAGACACAGCACTTGACGCATTTATCAATTTCCGCGGACGCGAGCCAAAAATAGATGCATTGCTGCGTCATCAAGGTTGGACGAACCCCTCTAAAAACGCTTAAACTAGCTTTTTAAGTTGATCACAAGGTGAGTATGATGACCATTAAACGTCGTTTCATTGCAGGCGCAAAATGTCCAAAATGTCAGGCGTTAGATCGCGTCGTCATGCTGACCTCTGGTGAAGATGAATGGATCGAATGTATTGAATGTGGTTATGAAGAAAATCGTCCCACACATGTTGATCAACCAGAAACACCAGCTGTTCCAGATGAAGTTGGCGTGATTCAGTTTAAACCTCGTTCAGTAAAATAAAAATCAAGGTTCAAGCTATGTCAGTAGAACAAAGAAATAACCCCAAACTTTTAATGGGGATTATGGGGGCTTTAGTTACTGTCGTTGCATTGGTATGGCTATATCAGTGGTTGAATGCCTCTTCCGGTGAAGCGGAACGCATACATCAGGAAGATATCGCGGCTGTTCCGGCAGCAAAACCTGCGGCGAAAACTGAAGAAGATACGGCGGCAGCGAAAGCACCTGAGACGATCGAAGCTAAAGCACTGGTATCAAATCAGCTGTTAGATGCACCAGTGCCGGAGAATGCCAGTTTGGCCAAAGAAGAAGTGGCTAAATTAGATGACATCCAAGTTCAGCTCAATGAACAAAAAGCCACACTGGATGCGCAGCATAGCGATGCCGACCAGTTGATTCAACTGAAAGAGGAACAGATCAAGTTACTTGAAGCACAACTTGCTCAAAGCCAGTAAATCTCGACAGCATTTCAGCTAGAATATCGTCAGATCTTCTAGCTCAGTTGTTTTCATGTCCGCCCCAGCCGCTCCGCATTTGCTTAAAGCCATTCTGTTACTGACCTGCTCTGCTTTTCTCTTTTCAGTCATGGGCGTGTGTATCCGTTATGCCTCGGCAACAGTTGATAATGCCACCGTGGTCTTCTTTCGCAATTTTGTTGGGCTTTTTATTTTCCTGCCTTTCATTTTCAATAAAGGCATTGGTTTTTTCAAAACTGAAAAGCTGTGTATGCACACCTGGCGTGCAGTGGTCGGCCTGACTGCCATGTACGGCTTTTTCTATGCCATCGCACATTTAAAACTCTCCAATGCCATGGTCTTCACCTATTCTTCCCCGATTTTTATTCCACTAATTGCCTGGCTATTTCTCAAGGAAAAAATTACCTCAAGCATGTTAGCCGCAGCTCTGATTGGTTTCGTCGGGGTACTCTGTGTTGCCAAACCGGATTCGGGTCTAATTAACCTGATGTCGGTCATTGGTTTGAGTGCGAGTTTTCTGGCGGCGATGGCCTTTGTCACGGTTCGGGCACTGACTAAAACCGAGTCTCCGGAAAAAATCGTATTTTATTTCTGCTTTATTGGCACCCTGATTTCAGTGATTCCGATGTTCTGGCTATGGCGACCTTATACCCTGACAGAACTCAGCTATCTGATTACTGCCGGCATCCTGGCCAATTTCAGCCAACTATTTATGTCAAATGCCTACAAGCTGGCTCCGGCAGGACAGATTGGACCGGTCAACTATGTGGCGATTTTCTTTGCCGGCATGTGGGGCTTTCTGTTCTGGCAGGAAGTTCCAGACCTTTATAGCCTGATTGGGCTGGGGCTGATTTTCTGTGCGATTCTACTGTGTAGTCCGATCCTGCAAAAGCGCTTGAATTCATCGAAGATCTGATCAAAGAATTCAAATTAAATACAATAAAAAAGCACCCGTAGGTGCTTTTTTATTGCTTTTCTCTTATTGATACCAGCCGAACAGCTTAAAGATATAAGGCACATAGGCAATGATCAGCATCGCAGGCAGCAATACTATCACCGGCAAAATCCAGCGTTCATAACGGTAGTAGAAAGACAAGTGTCGTACTTCTGCATCCGCCTCGGCCACTTCGGCATCGCCAATCGACTGTCTGGCCAGCAGATGATTCAGCGCAACCGGTGGCGTCACATAACCCAGCTCAAAACCAATCAGGGTAATCATCCAGAAATGTACTGGATGAATGCCGTATTGATAGGCCACTGGAGCCACGGTCGCCGAGATCAGAATCACCGCGCCAAATGGATCCATGATCATCCCTACAAAAATCATCAAGCCGACAATCAGGGAAATCACCAGAATGGTACTGCTGATGTCGGTCGGGAAGGCTTCCATAATTTCCATACGTTCCAGCAAGCCACCCACACTCACCGAAAGTGCCATCAGGATGACCAAGGCACCAATATGCCCCACGGTCTCACTGGTCGAAATATGCATAGACTTCCAGAAACCGACTTGACGTAAAATTTCGGTCGCCTTTGAGCGCTGCACAGCATGATCAACCACCAGTTCTTTGCCTGATTGTTCGCTATGTTCAGCTTCACGATATTCTGCATTGGCCGCAGCACCGGCTGTTGCCAGTTCAGGTGTCGATCTTGAGTTTAAAGTTGCGGTCAAAGTTTCATCCCAATGCCCCACTGCCGGCAACGGCGCAGGTTCATGACGCAACTTGTCGAACAAGACAATCATCAGCAGAATGACTGGCATCATCACCGGTGCGGTAAATTCATTCAGGTCAGTCGACAAGGCATATTTATAGAATAACCAGATCAGAATGAAAATCACGATATATGGAATAATCGCAATGAAGGCGCGACCGGATTGAGGAGCAGCCACAATAGGTGCAGCAATCCGGAATTTGTTTTCTGCAAAGAACAGGGAAATTACCAGGAATAAAGTCGAACTGAGCAGGAAGACATAAATCCCGTAGTGATAGAGTAAGTCGGTGGTCACTTCTTTATTCAGTGATGCCACAACGACAATCAGCAAGCAAGGACGTAAAACCACGCCCAGTGAACCAGACATTGCAGTGGCGGCCAATGCAAACTGACGGCGTCCGCCCGCATTCCAGACTTCCTTGTAAATAATCGCACCTGCGGCAATTACGAAAATCCCTGATGCTCCGGTATAGGCGGTCGGTAATGCAGCTGCCAGCAAGATTAACCAGGTCAGGGTTTCAGGGGCCAGATTCCATGGACGCAGAATATTCAGGAACATGTCCACGACACGGGTCTGTTTAAGCAACATACCGGCCCAGATAAACAAGGCCAGATTTAGGAAAATACTGGAAAACTCTACCAATTGACCGAGGTAAATCCCCTGTCCCATTGGATAGTCCATAAAAAAGGTGAAATTTATTCCGGTAGTAATGGCCATATAGGCATACAGCGGCACACTCAAAAAGGCCAGACCAAAACTGCCACCTTCGCGCGTTGGTTTTGGCTGTTTGATCACCTGATACAGGCTGATCAAGGTGAGTGTGCTGAACAGAATCATCCACAACCAGTAGATGTACTTCATCTCCCCCATCGGCACGCCCGAGTTCAATACGGACTGATATTGGCTATAGGATGAAAATGCCAGGAAAGCATTAGCGACCAGCATGGCGACCGAATAAACTTTAAAGTCGATACGCGTGCTCGGGCTACGTAAGCCAATATGATGGGTTTTTAGAGTGGCACTGATCGCAGCAAAGACCACCATGATGACCAGAAGCAAAGCCCGGTTTTCCGTACCAAACTTGAAGATTCCAAAAAAAGAGGTTTCAAACGTCCGATAAGCCCGAATACTTGGATGAGCTTGCACATGTTGAATGGCTTTATCATAAAACAGGTAGGATTCTTCACAGACCTGCTGTGCCTGTAACACCGCAGCACGGACATCCGCTTCCGCACGCACCCCGAAGAAGTCGGCATATTCATCGGCTGCATCGGCTTTTATCTGCTGCTGAACGCGTTGATCAACATTAATATTGCGTTCACATTGTGGACGCGTCGGCTCAGCCCTTAAAAATGAATATTGCATTCCTGTTGCCGGATCGCCGTAAATACGCTCCCCCATACGCAGCAACTGACCGTGAATCATTTCCCCGGTGCCAATAATCAAAGTGAGCAAAAGTAAAACCAGCACGACGAAGGTCGAGATCCACTCTGTCCATATATAACGCAACAGACCTAATCCTGATCTGTTTTGATCATTATTTTGCATGTGTATTCCTATTTTTATTTTAGCGGCCTGATGCTTGGTCTAGGACGCTGATCTTCCCTTCTGCCTAGAAAATTCCTTTTCAAAGGTCAGGATCTTTATTCTATGTTTTGACTTTGCATGAAAATTGGCACAATAAAAATGACAATTTATATTTTCTTTTTGTATTTTCTGCCAAGTAAATTATTTATCTCTGCACTTTAATTATCCCGAAAATAATTGCTCACAATATAGATCAGCGCCAGAATCACGCCCCAAATCACCCCAAGTAAATGTGCCTCAACCAAAACCGGACTACCGATCAGCTGCGCCGTTCCGACATTGCCAATGGTGTTTTCCCAGACCAGTTTGGCAAAAATCAAAAATAATACCAGCGCCGCAAAGCCGCGTTCCCGCTTATACAGCAAATGTACACAGGCTACGGCGACATAGGCACCATGCAGCACGCCCGACAGGCCAGCATAGGCTTCAATATTGGGTAAGAAAAAATAAAAGCTTAAACTGATCAACGGTGGCAAGATCAGCAAAATGGCACAGAAATGCCAGACGGTAGCGCGTGGAAAAATGAAAGGTAAACAGATAAAGGCGAGAATGTTTAGAAAGTAATGAATCCAGCTCACATGTACCCAGTGTGCTGTCCAGAGTCGCCAGAATTCACCCAGCAGACTCTCTTGCCAGTAGATAAAATGATCCTGAAAAATTTGCAGACATGCAGAGAGAGAGACAAAAGCCGCTAGAAAAATAATTTTTCGTCGAAAATGTTGATCTAGCATCGGCCTGTTGTCCTCCCTGACCATCTAATTTGACTTCATCCCTGAAGCTTCATGCATAGTATCTGCATTACAGATCCGCACTGAACAGATCATCGAGCTCGGAAGAACTGTCGGATTCATCCCAGAAACGTTGCATGCCATCATCGCCACTACGTATACCAGTATTTTCTGTCCAGTAACGATCTGATATGCCACTGACCATAATCGCGGCCATGCTGTCAATCAGCTTGAATTGCGGATTTACCGGTTTTTCCTCCGTACGGGCCTGAGCAAAGGTTTTCAAGGCATCCCGAACTTTGGCATCATCGCCACTGGCCTGAGCCGCTACGGCATACAAGGCATGAGATAAACGTACACCTTTTTGCTCACCAATTTGTGTAGATTGTTTTAATGTTTGGTAAGGGTCAGGCTTGCCTTCCCCTGCGCCTGGCAACAAAGTCCAGATCACCGCACGGGTGGCATTCGGCGCACCCCAGAATTTCGCGTTATCCAGACACACCATGCCACGCTCGACCACGGCAGCAATATCTTTCGGTACATGCACTGCACCACCCGAGTTAATATCATTGGTCATGGCCTGCAAGCCACTGAGCATACCCAACAGATAAACCGTTTGCTCGATATCACTGTTCATGCGTGGGCATTCTTCACCCAGGGCTTTTTGGTATTTCTTTTCATAACGGCTCTGGAACAGTTGATAACCGGTATATTGACGCTGTGCTGCCAGTGCCGCCCAGCGCTTCTGCTCGATTCGGGCATCTTGAGCTTCTGCCACCTGATTGGTTTTTGAAGCACGTAAATAGCGTAACTCGGCTTCCAGCGCTTTTCGCTCGGCACAAATACCGGCAGCCGAATACATCAGCACGGCCACCCGTGTTGGATCCGCCCCCATTTCTTTGGTCGCCATAATGGCCGGCGTTAAAGAATTCCCTGAATTACACACCATTTCAGCATCATCCATCGCTAAAATCGGCGGTACAATATGGTTTTCGGTGAAACCCAGTGCAACATTGGCACCGGTTTTAATGACCTGAGAACACCCCGTCAAAACTGTTGTTGTTATTGCAATGGTCGCCATACCTTGGCATATTTTACGGACGTCTGACATTTTCCTGTCCTCTATAATTGTGATTATGTCCATCTTTCTGCTAAAGATATCAGAAGCATTTTGTGAATAAAAGAGTATTTACTCTAATTTAGACGAGACACTTTGCCATTAAATAGCCGCGCTGCAATTGACTGTATTTAGAAGAATACCAAATTTTGGGCAAAAAAAAGTAGCATTGCGACGGTTCAGCACATGCTACTTATTAACTGTACAAGCAGAAAAATAATAAACCCTGCTTGATTAAGATGAAAATTTATCCTTCAACACTGTCCCGAGTCGTCCGATCACCAGCGTTAAAACAATCGCTACGATCAGAAACATCCATACTGGAAATTCCATTAAGGTCTCCCGTAGTTGCTGTTGGTGAGTTAAATGTACAGGCTAAAAATAAAACATAGGGAATAAATTGTCAGACAATTTCTCTAAGTCATGGATTAACCTTGATTTCTGTCTGACAATAAAAATAGGAATTTGGTCTAAATATTTGTTTTATGAGCATTTTAATTAAATCATTAAAATGCGTTTGTTTTACAACTAAATTAATTTAGTCAATAATTTTAAGGATTTCCATTGTTTGAAGGGCAATTGATCACACCAGATCAATAAAGGTCGCGCCTTGGCATGCTGAAAATACACCACAATATACGCCTGATGATCAATTACGTGACTAATACATACCCGACGGGTCGGTCGTGCTTTGGTAGTCAATGACCATTCACGTCCATCCAGATATTCAAACTGCTCAATCTGTGGTGTCTTGCGGTAAAACAGCTGATAAATCACCAAGCCTATGACAGCGCACACTGCCCAAAGTGCAATCGGTAATAACTGATACAACAGATACATCAGCAGTGCAAAAATAAAAAGCTGAAACGCCAATGCACACAGACTGCGTTTCAGCTTGAAGCAACGATTATCCATGAACGTAGAATTTAAGCTTCTTGATAAAATCTTTCAGTTCAGGACGCGGTGGCTCAGACACTTCCATAAACCAGTCCAGTAAATCCGGGTCTTCCTGCTCAACCAGCTCTGCAAACATCTGTTTTTCGAAAGGCTCAGCACTCAGGTAATGGTTTTTTACGTAGGGATCAAAATATACATCCAGTTCTTTTAGACCACGACGCGCACGATAAATCACTTTGCGCTCTTCTAAGCTGATGTCATCAGTCATCGAATTTCCCCAACTCGTTATAAACCCAAATAGTTTACCTGAAGCGCTGGCTGAATTTCGAGGGATTTCATAGAAATGACCAAAAGCATCAGCAGATTTAAGTCATTTGAACATTCCGCTCATTGCTGCTGATCTTGGCATGACCTAAGTTAAACCAAACAAATCAAAATAAGGAATAACAAGATGCAATCTGCAGCCATTCGCCCACTTGCCCCGATGCTGCCGTGCCAACTCTTTAGTACCGAACATGATGCTTTTCGCGAGACGGTACGTAAATTTTATGAGAAAGAAGTCATTCCACATACCGAGCGTTATGAAAGTCAACAGCATGTAGATCGAGAGCTGTGGAATAAAGCCGGTGAGCTTGGATTGCTCTGCGCTACCATGCCCGAAGAATATGGCGGCTCTGGCGTAGACCGGCTGTATAGCATGATTTTGATTGAGGAACAGGCCTATGCCGGAGATTCAGCGACTGGATTTTCATTGCATTCAGATATTGTTGCCAATTATCTGCTGAATTTTGGTAATGAAGCTCAAAAACAACAATGGTTACCGAAAATGGCGTCTGGAGAGGTCGTCACCGCGATTGCCATGACCGAACCGGGAACTGGCTCTGACCTGCAAGCAGTGCGTACCTCGGCAGTACTCGATGGCGATGACTATGTGATTAATGGTTCCAAAATCTTTATTACCAATGGCTATCTCTGTGACATGGCGATTGTGGTCTGTAAAACCGGCAATAATGACAAAGGTTCAGCCAATCTTTCATTGATTATGGTCGAAGCAGAGCGTGCCGGATTTAGTAAAGGCAAGCCGCTGAATAAAATTGGCATGAAAGGTCAGGATACCTGCGAACTGTTCTTTGACAATGTTCGGGTACCCACAGAAAACCTGCTCGGTCTGGAAGGCATGGGCTTTATGATGCTGATGAAAGAACTGGCTTGGGAACGCCTGATTGTGGCGATTATCTGTCAGGCAGGCGCTGAAGCCGCTTTTGCCCATACAGTGAAATATACCAAGGAACGTCAGGCATTTGGCAAGAGCATCAGCCATTTTCAAAATACCCGTTTTAAACTGGCAGAACTACGTACCGAGATCGATGTGTGCCGCGCTTATCTGGATCGCTGTATGCAGCTGCAACTCAAGCACGAATTAGGCGTAGATGCCGCTGCTGCGGCCAAATACAAGATTTCAGAAATGTACAGCAAAGTCGTAGATGAATGTCTGCAACTGCATGGTGGTTATGGTTATATGCTGGAATATCCAATTGCCCGGGCTTATATCGACAACCGTGCCAACCGGATTTATGCGGGTACCAATGAAATTATGAAAGAACTCATCGCCCGTTCACTTTAAAATGGATGCATAAAAAAGGAGTCTCTCAGGACTCCTTTTTCTGTATGCAAAAATATAAATTTAAGAGACCAAACGCGGTTTATGCTTTAAAGCATTGCTGTTTTTTCTAAATTTCAGCACCCCATCTTCAAACGAAGCCTGCTTGAGTTCCTTGCGGTCTGCCAGATAATTATTGCTGACTTTCCATGGAGCATGTTTACCCTGCTTTGGCATCACGTCTGCAGCTCGGGCAATATAACCCGAACTAAGACTACCCATGACGGTATCCTGAAGCAATTCACTCTGATCTCCCTGAGCAATCACCTGCGCATAACCTTGCTGATCCATATAGTTCAGCAGACGGCAAACATACTCAGCTGCAATGTCGACTTTAAGCGTCCAGGAGGCATTGATATAGCCAATAATCAGCGCCATATTCGGTATATCACTGACCATGATGCCTCTATACAACATATGCTGTGAGGTATCGATAGGCTGACCATCCATCGTCGCCTGAATCCCGCCAAGAATTTGAATATTCAGACCGGTGGCAGAGACGATAATATCAGCATCCAGATGTTGACCTGATTTCAGCTGAATTCCCGTTTCGGTCAAGGTTTCTATCTGATCCGTTGCAACTGATGCCTGCCCTTCACGTAAAATTTTAAACAGATCCCCATCTGGCACCACACACAGACGCTGATCCCAAGGTTCATAATTCGGGGTAAAGTGCTTCATGTCCACTTTACCTTTTAGCTGAAGTTGCACCGATTTAAGCAAAAGCGATTTTAATAATTTTGGCTGTTTCTGTGCCAAAGCATAAATCCCGCGCTGCATGCCGATATTACGCGCACGTGTCAGCTTGTAAGCGACCTCCTCGGGCAGATATTTACGCATTTTTGAATAAATAAAATCGACCGAGGGTACAGAGGCAATATAAGTTGGGGAACGTTGCAACATGGTGACATGCCCTGCTCCACCTTTGACCATCGCAGGAACCAAGGTAATCGCGGTCGCACCACTGCCAATGATGACCACTTTTTTGCCTTTATAGTTTAAATTTTCCGGCCAATGTTGCGGATGAATAAATTCACCTTTGAATGCATCTTGATTTGGAAACTCCGGCTGAAAACCCTGATCATAATTATAATAACCGGTACAACCCAGTACAAAGTTGGCGATCCAGATCTGCTTCTTACCGTGTGCATCCTCGATCTCTACTGACCATTTGCAGGTTGTAGAATCATAATTGGCACTTAAGACCCGATGCTGAAAATGGATTTTCGGCTGTAGCTTAAACTCATCCACCACTTCAGCCAGATAATTTTTGATAGATGCGCCATCGGCAAGCACGCTTTCTTTCTTCCAGGGTTTAAAATTAAAACCAAAAGTCGACATATCCGAATCAGAACGAATCCCCGGATATTTAAACAGGTCCCACGTTCCGCCAATACTTTCGCGGCGTTCAATAATCTCAAAAGAGCGTTTTGGACAATGTTTAGAAAGATGCGCTGCCAGACCAATCCCCGAGATCCCCGCACCCACAATTAAAATATCTACCTGCTTTTCCATGTTGTTCTTTTACCTAAGCGATGCTATCTGTTTTTATTAAATCACAAAACTGACAATACACAATGTCAAGTTAATTAAAAAGCCACTATTTTTTTATCTTTTGAGGCCAGATCAGTTATCTGAAACTGAATCACTCTAAATTAAAATATACAGACAATAAAAAAGGCCGGTTTATTCAACCGACCTTTTCGAACAACTTGCGTTATTCTTCACGAAATTAGTTAACTTCGCGATCTACTAGCTCAACGTAAGCCATCGGTGCAGCATCACCTGCACGGAAGCCCGCTTTAAGAACACGTAGATAACCGCCGTTACGCTCTTTGTAACGAGGGCCAAGAACGGTAAATAATTTACCAACAGTTGCTGCTGAACGAGTACGAGCAAACGCCAAACGACGGTTTGCTACTGTATCGTTTTTAGCTAAAGTGATTAAAGGCTCAGCTACACGACGTAACTCTTTTGCTTTAGGCACAGTTGTTTTGATCAACTCGTGCTCGAACAAAGAGTTAGCCATGTTTTGGAACATCGCTTTACGATGACTGCTTGTACGGCCTAATTTCACACCACTATTACGATGACGCATGGTGATAGTCCTACTTAATTAACGGCTACGATAGGCGAAACGATCGTCCATACGGAGACTAGCCGGTGGCCAGTTCTCTAAACGCATGCCGAGTTGTAAGCCTTTAGAAGCCAGAACATCTTTGATCTCAGTAAGCGATTTTTTACCCAAGTTAGGAGTTTTAAGCAACTCAACTTCGGTACGCTGTACAAGATCACCAATGTAGTAAATGTTTTCTGCTTTCAAACAGTTAGCAGAACGAACAGTTAGCTCTAGATCATCTACTGGGCGAAGCAAGATTGGGTCAACTTCTTCACGAGGCTCTTGAGCAACAGGTGCTTGATCTTTCTGAAGGTCAACGAAGATCGCAATTTGTTGCTGCAAAATAGTTGCAGCTTTGCGGATCGCTTCTTCAGGATCTACAGTACCGTTGGTTTCAAGATCAATGATTAGTTTATCAAGGTCAGTACGTTGTTCTACACGCGCGTTTTCCACGGTGTATGAAACACGTTTAATTGGGCTGTAAGACGCATCTAACTGCAAGCGACCCACTGGGCGAGTTTCGCCTTCTGGGAAGCGTGAATCAGAAGTCTCGTAGCCACGACCTTGAGCCACTTTCAGACGCATTTTCAATGAGCCTGAGGCACTTAAAGTACCGATCAAATGTTCAGGGTTAACCACTTCAACATTATGAGGTAAACGAAGGTCAGCCGCAGTTACGTCGCCTGCACCTTGTTTCTCTAATGTTAAATAAGCTTCATTTTGATCGAACAGCTTAATCGACAATCCTTTTAGGTTCAGCAAGAGCTCGACGATGTCCTGCTGCAAGCCTTCCAAAGTACTGTACTCGTGCTCGACCCCTTCAATCTCAACTTCTACCACAGCTGCGCCAGGTAGAGAAGAAAGAAGGATGCGACGTAAAGCATTACCAAGAGTATGACCAAAGCCACGCTCTAATGGTTCTAGAATAACTTTTGCCGAGGTCCCGCTTGCCGCTTCGACCTTGATCGCTTGCGGAGTTAGAAACTCATTTGCAGTACGCGTCATATTGCTTCCTCAAGGATTATTTAGAATACAATTCTACAATCAAGCTTTCGTTGATTTCAGCAGGTAAATCAGAACGATCCGGTGCAGCTTTGAACGTACCTTCTAATTTAGAATGGTCAATTTCCATCCAAGAAGGCATGCCACGTTGAGTAGCTAATTCAATTGCGTTTTTGATACGTAATTGTTGCTTAGCGCCTTCGTGAACTGCGATCACATCACCCGCTTTAACTTGGATAGACGCAATGTTAACACGACGGCCATTCAAAGTGATGCTACGGTGAGATACTAACTGACGAGCTTCTGCACGAGTAGAACCGAAACCCATACGATAAACAACGTTATCAAGACGGCTTTCAAGTAGCTTCAACAGGTTTTCACCAGTTGCGCCTTTAACACGAGCAGCTTCTTTATAGTAGTTACTAAATTGACGCTCTAAAACACCGTACATGCGACGTACTTTTTGTTTTTCACGTAATTGTAGTGAGTACTCAGATTGTTTACCACCACGAGCCCCGCCGTGTTGGCCAGGAACTTTCGCATGTTTTTTTGTCTTAACATCAAACGGTTTAACGCCTGATTTAAGTTGCAGGTCTGTCCCTTCGCGACGAGAGAGTTTGCATTTTGGACCAATATAACGAGCCATGAATGTTTCTCCTTACACGCGACGTTTTTTAGGTGGACGGCAACCGTTGTGCGGGATTGGCGTCACATCGGTAATGCTGTTAATTTTATAACCCACTGCACCTAAAGCACGAACCGCAGATTCACGACCAGGACCAGGACCTTTTACAAGGACGTCCAAGTTTTTCAAACCGTAGTCTAAAGCAGCTTTACCAGCAACTTCAGCAGCTACCTGAGCAGCGAACGGAGTTGATTTACGTGATCCACGGAAGCCTTGTCCACCTGAAGTGGCCCAAGCCAGTGCATTACCTTGACGATCGGTAATAGTCACAATGGTGTTATTAAAAGAAGCGTGAATGTGTGCGACACCTTCAGAGACGGTACGAGTGACCTTCTTGCGTGCGCGAGTATCTTTAGCCATCTTTTAGCTTCCAGAAATCTTATTTCTTAATAGGTTTGCGCGGACCTTTACGGGTACGAGCGTTAGTTTTGGTGCGTTGACCGCGGACAGGCAAGCTGCGACGATGACGAAGACCGCGGTAGCAGCCTAAATCCATTAAACGTTTAATGTTCATGGAAATTTCGCGACGTAAATCACCTTCGGTCGGAACCTTAGCAACTTCTGCACGAATCGCATCAAGCTGAGCGTCATCTAATTCACGGATCTTAGTAGTTGGAGCAATACCAGCAGCAGCTAAGATAGCTTTTGAAGTATGGCGACCAATACCAAAGATATACGTTAGAGAGATAACAGCGTGCTTGTTATCCGGAATGTTTACACCGGCAATACGAGCCATTCAATTTTCTCCAAAAAGGCAGTAGATAATCAACCGCCCCACAAAAATCTTGAGGGGCGGATAATAACCTAATTCGCCTACAGAAATCAACAGGTCTTAATCAGATTAACCTTGACGCTGCTTATGACGAGGTTCTGCGCTACAAATTACGCGGATAACCCCATTACGACGGATAACTTTACAGCTACCACAAATTTTCTTAACAGAAGCTTGTACTTTCATGATGAAACCTCAAGTGCGCTTATCCCTTAGGATGAGCAGTCGTTTTTCTCATTAACGTTTGATTATCGTATTGGTGCGAAGTAAGGTGTGATTGCAGCTGAGCCATAAAGTCCATCACCACTACCACAACAATCAGCAAAGAGGTACCACCCAAATAGAATGGAATACCAAATGAACTTTGCAATACCATCGGCATCAAACAAATGACGGTGATGTAAATCGCGCCAATAAACGTCAAACGATTGAGAATATGATCTAAGTAACGAGCAGTTTGCTCACCTGGACGTATACCAGGCACGTAAGCTCCGCTGCGTTTCAAGTTCTCTGACACTTCTTTAGGACTAAATACCAGTGCTGTATAGAAGTAACAGAAAAAGATAATTAACGCACCAAAGAGCACCAAATACAACGGCTGACCAGGCGACAATACCAATGCTACATCTTGCAGGCTACGCTTAATAAATCCAGCATTTGGATCTGCACTACCCACCCACTGACCTAAGCTCGCAGGGAACAAAAGCAATGAGCTGGCAAAAATTGCCGGAATCACACCCGCCATATTAATTTTTAATGGCAAATGTGTCTGCTGTGCAGTAAATACACGACGACCTTGTTGTTTTTGAGCATAGTTTACCGGAATACGACGCTGCGCTTTCTCGATAAATACGATCGCTGCCAAAACACCCAGAGACAACAAACCAAAAATTACCAAGCCAATCAGGCTGGTCTGGCCATTATCTACAGATGAGAAAGATTGCATAATCAGATTAGGCAATCCGGCAACAATACCCGCGAAGATGATCATGGAAATACCATTCCCCACCCCACGCTCGGTAATCTGTTCACCCAACCACATCAAGAACATGGTCCCCGCAACCAGTGAGGTTACTGCAGGAACATAAAAAGCCAAACCAGTATTCAGGGTAATCCCCTGACTGATCAGGCCTGCACACATACCTACCGCCTGTACCAGCGCCAAGAATAATGTACCTTGTCGTGTGTATTGATTAATTTTACGTTTGCCTTGCTCGCCTTCTTTCTTTAAAGCTTCCAGCGAAGGAACCACAGTTGACATCAACTGCACGATAATCGATGCAGAGATATATGGCATGATCCCGAGGGCAAGAATAGACATTCGTTCTAATGCCCCACCAGAGAACATGTTAAACAAACCAAGGATGGTACCTTGGTTTGCATTAAACAAGTTTTCTAACGCAGCATTATTGATGCCTGGTACTGGAATATGCGCTCCTAGTCGAAACACCAACAACGCACCAATGAGAAACATCATTCGACGAATAATTTCACGGTATTTCACATGAAATGGTTGGCCTTTCATCATGTTGACATGACCTGAAGAACTAGGAGTCATAGACACTGGGGATTACTCCTCGACTTTGCCGCCAGCAGCTTCAACAGCAGCTTTAGCGCCTTTAGTCAATGCAACACCTTTAACAGTGAATGCACGAGTAATTTCACCAGAAAGTACGATACGAGCACGGATCATGTCTTTACGTACAACGTTCGCAGCTTTTAAAGTTTCAAGAGACACGATGTCGCCTTCAACTTTAGCAAGCTCAGATAAACGTACTTCAGCAGTTTTCAAAGCCAATTGGCTAGTGAAGCCGAATTTAGGCAAACGACGATAAAGTGCTGTTTGACCGCCTTCGAAACCTGGACGAGTACCACCGCTCTTACGTGAGTTTTGACCTTTGACACCACGGCCACCGGTCTTACCAACGCCAGAACCGATACCACGGCCTAAACGAAGGTTGTCACGTTTAGCACCTTCTGCAGGTGCAATTGTATTTAAACGCAGAGTCATGGCTTATTCCTCTACACTAACCATATAGTAGACTTGGTTGATCATACCACGGTTAGAAGGTGTGTCTAACACTTCTACAGTATGACCAATACGACGCAGACCTAAACCTTGCAGGCTAAGCTTGTGATTTTTCAAGCGGTGCGATGCAGATTTAGTCTGGGTAACTTTAATCGTTTTCATGATTGATTACCCTTGAATTTGTTCTACTGAAAGACCACGTTTCGCAGCAACCTTTTCAGGAGTAGTCATATCACGCAAACCATTGAAAGTTGCGTTTACTACGTTAGCAGCGTTAGTAGAACCACGGCATTTAGTCAACACGTTACGTACGCCTACAGCTTCTAGAACTGCACGCATAGCGCCACCAGCAATTACACCTGTACCTTCAGAGGCAGGCTGCATGAATACGCGGCTAGCGCCGTGACGTGCATGAATTGGGTGCTGTAACGTACCATCAACAAGGTCAACAGTAATCATATTGCGACGAGCAGCTTCAAGTGCTTTAGAGATAGCAGCTGGAACTTCACGTGCTTTACCACGACCAAAACCTACGCGACCATTACCATCACCCACAACAGTTAATGCTGTAAAAGAGAAGATACGACCACCCTTAACAACTTTGGCTACACGATCAACGGCAACCAGCTTTTCAACAAGACCTTCGTTTTGTTCAACTTTAGCCATGATTAGAACTCCAAGCCGTTTTCACGAGCAGCATCAGCCAAGGCTTTGATACGACCATGATATTTAAAACCAGAACGGTCAAATGCAACTTTAGTAACACCAGCTGCTTTAGCGCGTTCTGCGATTAAAGCACCTACTTTTTGAGCTGCTTCAACGTTACCAGTTGTACCCGCACGTAGAGTAGCGTCTAAAGTAGAAGCTTGCGCTAATACTTTGCCACCATCTGCAGAGATAACTTGAGCATAGATGTGACGCGGAGTGCGGTTTACACACAAACGAGTCGCACCCAATGCACGAATGTGCAAGCGTGTGCTTTTCGCACGACGCAAACGGGATTGTTTCTTTTCGTTCATAAGAACCTCGCGCCTTATTTCTTCTTAGCTTCTTTACGAAGTACAACTTCGTCAGAATAACGAACACCTTTGCCTTTATATGGCTCTGGTGGACGGTAACCACGGATATCTGCAGCAACCTGTCCTAAAGCTGCTTTATCAGCAGATTTAAGAATGATTTCAGTTGCAGTTGGAGTTTCAGCAGTTACACCTGCAGGAAGTGCATAATCGATCGGGTGAGAGAAACCAAGGTTAAGATGAACAACGTCACCTTTAACCGCAGCTTTATAACCAACACCGATAAGCTGTAACTTACGTTCGAAACCTTCGCTAACACCTTTTACAAGGTTGTTAAGCACAGCGCGAGCAGTACCAGCTTGCATCCAAGCGTCTTTCGACTCTTGTACTGGAGCAATAGCTAGAATACCGTCTTCCTGTTTAAGCT